>NZ_AOHN01000011.1:0-19843 GCF_000510915.2 Pseudomonas sp. FH4 | reverse complement strand
CCGCCAATCCCTTGTGGGAGCTGTCGAGCTTTAGCGAGGCTGCGATAGCGGTGGCACAGGCACAGCAGATGTCGCCTGATCCACCGCTATCGCAGCCTCGCCGGGGCTCGACAGCTCCCACCTTTGATCTTCATCCAGACTAAAATCCCGGATCCACCACCAATCCCCTGTGGGAGCTGTCGAGCTTTAGCGAGGCTGCGATGGCGGCGGTACAGGCGCTGAAGATGTCGCCTGATCCACCGCTATCGCAGCCTCGCCGGGGCTCGACAGCTCCCACCTTTGATCTTCATCCAGACTGAAATCCCGGGTCCACCACCAATCCCCTGTGGGAACTGTCGAGCTTTAGCGAGGCTGCGATGGCGGCGGCACAGGCACAGCAGAACACGTAACCGTTTCGCGCTAAAGTCCAGTCTCACTGCTGTGACCCGAACGGAGTCCCGATGAGCCCCTCGATCGCGCTGCTGTATACCCGCACCCCCATGCTCGATATCGCTTACCAAGCCCATGGCCCTGCCGGGGGTGAAGTGGTGATTCTGCTGCACGGTTTCCCCTATGACCCTCGCGCTTACGATGCCATCGCGCCGGTGCTGGCCGAGGCCGGTTATCGCGTGCTGGTGCCTTACCTGCGCGGCTATGGCCCGACCCGCTTTGCCCACGCCCAGGTGATGCGCTCCGGCCAGCAGGCGGCGCTGGCCAAGGACCTGCTGGACTTCATGGATGCCCTGTCCATCGGCCAGGCCGCCCTCGTCGGTTATGACTGGGGCGGGCGCGCCGCGTGTATTGTCGCGGCGCTTTGGCCTGAGCGGGTACGCTGCCTGGTCACGGGTGACGGCTACAACATTCAAGATATCGCCAGGTCCATCCAGCCACGCGCGCCGCTCACCGAGCATCGGTTGTGGTACCAGTTCTACTTCCACACCCAACGGGGCGTCGATGGCCTGACGGCCAACCGCCGTGAGTTGTGCAAATTGCTGTGGTCGCTCTGGTCGCCCTCCTGGGCCGAGGGGCCAAGCCTTTACCCGCAGACCGCGCCATCGTTTGATAACCCGGACTTTGTCGACGTGGTGATCCACTCCTATCGCCATCGTTTCATGTATGCCGAGGGTGATCCGGCGCTGGAGCCGATTGAACAGGCGTTAGTGAAGCCGCCGCCGATCTCGGTGCCGAGTATTTCGCTGTGCGGTGCCGACGACGGTGTCGGCCCGGCGCCGGAGGTGGATGACGATGTGGGGAATTTCAGCGGATTCTATCGGCGCCGGGTGCTCGCCGGGGTGGGCCACAACATTCCCCAGGAAGCACCGCAGGCCACGCTTGACGCACTGTTTGAATTACTTGGGCAGACTCAGGCTGGCGCCGAAAACCGCTCGCGGTAAAGCTGCGGGCTGATCGACAAGGCTCGGACAAAACTGCGGCGCATGGTTTCTTCGCTGCCAAAGCCACATTGCACAGCGATGCGCTTGATCGCCACGGCGCTGTCGGCCAGTTGCCGGCGTGCGGTTTCCACGCGGATCAGTTCCACCGCCCGCGCCGGGGTCTGGCCGGTTTCGGCGCGGTAGTGGCGCACGAAGCTGCGCTCGCTCATGCCGCACGCAGCCGCCAGGGTCGGGATGTTCAAGTCCAGGTGCAAGTGCTCGGCAATCCACGCATGCAATTCGCTGAAACGGTTGTCGCCCTTTTGCAGGGACAAGGTGACGCTGAACTGCGACTGCCCACCGGGGCGTTTGAGAAACACCACCAGGTGCCGCGCCACTTCCAGGGCGACCGCTCGGCCCAGGTCCTCCTCCACCAGGGCCAGGCACAAATCGATGCCGGCCGTGACCCCCGCCGAGGTCCAGAGCGCCCCCTGCTGGATAAAGATCGGGTTGGCTTCGACCTGCAGCCTGGGATATTTGCGCGCCAGTTCCTCACAACGCGTCCAGTGGGTCACGACACGGCAGCCGTCCAACAAGCCGCTGGCGGCCAGCAGGAAGGCACCGGTGCACACCGAGGTCATGCGCCGCGCCTGCGTGGCTTTTTGCCGGACCCACTCCACCAGGGCCGGATCCTCGGCCGCGCCATACACGCCCCAGCCACCGGCGATCACCAGGGTGTCGCAGGGCGTCTCGGCGGCTGGCAACGGCGCGGCCAGCAGGGCCAGACCGGCGGATGTCATCACCGGTTCGTCCTGGGCAGCAATCACGTTGACCGCATAGGGCAGCGGCAAGCCTTGCTGGCGCGCCAAGTCGTTGGCCGTGGCAAACACTTGCAGGGGCCCGGTGACGTCGAGTACCTGCACGTTGGGAAAAGCGAGCACATGGATGATTTTCGACATGATTGGCGTGATTCGTGGGCTCAATGGCGTATGCGCCAAAGCCTAGGCCACTAGAGTGAAGCCGTCCATCCCCTCTTCTGGAGTTTCACCATGACCTTGCAGATCGGCTTTGTGTTGTTCCCCGGCATCCAGCAACTGGACCTCACCGGCCCTTACGACGTGCTGGCGTCATTGCCGGATGTGAAGCTGCACCTGATCTGGAAAGACCTGGCGCCAATCACCTCCAGCACCGGGTTGGTACTCACGCCGACCCTCACTTATGACACCTGCCCGGTGCTGGACGTGGTCTGCGTGCCGGGTGGCTCGGGGGTGGGAGCGCTGATGGAAGATGAGCCGACTCTGGACTTTCTGCGGGCACAATCCCAGACCGCACGCTATGTGACGTCGGTGTGTACCGGCTCGCTGGTACTGGGCGCGGCAGGCTTGCTGCGTGGGCGGCGCGCCACCACACACTGGGCCTATCACGACATGCTGGCCACCCTGGGCGCGACGCCAGTGCAGGAGCGTGTGGTACGCGACGGCAACCTGTTTAGCGGCGGTGGCATCACGGCGGGAATCGATTTTGCCCTGACCCTGGCCGCCGAGTTGTACAGCGAGGCCGCTGCGCAACTGGTGCAATTGCAGCTCGAATATGCGCCGGCCCCGCCCTTCAATGCCGGCCGACCAGACACCGCGCCACGGCATGTGCTGGACGAGGCCAACAAACGCACGGCCGAATCACGCAAGACCCGTGGCGAAATCGCCGCACGGGCGGCGGCGCGGTTGGGCTGAAGGCCAGCGCATCCCCCATGTGGGAGCAAGCCCGCTCCCACAGGAGAATTGCTACACAGTGCGCGGCATCAACGCCAGGCGCACGGCCAACACCGTCAACACCGTGGCCAGCCCCCATTTTTGCAACACTGCAGTCTTTTCACTGCTGGCGAAAAATCGGCTGATCGCCCCGCCAAAAATCCCCAGCACCGCGTGAAAAACCCCCGCAATCAACGTCAGGAGCAGCCCCAGCTGCACCAACTGCAGGGCAATGGGGCCGGCCTCGGGCTTGACGAACTGCGGCAGGAACACCATGAAAAACAACAGCGCCTTGGGGTTGAGCAAGCTGTTGAGCATGGCGCGCATAAACACCCCACCCAGGCGTACCCGCTCCACCCGAGCGGTGTCCAGGGACGGTTTTTTCTGCAGGGTCTTGAACGCCAGCCACAGCAGGTAGACCACGCCGGCATAGCGAATCAGATCAAAGGCCGGGGGCCAACTGGCAACCAGGGCCGTGACGCCAGTAGCCGTCAATGCGGTCAGCAGCAGGTCCGCCACCCCGATCCCCAGGCCGGCCGCCACCCCACCACGCCAGCCGTAGCTCACGCCATGACTGATGACAAAGGCCATGTTCGGCCCAGGCGACAGCAACAGCAGCAGCACGGAGCCAGAGAAAACCGCCAGGGTTGCGAGATCGATCATGCTCAACTCATCCGCCAGGGAAAACCGTAGATTAGTCCTACCTCAGCCACCGATACCAGAGAAGGCGAGAACGACGCCTATTCGCCGGCAATCCCGCGCCTACAGTTCTAGATTCAGCCCACATCCTTCCTACACTCCGTCAAAAAATTGATTTCCCTCCCCGCAGGTAAATTCCCATTTTTGTTCCTACACTCCAAAAAGCCATCACTCATTCTCGATAAATCTGATAGCCACAGCAAAACATGTCAACAAACCGTCACGACAAGAGTATCTTATGAGAAATGACGGCAGGCAACTTGAAAAAAGTCAAAACCTTGACGAGAAATTCAAAAGGAGCCATCATTTAGACATTACTTTGCAAATGCCTGCGTTAGACAGGTCATTGCGCGTTACCCAGTGAAAGCAGTCGTTCGCCTTGCGCCGCTTATAAAGCAGAACTGCCTTATGGATGAGCAAACGAACAGGGAAGTCCTGGTGGTGTATTGAGGGATGATTTATGCGTGAGAAGTCGTCAGTCGACAGCCTGTTTCTGACTCGTACCGGCTTTGTTGAGTTTTTTGTGGTTTTCGTCAAATTACTCCACGGCCTGACGGCGGTCCTGCCGGCGATGATCCTGTTGTTCTATCCGGATCCGGTGGACCCGCAAATGCGTAGCCACTACCTTGGCCTGCTGCTGTTCTTTGCGATCCTGACCATCATTCTGTTCCAGGCCCTGGGGGTGTACTCCGAGGATCTGTTCAGCAACCGCCTGCGTTTTCGCATCATGTTGACCGCCTGGATTTCCGCGTTTTGCATCCTGCTGTTCATGTACCAGATCCTGCTGCTGTTTCCGCAGTTGAGCCCGCGCAACCTGATGTTCTGGTTTTCCTTGAGCCTGATCCTGTTTGGCGTGGAGCGCATCCTGATGCTGCGCCTCTACCGCAACCTGATGAAGAACGGCAAGTTCCTGCAGCGCACGGTGATCCTCGGCTTTACCGACACCGCCGTCCATGTGGCCGAACACCTGTCACGCAACAGTGATATCCGCTCCGGCCTGATCGGTTTTATCGACGACCGCACCGAACGCATTCCCAAGGAGTTGAGCAACCTGCCGTTGCTGGGCAACACCCGCGACCTGGAAAAGCTGATCCGCTCCGAGCAGGTCAATCAGGTGATGATTACCCTGCCCTGGGCCGCCGAGCAGCGTATCAACGGGCTGGTCAAGCGCCTGCGGCAGATGTCGGTGAACGTCATGCTGGTGCCGGACATGGCCGCCCTGCGCTATGGCCATAACCGCATCACCGATGTCGGCGGCATCCTGATGTTCAATACCTCACAGTTGCCGCTGCGTGGCTGGTCACCGTTTATCAAGCGCTGCGAAGACCTGCTGCTGGCCAGTGCCGGCCTGTTGTTGCTGTCGCCGATCATGCTGGTGACCGCCCTGGCCATCAAACTCGACTCAAAAGGCCCGGTGCTGTTCCGGCAGAAGCGCTTTGGCTACAACGACAACCTGATCCGTGTCTTCAAGTTCCGCTCGATGTACGTCGAGCAGACCGACGTCAATGCCGAATGCCAGACCACCCGCCTCGACCCGCGCATCACTCGGGTCGGGCGCATCATTCGCAAGACCAGCATCGACGAGCTGCCGCAACTGTTCAACGTACTGCTGGGCAACATGTCGATGGTCGGCCCGCGTCCCCACGCCACCGCCACCAAGGCGGCCGGGATTCCTTTCGAGGAAGCGGTCAACGAATACAGCTCGCGCCACCGGGTCAAGCCGGGCATCACCGGCTGGGCCCAGATCAATGGCTACCGCGGTGAAACCGACACCCTGTTCAAGATCCAGAAACGGGTCGAATACGACCTGGAATACATCGCCAAATGGTCGGTGTGGTTTGACCTGTACATCGTTTTCATGACGGTCCCGGCCGTCCTTTCCACCAAGGAAGTTTATTGATGAACACCCTCAACGGATTGATTCCGTGCATCATTTCCGGTGGCTCGGGCACGCGGCTGTGGCCGGTTTCGCGGCAGAACATGCCCAAGCCGTTCATGCGCATGCGCGACGACCAGAGCCTGTTGCAGAAAACCTTCCTGCGCGCCAGCCACCTGCCGGGGGTCGACAGCGTGCTGACAGTGACCAACCGCGACCTGCTGTTTCGCACCCTCGATGATTACCGCGCAGTCAATCAGGCCCAACTGGGCCTGGATTTATTGCTGGAGCCGTTCGGCCGCAACACGGCTGCCGCCATCGCCGTCGCCGCCTTGCATGTGCAAGAGTTTTTCGGCGGCGACGCGCAGTTGCTGGTGATGCCTGCCGACCACCTGATCCTCGATGAAAGCGCCTTCGCCCAGGCCGTGGCCCAGGCCCGCGAATTGGCCGAAGCGGGTTATCTGGTGACCTTCGGCATCCAGCCCGACCGCCCCGAGACCGGCTTTGGCTACATCGAACAAGGCACGGCCCTGGCGCAAGGATTCCGCGTCCAGCGGTTCGTGGAGAAACCCGACCTGGCCACCGCCCAAGGCTACCTGGACGGCGGCAAGCACCTGTGGAATGCCGGGATGTTCTGCTTCAAGGCCGCCACTGTGCTCGACGAACTGGCGACCCACGCCCCGGCGGTGCTGGACGCGGCCAGGGCGGCGCTGGAGCACAGCACCAGCCTGCAGAGCAGCAGCAGCCGCCAGCGTGAACTGAGCCCGCAAGGGTTTGGCACCGCGCCGGACATTTCCATCGACGTGGCCCTGATGGAGAAATCCGCCCAGGTCGCCGTGGTGCCCTGTGATATTGGCTGGAGCGATATCGGCTCCTGGGAAGCCCTGCGCCAACTGACCCCCAGTGACGACAACGGCAACCAGATCAATGGCGAAGCGATCCTGCACGACGTGCACAACTGCTACATCGACTCGCCCAAGCGTGTGCTGGGTGCAGTCGGGGTGCGCGACCTGATCATCGTCGACACCCCCGATGCCCTGCTGATTGCCGACGCCAATCGCAGCCAGGACGTACGCCATATCGTCGCCGAGCTCAAGCGCCAGAACCATCCGGCATTCAGCCTGCACCGCACCGTCACCCGGCCCTGGGGCACTTACACGGTGCTGGAGGAAAGCACTCGCTTCAAGATCAAGCGCATCGTGGTCAAGCCCAAGGGCTCGCTGTCTTTGCAGATGCACCACCACCGCAGCGAACACTGGGTAGTGGTCAGCGGCGCGGCAATGATCACCAATGGCGAGCGCGAGATCCTGCTCAACATGAACGAGTCCACCTATATTCCCGCCGGGCACAAACACCGCCTGACCAACCCCGGCATCATCGACCTGGTGATGATTGAGGTGCAGAGCGGCGAATACCTGGGTGAAGACGACATCGTGCGCTTCGACGATATCTACGGCCGTGCGCCCGCCAGCGAGCCCCAGCCCTGATGCGTACCTCCCTGATCATCCCGACCCGCAACGCTGCCAGCCACCTCGACCGCTTGCTGCCGGCGCTGCGCATGCAGACCGTGCAACCCGACGAGATGCTGGTGGTCGATAGCGCATCGAGCGATGACACCGTGGCGCGCTTTCGCGAGTTCGGCGCGCGTGTCGAAGTGATCGATGCCCGTGACTTCAACCACGGCGGCACCCGGCGCTGGGCCAGCGAACACGTGGGCGGCGACGCCCTGATCGTGATGACCCAGGACGCGATTCCGGCCGAGCCCGAGACGTTCGCCAAGTTGCTCGACGAGCTGCAACTGGACCCGCTCAACGGCGTCGCCTATGGCCGCCAGCTGCCGCACCCCGGTGCGGGTGTGCTGGGCGCGCAGTCGCGGCACTTCAATTACCCGGCCCACAGCTGCAGCAAAAGCCTGGCCGATGCACCGCAGTTAGGGATCAAGACCTGCTTCAGTTCCGACTCGTTCTCCGTGTACCGACGCAGCGCCCTGCAGGCCGTGGGCGGGTTCCCGTCCGATGTGATCGGCAGCGAGGACGCCTACGTCGCCGCGCGCATGCTGCTGGCCGGGTGGAAGGTGCAGTACGCGGCCAGCGCCCGGGTCTATCACTCCCACGATTACCGCCTGATGGACGAGTTTCACCGCTACTTCGACATTGGTGTGTTCTACGGCCGCGAGCCATGGATCCGCCAGGCGTTTGGCGACGCCGGCGGTGAAGGTAAACGCTATGTACTGGCCGAATTACGTGCCTTGCGCGAGGCCAACGCCTTGCACCGCGCCCCCGAAGTGGTGGTGCGCAGTGCCTTTAAATTGCTGGGCTATCGCCTCGGCCACCTTGAACGCTACTTGCCCAACGCGCTCAAGCAGCGCCTGGGCATGTTTTCCACCTACTGGACTTGAGCCGTCATGAAGACTACCAACCGACGTTCCCGTCTTACCCTGTTCAGCCTGTTGAGTGCCTCGATCTGGCTGGCTGGTTGTTCGACCCCCGCGCGGGTGCCGCTTCCTGATAACAACACGCTCAAGGCCGGGCATCAGGCCGCGTTGGGCCTGGCCGACCTGCCCCCGCCGCAGGTGCTGATCCAGAGCGGTGACTTGCTGCGCATCGTGCGTGATGCCCAGGAGCCTGCAGCGGCCGACGACATGACGGTGTTCGTTGTGCGGCCTGACGGTGTGATCTCGATCCCCAATATTGGTCGAGTCAAGGCGGCGTTGCGCACACCTGAAGACCTGGGCAAGGAAATCACCGACAAGTACAAGCGCATCTACCGCGAGCCGGCAGTGACGGTGAACATCGCCAGCGCCCCGAGCAACAAGGTGTTTATCGGCGGTGCGGTGCCGAACCCGGCGTTTTTCGACCTGGCGGGCAACGTCAGTGTGGAACAGGCCCTGCTCAGTTCCGGCGGTGTATTGGCCTCGGCCGACAGCTCCAACGTTGCCCTGCTGCGTACCGGTGCCGATGGCAAGTACAAGATGTACTTCATCAACCTGGAAAGCATGCTGACCAACCCCAACCACCCACGGGTAGCGTTGCAGCGCGGTGATTTGATCTACGTGCCGCAATCGACGATCGGCGCCACGGTGGAAGCGGTGGATATGTACTTCACTCGCCTGTTCCCGATCAACAAGGGGATTGGCGTGGGCTTGAACTACGACCTCAACGACAGCGGCGTGAAGAACAGCGGCAACACCATCTACAACAACCCCGTCATCAACGCAGGCCAATGATTATGGACCAGGCTTCGTATCACTCGAACCGACTGTTCCCGTCTGGCGTACACCACATATTCAATGGAGTGATCCTGTGATCGAAATCCGCTCTCTACGCGACCTCTTGCGGCTGTTTTTCATCTTCCGCCGCGAATTCAAACTGGCCGTGATCACCACGATCGTGGTGGCCGTGTTGGGTGCCTTCCTGTTGCCGGCGCGCTATGAGTCCGACGCGCGCCTGCTGGTCAAGCCAGGACGGGACAACACTACGCTACCGATCGAAGCCGCCAACCGCCAGACGCTGATTGCGCCGAGCACCCAGCACGACCCGATTGTCGACGAAGAAAAAATGCTCACCGGCCGCCCAATCGTGCATATCGTTGCCGAACGCTACCTGGCGATGACGTCCGAGCCGCCACAGGGCTTCTGGAAAGTCACTAAGTTCTACGTCAAGAAAGCCGCCGGTGAAGTGCTCGATGCCGTGCGCAGCGTCCTGCAACTCATCGGCCTTGCCGAGAAGCAAAGCCCGCTGGAACGCCTGGCAACCAAACTGGAGAAGAACTTCGAGGCCGGCCACGAACCAGGCTCTTCGGTGATCGAGATTTCCTTCACCTGGGATGATCCGGTCATCGCCCAGAAAGTCGTCGAGACCTGGGTCGATGCTTACCTGGAGGAGCGCGCACGGATTCTCGGGCGCAAGAGCCTGCACACCTTCTATGAAGCCGAGCGCACCAAGGTCGCCACCAATATCCAGGGGCTCAAGGATGAACTGCAGGGCCGCTTGAAGCAGATCGACTCGATCAGCGTGGACGCGCGCCTGAAAAACCTGACCAACCAGATCGACCGCGTCACCGACGCCAAGGTCACCGCGCAAAACCAGATCGCGGGGATCCGCAGCTTCCTGGCCAACGCCAGCCAGCAGATCAAGAACCAGCCGGCCGAAGTGGTGACGGGCCGGGAAACCAGCCTCAACCCCACCCAGCTTGACCTCAAGCGCCAGCTCAATGCCTTGCAAGTCGAACGCGCGCGCCTGCTGCGCACCTACCTGCCCGGCACGCCGCAGGTCAACCAGATCGAGCAGAACATCCGCGACATGCAAGACCTCAGCGCCCAGGAAGCGACCCGCCTGGAACGCTCGCAAAACACCGCGCCCAACAGCCTGGTAATCAACGTCAAGCAGCAGATCATCGACGCCCAGTTGCAAGAGCGCAAACTGGCCGGGGAAATCGAGAACTACGACAAGACCCTCGCCGAACTGCGCGCCCAGCGTGACCAGGCGATGACCGATGAACCCGAGCTGAACAAGCTGACCCAGCAACTGCGCACCGCCGAGAAAAGCTATGCGCTGTACTCGGAAAACCTTGAACAGGCACGCATCGACCATGAACTGGACAGCAGCCAGATCAGCAACATTGCCCTGATCGAACACGCCACCCTCAACCCGGCGCGCGTGTTTCCCAAGAGCCTGCTGATTCTGCTGTTCACCATTCCTGCCGGCCTGGCTGTCGGTTTGCTGACCATTTACGTGCTGTACCTGCTGGACCAGCGTATCCACGATGGCGCGCGATTGCAGGAAGTGTTCGGTATCCCGCTGTGGAGCAGCATCCCCGATGTACAACACGCCACACCGGCAGCCCTCACCGCCAGCATCTATCGCCTGTACAGCCTGCTGCCCGCCGAGCGCATCGCCAGCGAGGGCTTTGCCCTGGGCCTGACGTCGGCACGGCATGGCGAAGGCGTGAGCTTTATCATCGAGCAACTCAAGCGCCTGCTGGAAGAGCGCGGGCACCGGGTCTCGGTCAACGGCAGCGAAGCCGCAAAGCCAGGTGAAGTGCTGCTGTTGGACGCGTCTGCCCTGTCGTCCAACCCGCAGGCGTTCCTTACCCTGCGCCGCGCCGACCAGATCGTGCTGGTCATCGAAGCCCGCACCAGCACCGTGCCGACCATCGAGAACGCTCTGTCGTTGCTGACCACCGCGTTTGGCAAAGTCGACGGGATGATCCTCAACCGCCGCCGCTTCGAAGTGCCGGCCAATGTCCTGGCGCGGATCAACAGCTGGCGCGGTGCGGCCTGATGCGCATTGCGTTGCTGGCGCCGCTGCCACCGGAACAGACCGGGATCGCCGACTACGCTGCGCACTTGCGCAGCGCGTTGCGCGAACTGGGCCTGGAAGTGCTGACGCCGCTGGAAGGCTGCCAGGACCTGGCGGAGCAATTACGCCGCCTGCAAGCCTTTGACTGGCGCAGCGTGGACCTGGTCCATGCCGAACTGGGTGGCGGGCGTTTTGGTGAGTTCCAGGCCCTGGACTATTTGCGCCGGGCCCAGCCGCAGTTACCGCTGACCGCCACCGTGCATGACCCGGAGCGCCTGATCTGGCGCCGGGCCAAGCTGTTTTTCCCGCTGACCCTGCTTGAACGCCTGCCCCACCCGCTGCCCCAGGCGGCGGCGTTGCTGGCCGATCCATTGACCCTTCACGAAGAGCGGCGCCTGGCCAAAAGCATGCGCCGCCTGATTACCCTCACCCGCCTGGGTGGCGACTGCCTGCGCCAGCGCATGGGCCTGAATCCCGGACAAGTGGCAGTGATTGCCCACGGCAACCTGCCCATCGCCCCCGTGGCCTTGCCGCCGTTGCAACCGCTGCGCCTGCTGTATTTCGGCTTTATCTACCGGGGCAAGGGCATCGAGGACCTGCTACAGGCCCTGGCCCGCTCCCTGACCGCCCATCCACAATGCCGTGGCCAGGTACGCCTGACCCTCGCCGGGGGCACCGCGCCGGAGATGACGTTCGACCCGGCCGGCAACTACCTCGATGGCCTGCGCCAACTGATCGCCACCCTGCAACTGGGCGATGTGGTGGACTGGCAACTGGACCTGCCCTCAGCCGATATCCCGCACACGATCCAGGCCCACCATGTGATGGTGTTGCCGTACCGCGAATCGAAAAAACTCGGTTTTCTCGGCCAGATGCGCGGCACCAGCGGTGCGCTGTCCTGGGCCAACGCCTGCGGGCGCGGGGTGATTACTTCCAATGCCCGCGCCTTCGCCGAAGAAGTTGCCGGGGGCAATGGCATCACCTACCAACAGGGCGATATCGACTCGTTGAGCGCTGCCCTGGATCGCCTGATCCTCGACCCGCAACAAGCCTGTCAATGGGCCGACCACGCTGCCGACATCGGCCGCCAGCGCCAGTGGTCCAGTACCGCCCAACGCTTTGCCGAGTTGTTCCAGGCCGCAGTCAAGGAGCCTTTGTGATGAACATTTCGCCTACTCGTCGGATGTGGCGCTACCTGCCGCTGGTGATTGCGCTGGCCGTTGGCGGCGCGCTGCTGCTCAGTGAAAACGTCGACGCGGAGCCGGTGAACCTGGCGCCCCAACGCACCGTGCAATGGCGCGAGTTTTTGGGGGTGAACGCGCACTTTTTGTGGTTCAAGCCCGAGCAGTACCAAAAACAGATCCGCCAATACCAGAAACTGGGATTGGACTGGGTGCGCGTCGACCTGCACTGGGACCGCCTGGAACCCAAGGAAGAAGACTATCAACTGAGCACCTTCGATGAACTGGACCGCACCCTGACCGCCGAGAAAATCCGTTCGGTGTTCTACCTGGTGGGCTCGGCGCCGTTTATCACCACCGCCCCCAGGGGCGCGGACTTCCAGGACCAGTACCGCCCACGGGATGCCAGCGTGTATGCCCTGCGCCTGGCATTGCTGGCCAAGCGCTACCCGAATATCGACGCCTGGCAGGTGTGGAACGAACAGAACCTGCCGAACAACTGGCGCCCGCAAGTCAACGCCGAGGAATACGCGCGCTTGCTGCTGGCCAGTCATCAAGCCTTGAACATTGCCGCACCGGGCAAGATCCAGGTGATGGGGGGCATGGCGTACTACAGCCAGATGCCGCCGCGTGGCAAGACCTTGATGTTCGAAGCCCTAGGCAAGCTGGGCGTACAAAGCCTGGGCATGGTGGCGGCGTATCACCCGTATTCGATGACCCCGGAAACCGACGAACCGGGCAAGAACGAAGTACTGCTGCGCGGCGACCAGCTCAATGCGGTGCTGCACGGTGCCGGGGTCAAGGATGTCTGGGCCACCGAGTGGGGCTGGTCCAGCTACAGCGGGCCCAAGGAAATGCAGGACCTGATTGGCATCGACGGCCAGGCCGACTTCACCTTGCGGCGCCTGGCGCTGATGGCGTCCCAGGACTACCAGAAGATTTTCCTGTTTGCCCTGTCCGACCTGGATGAGCGCGCATCCGTGCGCGACCAGCACTATGGCCTGCTGGACCTCAACGGCGAACCCAAGCCGGTGTACAACGCCCTCGCCCGCTTCCTCGAAATCACCGGCCCGACCCTCAAGCCCGGCGCCACGCCGGTGCTCAAGGATGTACCGAAAACCTTGTACAGCGTGGCCTGGACCCGCAACGACGGCAAACGCCTGTTGATGTACTGGAGTGCCGAAGGCACCAGCATCACCTTGCCCGAGGTCAAAAACGCCGAACTGCTGGACCCGCTGACCGGCGCCCGGCAAACCCTTAACGACTACAACGGCATTCGCCCTGCGGTGAAACCGACGTTACAGATCTTGGTGTGGTAGCACGCCCAGGCATGGAGAGCTGCACGTGAGAATCCTGTGGATTGTGCCCTATCTGCCGTGGCCGATGACCAGCGGCGGCAAGACCCGGCAATACCATTTGCTGCGCACCTTGAGTGAGCGCGGGCATCGCATCACCTTGTTGGTGCAATCGAAAACCCCGGCCGATGCCGCCAGTCACGCCGCCCTTGAACCCTTGCTCGAACGCCTGATCGTGGTCCCGCGCCGGCCACTGAAACACCCCCTGACCCTGCTCGCCGGGGTGTTTGCGCCCTGGCCGCTGCTGACCACGATCAATGGCCTGTCGGCCCCGTTGCAGGCACGCTTTGCCCAACTGCTGAACGAAACCTGGGATGTGATCCAGGTGGAACACAGCTACAGCCTGCAACCGTACTTGCACACCTTGCAGCAGCAATCGCGGGACTTCGTGCTCACCGAGCACAACCTGGAATCGAGCCTGGGCGGCGCCACCTATGACCGCTTTCCAAAGTGGGCCGCACCGTTCGTGCGCTATGACCAATGGCGCTGCCGGAAATGGGAGCGCAAGGCGTTTGATGCAGCGTGCCATGTGGTCGCCGTGACCCAGGCCGATGCCCAGGCCATCGGCCAATTGACTGCGACCCCCGTGAGCGTGGTGGTCAATGGGGTCGACAGCCGCGCTTTCAGCACAGTCAGCGCCGACCCGCAGGGCCAGCGCCTGTTGTTTGTCGGCAACTACGAATACGCGCCGAACCTCGACGCGGTGCAGTGGCTGCTCGACGAAATCTTCCCCCGGGTCTGGTTGCAGTGCCCCGGCGCCCGCCTGGCCGTCGCCGGCTACGGCTTGCCCGAGCACTGGCGCGAGCGTTGGCCGGACGAACGCATTGAATGGCAGGGGTTTGTCCCCGACCTGAGCGCCTTGCAGCGTCGCTGCGCAGGCTTTGTCGCCGCCCTGCGCCATGGCGGCGGCTCCAAACTCAAAGTGCTGGAGGCCATGGCCGCCGGCCTGCCGTTGGTGAGCACCGCCCAGGGCGTGTCCGGCCTGGCGGTTGAGGCGCAGGCGCACTATCTGGCCGGCGAAAGCGCCGAGGCCCTGGCGGATGGGGTTGTGCGCCTGCTGGACGAACCGGCGCTGGCCCGCCAATTGGCCGATGCCGCGCGTGACTACGCGCGCAACTATCACGACTGGGCGGTGGCCGGTAACGAACTGGAGCAGATCTACCGCACCTTGCCGACCCATCAGGAGCCCCAAGCATGCGCGTAGCTCTGGATTACCGCCCCGCCACGGTCGCGCCTTCGTCGGGCATCGCCCGTCAGGTCCTGGCCCTGGAACACGCCTTGCGCGCCCGGGACGCCACTGAAGTGGTGCTGTTGACCGAGGCACCACTGGATCATCCGCAGCGCGAAACAGCGGTTTGCCCGGCCTGGGCCAGCCCATTGGAAGGCCTGCAGCGCCCCCAGGTGCGCTGGCGTTTCGAGCGCGCTTTCTTGCCCCGGGCGATCCACGCACAGCGGATCGACCTGTACATCGCCACGGCCAACATGGGCTTGCCCTTGTGCCGCAAACCCGCCGGTACCCGCTATGTACTGGTACTGCACGACCTGTTTCAACTGACCCACCGCAACTTCCATCGCTCCAGACTCAAGGCCCTGGCCTATCGCTTGATCGATAGCGCGTCGATTGCCTGGTCGGTGTGGCAGGCAGATCGCGTGTGGTGCCCCTCGCAATTCTCGTGCGATGAAGCGGCGCGCCTGTTCCCCTGGGCGCGGGCTAAGTTCCGGGTGTTGAATAACCTGGTGCCGGAGTTTACCGAGGCCCCAGAACCACTGCCCGAGGGTTTGCCGGCACGCTACTGGTTGGTGGTGGGCACCCGCGAGCCCCGCAAGAACATGACGTTTTTCCTTGAGCAGTGGCAAGCCAGTCGCGCCAAGGACCCGAACGTGCCGGACCTGGTACTGGTCGGCCACGCCAGCGATGTGCCGGCCACCCTCGGCGAGTTGCCTGGCCTGCATTGGCGCAGCGGTTTGTCCGACGGCCAGTTGCAGGCGCTCTACCGGCATGCCGCTTACCTGTGGCAGCCTTCCTATGCCGAAGGCTTTGGCTTGCCGGTGGTGGAAGCGCTGAGTGTCGGCACGAAGGTTGCGGTCGCCCGTGGCTCGGCCCTGGATGAAGTGGCGCCCCCCACGGCGCCGCGCTTTGCGCCCCACGACGCCGCGCAACTGCAAACATTGATGGTGTCACTGGCTGCACCTGGGGCCACGGTCGACCCCGAACTGCAACGCACATGGGCCCGGCAATTTGCCGAACCGGCCTATCGCCTGCGCCTGGATAAATTGCTCAAGGAAATGGATCGCTAATGCTGCCAGGAAAACTCGTTAGTCTGCTCCTGGGCCTGGTCTTCGGGGGCTTGCTGCTGGCGTTGTCGCCGATGAAGGTCTTTATGATCGTGGCCGGCGTTGGCGTGGCACTGACCCTGATCCGCAAGCCGCTGTGGGGCCTGCTGATCTTTGCCGTCTTAGCCACCAGTATTCCCTACACCACCTTGCAACTGGGGATCCGCACCACCATCAGCGAAGCGGTGCTGGGCCTGACCTGGGCCGGGGTGTTCTGGCAATCGTTTATCGGCAAGACCCGTGGTTTCATGGTCTGGCGCCCCACCGAACGGGCACTGATGTGGCTGATGCTGTTCAGCACCATTCCGTTTATCTGGGGCATGATCATCATCCACGCCGAGGGCAACGGGCCGGTGAACTGGGTACGCTGGCTGATGAACCTGTCGTTGCTGTTTATCGTGCCGCTGCTGCTGCGCACCGATGCCGACCGCGACAAGGTGGTGGTCGCCCTGCTGCTGGGTAACCTGGCGATGCTGTTGTTGTCGATCTTCATGTTCCTCAAGACGCGCAATGCAATGTCGATGATCGACATCCTCACCGACCTCAAGTACGCCCACCCCGAGGCGGTGAAAGATATTTTCTCGGCCAACTACAAGCGCATGGCCTCGCCTTGGGTCCACCCGAACCTGACCGGCGGCGTGCTGGTGCTGTTTATCCCACTGGCGCTGTTCTACGGCTGGACCCGCACTGGCTGGCGCCGCGCCCTGGGCCTGGCGGTGGCGGTGCTCGGTTGCGCCGGCCTGCTGCTGAGTATCTCCCGGGGCGCGATTGTGGCCCTGGCGCTGATCCTGATCTGGCTGACCTACAAGCGTGTGCCGCACAGCGGCCGCATCATCGGTATCGGCGTCGCCTTTGTGATTGCCCTGGTGATGTTCTACCCGCCGTTGCAGGACCGTTTGATGACGATGTTCTCGACCACCAACGCCAGTACCGAGATTCGCTTCGATGAGTACGCCGGATTCCCCGACGTGATGGCCAAGTACCCGCTAGGCATCGGCTTCAAGATCGACCCACCGGTGCCGGGCAGCAACCTGCTGGGGATTTCCAACCTGTGGCTGAACTTCATCTACAAGATCGGCATTCCCGGGATGCTGCTGTTTATCGCGGTCACCGTGTTGTGGTGGCGCGAAGTGCGGCCGCTGGGCTCGGTGCGCAAAGTCACCGCCGACAACGCACTGTGGCTGGGCTGCGTGTGCGGTGTACTGGCAGCCTTGCTGACCGGGATATTCGACCACTACTTCAGCTTCACCTTTGTATTGATCGCGCTGTTCTGGCTGTTGATGGGCATCAGCCTGCAACAGGTGCGCCTGAACCCGACCGTGACCGACTCTGCTCCTGTTTCCGTGCCAAAGGATGACCGACCATGAAACATCGCACTATTCACTCCCCCGACCTGCGTGAGCGCCTGCCCGCCCTGGCCAGCGAACTCGGTGTGAGCCTGGAAGACTTGCAAGATGGCCTGGCCTGGTGCCTGGCCAACGAGGTGGTTTTTGAAGAAGGCGAAGGCAGCAACAAACTCTTCTGGATGACCTCCTTCGACGTGGAGCCGACCATTGGTCATCCGGTGGCACGCCGCTTGTTCCATCGCATGAAACAGGATATCCCGGCGCAGTTCCTGCCGATCTATGGCAAGAACTGGGCAACCCTCAAGGACCGCTGGCGCAGTGCCTGGGACATGGCCTACAACATCCTGATCAACAAGATCCCCAGCCACCATATTCGCGTGGGCTGGCTGCGCCTGGGCGGTGCGAAGATCGGCAAGGGCACCAGCCTGTGGCGCAATACCGAAGTGCTGGGCATCCATAACCTGGTGGTCGGCGATGACACAGTGATCGGCTGGCATTGCCAGGTGGATGCGCGCTCTGGCCTGGTGATCGGCAACCATGTGGCGATTGCCTCCCATGTGCTGATCATCGCCGGCAGCCATGACTTGCAGGCGCCAGAGTTCTGGTCGATTTCCGGGGCGATCTATATCGACGACTACGTGTGGATTGGCAGCCGTGCGCTGATCGGCTTTGGCACCCACCTGTGCGAGGGTTCGGTGGTCACCGCCAATACCGTGGTGGCCAAAACCGTCGCGCCATACAAAATTGTCGGTGGCACCGGCGCCAAGGTCATGGGCGAACGCGTTCGCGGGCTGAACTACAAGGTGGGTGGCAAGGGCCTGTTCACCCTGTTGCACTGATGTTTGGCAGCACCCTGTGGCTGACCCTGGCGACCCTCGCCGGGCTGGTGGCCGGTTTTGCCCGGGAATGGCTGCTGGTCGCGGCCTGGGGGGCGGGCAGCCGCAGCGACGGGTTTCTGGTCGCGGTATTCCTGCCCGAAGCGCTGCGCATGACCCTGGCCGCCGGCTTGCTCGCCGCGGCGGCCCTGCCCCTCTATCAGCAACGTGACGCGCAACGCCAGCAGGCCTGGCTGGCGAGCCTGTCGCCGCGCCTGCTCGGTGTGGGCCTGGCCCTGTTTGCCGTGCTCGCCCTCGGCGCGCCGCTGTGGGTACGGCTGATCGGCCCGGGGCTGGACGCCGCCGCCCACGACCAGGCCGCTGCCAATCTGCGCTGGCTCGCCGCCTGCGCGCCGGGGCTGGTGATGCATGGCCTGTTCAGTATTCCATTGCAGGCGCGCCAGCGCTTTGTGCTGCCGGGGCTGGGTTCGTTGCTGTTCAACCTGCCGCCGGTGCTGTACCTGTTTATCCGTGGCCAGGCCAGTGACAGCGCGGAACTGGCGATGTGTTTTTTTGCCGGCAGCGTGCTCATGTGTCTACCCCTGCTGGCACCGGTCTGGTCGTTCGGCTGGCGTCCCTGGCAGGTCAAGGGCGATGCCCTGGCCGGCCGCGAATTGCTGGGGCGCATCGGTCCGCTGTTGGCGAGCAATCTCGCCAGCCAGGGCCTGGCCTTGCTCGAACGACTGATCGCCAGTTACCTGGGGGAAGGCGCGGTGACCTGGGTCAACCTGGCGCGCAAACTGATCAACCTGCCGTTGATCGCGCTGATGAGCCTCAACCAGGTGCTGCTGGGGCTGATGAGCGGCGAACAGGGCCAACAACGCCTGGCCTTGCTACGCCGTGGCCTGGACGCCGCCACCCTGCTGAGCCTGCCGGCCGCCCTCGGCCTGATTGGCGCCAGCCCCGTGTTGATTCACCTGCTGATGCCGGCGCAAAGCGCCGACGGGCCCTTGCCGGCCCTGCTCGCCTGGTTCGCCACGCCGCTGGTGTTCGGCGCCTGGAACGCCATGCTCGCGCGCTATGCCTACGCCAACGGCGACACGCGTCTGCCGCTCAAGTGCGAACTGCTGGGCAGCCTGGTCAATGCCGGTTTGCTGGTCATGCTGCCGTACTTCTTCGGCCTGCCGGGCATTGCCCTGGCGGCCTTGGGTGGAGTAATCGTCACCAACCTGCTGCTGATGCAACGCCAACACCTACTCGGGCAACTGGGCTGGCCGTTGCAGTGGGGGTTGAGTGTGGTGTTGCTGGGAATCGCGGCGCTGGTCCTGCACCCGTTGCACAACGATGGTTGGCAGTTGGGCTTGAGCACCCTGGCGGGCGCCGGGGTGCTGCTGGGGTTGGGGCTGTGGCTCAAGCCGTGGAAGGCGTGAGCGGCGCATAGCAAAAAGGCAGCGCGCGGAGCTGCTGCCTGTGATGGCGGTGGATCAGCCAATAGATTCGGTGGCTGATACGCCGCTATCGCGAGCAAGCCCGCTCCTACAGGGGATTTTTGTCGGGTGCAGTATTTTGTGCCGCAGCACCAATCAAAGGTGGGAGCTGGCTTGCCTGCGATGGCGGTGTGTCAGCCGACAAAAACAGTGCCTGAACTACTGCTATCGCGGGCAAGCCCGCTCCTACAGGGGATTTTTGTCGGGTGCAGTATTTTGTGCCGCAGCACCAATCAAAGGTGGGAGCTGGCTTGCCTGCGATGGCGGTGTGTCAGTCGACAGTAACAGTGCCTGAACTACCCCCATCGCGGGCAAGCCCGCTCCTACAGGGGATTTTTGTCGGGTGCAGT
>NZ_AOHN01000010.1:0-1434 GCF_000510915.2 Pseudomonas sp. FH4 | reverse complement strand
TGGACTGCCCCCAAGAAGTTGGACACCAATCCAATTTCTTGGGGTGTTCACATGAGCAAGTATTCAGATCAATTCAAGCTCACCGCCGTCCAGGCCTACCTGGAGGATGGCAAAGGGTTCAGAACAGTAGCTCAGCGATTTGCAGTGGACTTCAGCCTGCTGCGGCGCTGGGTCTGCGCTTTCCAGAAGCATGGTCAGTTCAGCCTGCGCAAACCAGGCCAGCGGTACAGTGTGACCTACAAGCGCTCAGTCCTTGAGTACATGCACAAGCATCAGCTTTCCTCGCGCCAGACCGCCGCCCATTTCGGCCTCGGTCAGTCCTCGCAGATAGGCATTTGGGCACGGCAGCACTACAGTGGGAGTCTGGCTTTACCTACTCCCAAGAGAAAAAAACCTACTGCCATGTCGAAAAAGCCTTACCCCATCAAACCTACGACGTCCGATGACACCGATAAAAGCCGCGACCAGTTGCTGGCTGAGCTTGAGTGGCTGCGTATGGAGAACGCTTACCTAAAAAAGTTGGAAGAACTGAAGGCGCAGGAGCGAAGTCGGCCCAAAAAGCCCTGATCGTGTCGACGCTCAAGGACAGGTTTCCCTTGGCTGCCGTTCTGCAGCTGGCTGACTTGCCTCGCAGCACGTTCTATTACCAGCTCCAGGCGCAGGTCAAACCTGACAAGCATGCTGTCCTGAGGCAGCTGATTCAGCGTATCTATCATGAGGAAAAGGGGCTTTACGGTTACCGACGTGTTACGGCGGTGATCCGCAACGCCGGCACCTTGGTTAACAAGAAGGTCGTAGAACGCTTGATGGCCGCGCTTGATCTTCGCTCACTCGTACGGCCCAAAAAGTACCGGTCGTACAAGGGCGTCGTCGGCCTCATCGCGCCCAACCTGCTGGAGCGAAACTTCCTCGCGCAGCGCCCGAATCAGAAGTGGGTGACCGATGTGACCGAGTTCAAAGTGGCTCAGGAAAAGGTCTATCTCTCTCCCGTGATGGACTTGTACAACGCCGAAATCGTGGCATACGAAGTGGCCAGCAGGCCGTGCCTTGGGCTGGTCACCAACATGCTGGACAAGGCCTTCAAGCGCCTGGGAAACAAGCCGAAACTGGTGCTTCACTCGGATCAAGGCTGGCACTACCAACACTCGCAGTACCGCCACAAGCTGGCAGAGCAAGGACTGAAGCAGAGTATGTCACGCAAAGGAAACTGCCTGGACAATGCGGCAATGGAGAGCTTTTTTGGTACGCTTAAGTCCGAGTTTTTCTACCTGAAGCGTTTCGAGAGCGCTGAGGAACTGAAAGCCGGTCTGGACGAGTACATCCACTACTACAACCATGACCGCATCAAGCTAAAGCTCAATGGCATGAGCCCTGTGAAATACAGGACTCATGCTGCTGAGGCTGCTAGCTGAAACTGTCCAACTTTTCGGGGGC
>NZ_AOHN01000009.1:0-5449 GCF_000510915.2 Pseudomonas sp. FH4 | reverse complement strand
ATTCGCCTCCCGCTGACGAGAGATCGAAAGCGCAAGTGGTTGAAGTTGTTAAGGATTCCTTGAAAACTTCTGAAAATAATCACTTGACAGCAAATGAGGCTGCTGTAGAATGCGCGCCTCGGTTGAGACGAAAGATCTTAACCAACCGCTCTTTAACAACTGAATCAAGCAATTCGTGTGGGTGCTTGTGGGGTCAGACTGATAGTCAACAAGATTATCAGCATCACAAGTTACTCCGCGAGAAATCAAAGATGTAACCAACGATTGCTGAGCCAAGTTTAGGGTTTCTTAAAAACCCAAAGATGTTTGAACTGAAGAGTTTGATCATGGCTCAGATTGAACGCTGGCGGCAGGCCTAACACATGCAAGTCGAGCGGTAGAGAGAAGCTTGCTTCTCTTGAGAGCGGCGGACGGGTGAGTAATGCCTAGGAATCTGCCTGGTAGTGGGGGATAACGTTCGGAAACGGACGCTAATACCGCATACGTCCTACGGGAGAAAGCAGGGGACCTTCGGGCCTTGCGCTATCAGATGAGCCTAGGTCGGATTAGCTAGTTGGTGGGGTAATGGCTCACCAAGGCGACGATCCGTAACTGGTCTGAGAGGATGATCAGTCACACTGGAACTGAGACACGGTCCAGACTCCTACGGGAGGCAGCAGTGGGGAATATTGGACAATGGGCGAAAGCCTGATCCAGCCATGCCGCGTGTGTGAAGAAGGTCTTCGGATTGTAAAGCACTTTAAGTTGGGAGGAAGGGCAGTAAATTAATACTTTGCTGTTTTGACGTTACCGACAGAATAAGCACCGGCTAACTCTGTGCCAGCAGCCGCGGTAATACAGAGGGTGCAAGCGTTAATCGGAATTACTGGGCGTAAAGCGCGCGTAGGTGGTTAGTTAAGTTGGATGTGAAATCCCCGGGCTCAACCTGGGAACTGCATTCAAAACTGACTGACTAGAGTATGGTAGAGGGTGGTGGAATTTCCTGTGTAGCGGTGAAATGCGTAGATATAGGAAGGAACACCAGTGGCGAAGGCGACCACCTGGACTGATACTGACACTGAGGTGCGAAAGCGTGGGGAGCAAACAGGATTAGATACCCTGGTAGTCCACGCCGTAAACGATGTCAACTAGCCGTTGGGAGCCTTGAGCTCTTAGTGGCGCAGCTAACGCATTAAGTTGACCGCCTGGGGAGTACGGCCGCAAGGTTAAAACTCAAATGAATTGACGGGGGCCCGCACAAGCGGTGGAGCATGTGGTTTAATTCGAAGCAACGCGAAGAACCTTACCAGGCCTTGACATCCAATGAACTTTCTAGAGATAGATTGGTGCCTTCGGGAACATTGAGACAGGTGCTGCATGGCTGTCGTCAGCTCGTGTCGTGAGATGTTGGGTTAAGTCCCGTAACGAGCGCAACCCTTGTCCTTAGTTACCAGCACGTAATGGTGGGCACTCTAAGGAGACTGCCGGTGACAAACCGGAGGAAGGTGGGGATGACGTCAAGTCATCATGGCCCTTACGGCCTGGGCTACACACGTGCTACAATGGTCGGTACAGAGGGTTGCCAAGCCGCGAGGTGGAGCTAATCCCACAAAACCGATCGTAGTCCGGATCGCAGTCTGCAACTCGACTGCGTGAAGTCGGAATCGCTAGTAATCGCGAATCAGAATGTCGCGGTGAATACGTTCCCGGGCCTTGTACACACCGCCCGTCACACCATGGGAGTGGGTTGCACCAGAAGTAGCTAGTCTAACCTTCGGGAGGACGGTTACCACGGTGTGATTCATGACTGGGGTGAAGTCGTAACAAGGTAGCCGTAGGGGAACCTGCGGCTGGATCACCTCCTTAATCGACGACATCAGCTGCTCCATAAGTTCCCACACGAATTGCTTGATTCATTGAAGAAGACGAAAGAAGCAGCCCGAAATTGGGTCTGTAGCTCAGTTGGTTAGAGCGCACCCCTGATAAGGGTGAGGTCGGCAGTTCGAATCTGCCCAGACCCACCAATTTTGTGTGGGAAACGCCTGTAGAAATACGGGGCCATAGCTCAGCTGGGAGAGCGCCTGCCTTGCACGCAGGAGGTCAACGGTTCGATCCCGTTTGGCTCCACCACTACTGCTTCTGTTTGTATAAAGCTTAGAAATGAGCATTCCATCGTTGTGATGGTGAATGTTGATTTCTAGTCTTTGACTAGTTCGTTCTTTAAAAATTTGGGTATGTGATAGAAAGATAGACTGAACGTTACTTTCACTGGTAACGGATCAGGCTAAGGTAAAATTTGTGAGTTACTCAGTTTTGAGTATTATCGAATTTTCGGCGAATGTCGTCTTCACAGTATAACCAGATTGCTTGGGGTTATATGGTCAAGTGAAGAAGCGCATACGGTGGATGCCTTGGCAGTCAGAGGCGATGAAAGACGTGGTAGCCTGCGAAAAGCTTCGGGGAGTCGGCAAACAGACTTTGATCCGGAGATGTCTGAATGGGGGAACCCAGCCATCATAAGATGGTTATCTTACGCTGAATACATAGGCGTAAGAGGCGAACCAGGGGAACTGAAACATCTAAGTACCCTGAGGAAAAGAAATCAACCGAGATTCCCTTAGTAGTGGCGAGCGAACGGGGACTAGCCCTTAAGTGGCTTTGAGATTAGCGGAACGCTCTGGAAAGTGCGGCCATAGTGGGTGATAGCCCTGTACGCGAAAATCTCTTAGTCATGAAATCGAGTAGGACGGAGCACGAGAAACTTTGTCTGAATATGGGGGGACCATCCTCCAAGGCTAAATACTACTGACTGACCGATAGTGAACTAGTACCGTGAGGGAAAGGCGAAAAGAACCCCGGAGAGGGGAGTGAAATAGATCCTGAAACCGTATGCGTACAAGCAGTGGGAGCCCACTTTGTTGGGTGACTGCGTACCTTTTGTATAATGGGTCAGCGACTTATTTTCAGTGGCGAGCTTAACCGAATAGGGGAGGCGTAGCGAAAGCGAGTCTTAATAGGGCGTCTAGTCGCTGGGAATAGACCCGAAACCGGGCGATCTATCCATGGGCAGGTTGAAGGTTGGGTAACACTAACTGGAGGACCGAACCGACTACCGTTGAAAAGTTAGCGGATGACCTGTGGATCGGAGTGAAAGGCTAATCAAGCTCGGAGATAGCTGGTTCTCCTCGAAAGCTATTTAGGTAGCGCCTCATGTATCACTGTAGGGGGTAGAGCACTGTTTCGGCTAGGGGGTCATCCCGACTTACCAAACCGATGCAAACTCCGAATACCTACAAGTGCCGAGCATGGGAGACACACGGCGGGTGCTAACGTCCGTCGTGAAAAGGGAAACAACCCAGACCGTCAGCTAAGGTCCCAAAGTTATGGTTAAGTGGGAAACGATGTGGGAAGGCTTAGACAGCTAGGAGGTTGGCTTAGAAGCAGCCACCCTTTAAAGAAAGCGTAATAGCTCACTAGTCGAGTCGGCCTGCGCGGAAGATGTAACGGGGCTCAAACCATACACCGAAGCTACGGGTATCATCTTCGGATGATGCGGTAGAGGAGCGTTCTGTAAGCCTGTGAAGGTGAGTTGAGAAGCTTGCTGGAGGTATCAGAAGTGCGAATGCTGACATGAGTAACGACAATGGGTGTGAAAAACACCCACGCCGAAAGACCAAGGTTTCCTGCGCAACGTTAATCGACGCAGGGTTAGTCGGTCCCTAAGGCGAGGCTGAAAAGCGTAGTCGATGGAAAACAGGTTAATATTCCTGTACTTCTGGTTATTGCGATGGAGGGACGGAGAAGGCTAGGCCAGCTTGGCGTTGGTTGTCCAAGTTTAAGGTGGTAGGCTGGAATCTTAGGTAAATCCGGGATTCTAAGGCCGAGAGCTGATGACGAGTTACCCTTTGGGTGACGAAGTGGTTGATGCCATGCTTCCAAGAAAAGCTTCTAAGCTTCAGGTAACCAGGAACCGTACCCCAAACCGACACAGGTGGTTGGGTAGAGAATACCAAGGCGCTTGAGAGAACTCGGGTGAAGGAACTAGGCAAAATGGCACCGTAACTTCGGGAGAAGGTGCGCCGGTGAGGGTGAAGGACTTGCTCCGTAAGCTCATGCCGGTCGAAGATACCAGGCCGCTGCGACTGTTTATTAAAAACACAGCACTCTGCAAACACGAAAGTGGACGTATAGGGTGTGACGCCTGCCCGGTGCCGGAAGGTTAATTGATGGGGTTAGCTAACGCGAAGCTCTTGATCGAAGCCCCGGTAAACGGCGGCCGTAACTATAACGGTCCTAAGGTAGCGAAATTCCTTGTCGGGTAAGTTCCGACCTGCACGAATGGCGTAACGATGGCGGCGCTGTCTCCACCCGAGACTCAGTGAAATTGAAATCGCTGTGAAGATGCAGTGTATCCGCGGCTAGACGGAAAGACCCCGTGAACCTTTACTATAGCTTTGCACTGGACTTTGAATTTGCTTGTGTAGGATAGGTGGGAGGCTTTGAAGCGTGGACGCCAGTTCGCGTGGAGCCAACCTTGAAATACCACCCTGGCAACTTTGAGGTTCTAACTCAGGTCCGTTATCCGGATCGAGGACAGTGTATGGTGGGTAGTTTGACTGGGGCGGTCTCCTCCTAAAGAGTAACGGAGGAGTACGAAGGTGCGCTCAGACCGGTCGGAAATCGGTCGTAGAGTATAAAGGCAAAAGCGCGCTTGACTGCGAGACAGACACGTCGAGCAGGTACGAAAGTAGGTCTTAGTGATCCGGTGGTTCTGTATGGAAGGGCCATCGCTCAACGGATAAAAGGTACTCCGGGGATAACAGGCTGATACCGCCCAAGAGTTCATATCGACGGCGGTGTTTGGCACCTCGATGTCGGCTCATCACATCCTGGGGCTGAAGCCGGTCCCAAGGGTATGGCTGTTCGCCATTTAAAGTGGTACGCGAGCTGGGTTTAGAACGTCGTGAGACAGTTCGGTCCCTATCTGCCGTGGACGTTTGAGATTTGAGAGGGGCTGCTCCTAGTACGAGAGGACCGGAGTGGACGAACCTCTGGTGTTCCGGTTGTCACGCCAGTGGCATTGCCGGGTAGCTATGTTCGGAATAGATAACCGCTGAAAGCATCTAAGCGGGAAACTAGCCTCAAGATGAGATCTCACTGGAACCTTGAGTTCCCTGAAGGGCCGTCGAAGACTACGACGTTGATAGGTTGGGTGTGTAAGCGCTGTGAGGCGTTGAGCTAACCAATACTAATTGCCCGTGAGGCTTGACCATATAACACCCAAGCAATTTGACTACTCGAAAGAGCATCAGATTGCGGTGTGTGAAGACGAAATGAACCGAAAGTTCGATTCTCACAAAACACCGAATTCTATTACATACCCAATTTGCTGAAGCGAGGCCAACTGGCCGCGACTCAGTACCCGAATTTCTTGACGACCATAGAGCATTGGAACCACCTGATCCCATCC
>NZ_AOHN01000008.1:0-59055 GCF_000510915.2 Pseudomonas sp. FH4 | reverse complement strand
GTCCAACTTCTTGGGGGCAGTCCAAAATGTGGGAGCGGGCTTGCTCTCACATTTTGGATTTGGTTGCTTCAGCTGGCAGTGCTATAGCGCCGCACACCGGACTCCACCTGCGGAATCTGCGCCGCCGTGCTCCCCGAGGCCTGGAACAGCACCAGGTGTTCGGCCGCTACGCGAATCCCGACCTGTACACCCACCTGATGATCGGCATGGCTGGGGAAGATCGACTCTAGCTGGGCCCCGGTCGGCAACTGCAGGCGGTACAAGGTCGAGGCCCCCAGGAAGGTCTTGCCGACGATCTGTGCTTTCAGCGCGCTGTCCGGTGCGTAAACGATGTCGTCCGGGCGCAGCAACACGTCCACTGCACAGCCGGCCGGCCAGGTGTAGGCACGATTACCGCGCAACTCACCCAGTTCAGTGGTGACCGACTCCGGCGTAATCAACTGCCCACGGATGAAATAGCCCTGGCCAATAAAGCTCGCGACATAAGGTGTCAGCGGTTCGTGATAGAGGTTGTAGGGCGTATCCCACTGCTCCAGGCGGCCCTCCTTGAACACGCCTACATGGTCACTCACGGCAAAGGCTTCTTCCTGGTCATGGGTCACCAGGATCGCACTGGTGCCACGGGCCTTCAGGATGTCCCGCACTTCATGGCTGAGCTTGCGGCGCAGTTCGCCGTCGAGGTTGGAGAAGGGCTCGTCGAGCAACAGTAATTGCGGTTCCGGCGCCAATGCACGGGCCAGGGCCACGCGTTGCTGCTGCCCGCCAGACAGTTCGTGGGGGAAGCGCTTGCCCAGGTTCTTCAGGTTGACCAGCTCCAGCAGCTCACTAACCACGCGCTCTTTGTGCGGGTGTTTGCGGATACCGAAGCCGATGTTGTCGGCCACGCTGAGATGGGGAAACAGTGCGTAGTCCTGGAACACCATGCCAATGCGACGTTTCTCCGGAGCCAGGGTAAACCCTGCACTGGAGATGACTTCGCCGGCCAGGTTGATTTCGCCTTCGTGCACCGGCTCGAACCCGGCAATTGCCCGCAGGGTGGTGGTCTTGCCACAGCCCGAGGAGCCCAGCAGGCAGCCGATATCACCTGCGTTGAGGTGCAGGTTGAGGTTCTGCACCACCCGTTGGTCCTGATAGCCGCATGCCAGATTGCGCAGGTTCAGCAGAAGTGGCTGGCTCATGCGTGGTGGTACGCCGGTGGGACCAGAAACTCCAGCAAGGCCTTCTGGGCGTGCAGGCGGTTTTCTGCCTGGTCCCAGGCGACGGAGCGCGGGTCGTCCAACAGGTCGAGGCTGATTTCTTCACCGCGATGCGCCGGCAGGCAGTGCATGAACAACACGTCTGGCGCGGCGAGGTCGAGCAATTCACGGGTGACCTGATAAGGCGCAAACAGGGCCAAGCGCTTGGCGGTTTCGTCTTCCTGGCCCATGGAGGTCCAGACGTCGGTGCTCACCAGGTGCGCGCCGATCACGGCGTCTTTCGGGTCACGCACAATTTGCACGCGGGCGTCGGCCTTGGCCAGGAATTCGGCGCTGGGCTCATAGCCCTCAGGGCAGGCAATGCGCAGATGGAAGTCGAACTGGATGGCCGCTTCTATATAGCTGTTGCACATGTTGTTGCCATCGCCGATCCAGGCCACGGTCTTGCCCTGGATCGAGCCGCGATGTTCGAGGAACGTCTGCATATCGGCCAGCAACTGGCACGGGTGCAGGTCATCGGACAGCCCGTTGATCACCGGTACCCGCGAGTTGGCGGCAAACTCGGTGAGCGTGCTGTGGGCGAAGGTACGGATCATCACCGCGTCGAGCATGCGCGACATGACGATGGCGCAATCGCTGATCGGCTCGCCACGGCCCAGTTGGGTGTCCCGTGGCGACAGAAAGATGGCCTGGCCGCCGAGCTGGATCATGCCGGCTTCGAAGGACAGGCGGGTACGGGTGGACGACTTCTCGAAAATCATCCCGAGTACGCGGTTTTTCAAAGGCTCGAACAGTACGCCGCGATTACGCAGGTCTTTAAGCTCAATGCCTCGACGGATCACGCTGACCAGCTCTTCGGGCGTGCAATCCATCAGGGAGAGAAAGTGCCTTGCGCTCATCATTAACTACCTTTTTGCAACAGACCGCAGATACTCAAAGCCTTGTTTATTGTGACAACGGGCGAGACCTGCGGCGAAAGCCGCACGGGGCGACGAAATAGGGGAAGGCGCGATATTGACACTAAATGTCGCGTCTTACCAATAGGCTACGGTTTTTTAGAGGGGTTCAAAGGGGCGGGAATTGCACTTTTGAGGCCTGTTTACGCACTGCAGCGGGTCATTTGTACACTGGCGTCGCGACCTTTTGCAATGTGTGATGGCGGCCTGAGGCCAGGTTGCGTCGGTTTCCTGGGCAGCGCGGGCGCTCTCTGAAACATTTACTCATGCTTGGCCATGGCCTGGCCTGATGCCCGTTGATTCACGGGGCGAACGTTGCTGGCGCCGCTAGTGGCCGCGGCCCATAGTTGGGCCAAAGCCCTAATAAAGAGACTGGCCATGACCAAGACTCTCCATCACCGTGCCTGCCACCTGTGCGAAGCCATCTGCGGCCTGACCCTGGAAACCACCACCTCTGAGGAGGGCGGCATCGCCATCACCTCGATCAAGGGTGACGCCCAGGACACCTTCAGCCGTGGCCATATCTGCCCCAAGGCCGTGGCCCTGCAGGATATCCAGAATGATCCCGATCGCCTGCACCAGCCGATGCTACGGGTGGGCAGCGAATGGCAACCGATCCCGTGGGGCGAGGCCTTTACCCTGGTGGCCGAGCGGCTGGCGGGCATCCAGGCGCGGCATGGGCAGAATGCGGTGGCGGTATACCAGGGCAATCCCAGCGTGCATAACTATGGCTTGATGACTCACAGCAACTACTTTCTCGGGCAGTTGAAGACGCGCAATCGTTTCTCTGCAACGTCGGTGGACCAACTGCCTCACCACCTTTCCAGCCACCTGATGTATGGCCATGGCCTGTTGCTGCCCATCCCGGATATCGACCAGACCGACTTCATGTTGATCCTGGGCGGCAATCCACTGGCCTCCAATGGCAGCATCATGACCGTGCCAGATGTGGAAAAGCGCCTGAAGGCGATTCAGGCGCGGGGCGGCAAAGTGGTGGTGGTCGACCCCCGGCGCAGTGAGACGGCGGCCATGGCCGACCAGCATCTGTTTGTGCGCCCCGGCGGGGATGCGGCGCTACTGTTCGGGCTGCTCAACACCTTGTTTGCCGAGAACCTGACCCGCGACAGTCATCTGCCGGTGGACGGCCTGGATGAAGTACGCCGCGCGGTCGAGGGTTTTACCGCCGAGGCCATGAGTACCCGGTGCGCGATCCCGGCGGCACAGATTCGCCAGTTGGCGCGGGATTTTGCAGCGGCAGACAAGGCGGTCTGCTATGGCCGGATGGGGGTGTCGACCCAGGCATTCGGCACCTTGTGCCATTGGTTGGTGCAATTGATCAACCTGGTCACCGGCAATCTGGATCGGGTAGGCGGCGCCTTGTGCACCGAGCCCGCAGTGGACCTGGTGGCGGCGACCTCCGGCGGGCATTTCAATCGCTGGCAGAGTCGGGTTTCCGGGCGTCCCGAATACAGCGGTGAACTGCCGGTGTCGGCCCTGGCCGAAGAAATGCTCACCGAAGGCGAAGGGCAAATCCGCGCACTGGTAACGGTCGCCGGCAATCCGGTGCTGTCCACGCCCAATGGGCGGCAACTGGAGCAGGCGTTGGACGGCCTGGAGTTCATGGTCAGCGTGGACTTGTATATCAATGAAACCACGCGCTATGCCGACCTGATCCTGCCGTCGACCTCGGCCCTGGAAAACGATCACTACGACACCACCTTCAATATGTTTGCGGTGCGTAACGTCACGCGCTTCAACCGGGCGATCCTGCCCAAGCCTGAGGGCGCGTTGCACGACTGGGAAATTTTCGTCGGCCTGGCCCAGGCGTTTGCGGCCAGGACCGGCAACCCGCTCAAGCCCACGATGGCGCCAGCGCAGATGATTGATTTTGGCCTGCGGGCGGGCGCCTATGGCGATGCCTCCAGCCATAAACTGTCGGTGGCCATGCTGGCCGAGCATCCCCATGGCCTGGACCTGGGGCCGTTGAAGGCCAACCTGGCAGGGCGCTTGAAAACCGCCAATGGTCGGGTGCAGGCGGCGCCAGCAGTGATCCTGGCGGACCTGGCGCGGTTTGCAGCCTTGCCGTTGCCCAAGGCCGATGAGTTGCTGCTGATCGGTCGCCGGCATGTGCGCAGCAATAATTCATGGATGCATAACTATCACCGGTTGGTGAAGGGCAAGCCGCGGCATCAATTGCTGATGCATCCGGATGACCTCGCCAGTCGCCAACTCAGTGATGGGCAGCAGGTGCGGGTCAGCTCGCGGATCGGCATGATCGAAGTGCAAGTGCTGTCCAGCCTGGAGATGATGCCTGGCGTAGTCAGCCTGCCTCACGGTTGGGGGCATGACCGGCCGGGCGTACACATGAACATTGCCAGCGCACAGCCTGGAGCCAGTGCCAACGACCTCACGGATGAGCGGCAGTTGGACGAGCTGTCGGGCAACGCAGCATTGAACGGCGTGCCAGTGCAGGTCGCGGCGGCGTGACGCAGTGAGTCTGTCGGGGAGCCCGAGCACCACGCTGGGATTTTGCGTTACAATGCGCCACCGTGCCGACCTGTGAGTCGCAAAGTTCCAGCCGAGGTGTTCCATGGATATCATCGAAACGATTAAAGAGCAGATTGCCAACAACACCATTCTGCTTTACATGAAGGGCGCCCCGAATGCCCCTCAGTGTGGCTTCTCCGCGAAGGCTTCCCAGGCTGTCATGCAGTGTGGTGAAAAGTTCGCTTACGTGGATATCCTGCAAAACCCGGAAATCCGCGCCAACCTGCCGAAGTACGCCAACTGGCCAACTTTCCCACAACTGTGGGTAGCCGGTGAACTGGTCGGCGGTAGCGATATCATCACCGAAATGGCGGCTGATGGTTCGTTGCAGGCGCTGATCAAGGACGCTGCTGAAAAAGCCGCTGCCAAGACCGAAGCGTAATTCGCGCGCAATAAAAAGCCCCGCTTCTCATTCGAGAGCGGGGCTTTTTTGTCCCTGTAGGAGCGAGCTTGCTCGCGAAGGACGTTAACGATAACGCGAACATTCTGAATGAGCGCGGCGCCTTCACGCTTTTCGCGAGCGAGCTCGCTCCTACAATAGTTAGAGATTATTCACCCATCTGCGATTGCAGGTAGTTCTCCAGGGTCACTTTGTCGATCAGGCCGACTTGGGTTTCCAGCCAGTCGATGTGCTCTTCCTGGTCTTCCAGGATATCTTCCAGCAGCTCACGGCTACCGAAGTCGCCCTTGGTCTCGCAGTGGGCAATGGCGGCCTTGAGGTCGGCGTGGCTCTTGCGCTCCAAGTTCAGGTCGCTGTTGAGCATTTCCAGGGTGTGCTCGCCGATGTTCAGCTTGCCCAAGTCCTGGACGTTCGGCAGGCCTTCGAGGAACAGGATGCGCTTGATCAGCGCGTCTGCATCCTTCATGGCCTTGATCGATTCCTTGTACTCACGCTTGCCGAGCTTTTCCAGGCCCCAGTCGTCATACATGCGTGCATGCAGGAAGTACTGATTGATCGCGACCAGTTCATTGGCAAGGATTTTGTTGAGTTGCTGGATGACTGAGATGTCGCCTTTCATGATTGGGGTCCTGCCCTGTATTCGTTGTATATAGGGCAGAGTTTGAGCTGCACAATTACGAGTGTCAAACCTAAGTTATTGAATAATAAATGAAAATTAATCGGAATAAGAATGTTTGTGTTCCGCGTCTTGGCGCTAACTATTTGAATTACAGACATAAAAAAACCGGACATTAAGTCCGGTTCTTTAAAATAGGCTGATTCAGGCGTGTGTAAATTCTACTGAATAGGGGATTGCGGCCTGGGCTACCTGCAGTTTTGTCAGGGTTTCCCGTACCACTTGCTTGGCGAGGCAGGCACATTTGCCACATTGGCTGGCTACGCCGGTGGTTTCACGCACTTCCTTGTAGCTGCAGCAACCTTCATAGATCGCTTCGCGGATTTGTCCGTCGGTGACGCCAGTGCAGAGGCAGACATACATAAGGGAGAACCATCGCGGGTTTAAGGCTTAAGTGCGATGGATCTTAATGTTAACGAGAATGATTGTCAAAGTGCTTTCTCAAAGCATTGCCCCCCATATGGCCCTCGCTGACGAACGGCTTTTTTCAGGTATGATGGTTGGTCTTTACGAAGCGTGATCGCGTCACGGGCCTGTCGTCAAATCACGGCAGACTCAAAGGCGGTCCATTTACTTCAATTACCATCAGGAGATAACCAATGAGCGTACTCGTCGGCAAACAAGCCCCGGATTTCGACGTACCAGCCGTCCTCGGCAATGGCGAAATCGTTGACAGCTTCAAGCTGTCTGAAGCCATCAAAGGCAAATACGGCCTGGTGTTCTTCTACCCGCTGGACTTCACCTTCGTCTGCCCGTCCGAGCTGATCGCCCTGGATCACCGCATGGACGACTTCAAGGCGCGTAACGTTGAAGTGGTTGCCGTCTCCATCGACTCCCATTTCACCCACAACGCCTGGCGCAACACTGCCATCAATGATGGCGGCATCGGCAAAGTCAAATACACCATGGCTGCCGACATGAAGCACGACATTGCCAAGGCCTACGACGTTGAGTCCGAAGGCGGCGTGGCATTCCGTGGCGCGTTCCTGATCGACGACAAGGGCGTTGTGCGCTCGCAGATCATCAACGACCTGCCGCTGGGCCGTAACATGGAAGAGCTGATCCGTCTGGTCGACGCTCTGCAATTCCACGAAGAGCACGGTGAAGTCTGCCCGGCCAACTGGAAAAAAGGCGACAAGGGCATGAACGCTTCGCCAGCAGGCGTTGCGGCTTACCTGACCGAGAACGCTGGCAAGCTGTAAGCCAGGTTCGCGGTAAAAAAACCGGCCTGAGAGGGCCGGTTTTTTTATGCATGGGATTCAGGGACGCAATCAGTCGCTGAAGTCTTCCCAGCCGCCCATCTGTTTCCAGCGGTTGACGATGCCGCAGAACAGGTCGGCGGTCTTCTCGGTGTCGTAGCGAGCCGAGTGGGCTTCACGTCCGTCGAAGTCGATGCCGGCTGCCTGGCATGCCTTGGCCAATACGGTCTGGCCATAAGCCAGGCCAGCCAGGGTGGCGGTGTCAAAGCTGGAGAACGGGTGAAACGGGTTGCGCTTCATGTCCAGGCGCGCCACGGCGGCGTTGAGGAAGCCCAGGTCGAAACTGCTGTTGTGGCCGACCAGGATCGCGCGTTTGCAGCCATTGGCCTTCAACGCCTTGCGCACACCACGGAAGATGTCGGTCAGCGCAGCTTCTTCGCTGACGGCCATGCGCAACGGATGATCGAGCTTGATACCGGTGAACTCCAGGGCAGCGGCTTCGATGTTGGCGCCTTCAAACGGCTCGACGCGGAAGAAGTGGGTGTGTTCTGGATACACAAAGCCCTGTTCATCCATGCCGATGGTCGTCGCGGCAATTTCCAGCAGCGCATCGGTGGCGCAATTGAAACCGCCGGTCTCTACGTCGATAACGACAGGCAGATAGCCGCGGAAACGCTCGGCCATCGGGTGACGCGAACCGCCGCCACCGTGTTCCTGTTCGTCGTCGTAATGGTCTTCACTCACTTGTGTTCCTCCAGCAGGCGCCAGCGCAGTGTTTCACCGGCGCGCAGCGGGATAACGGTCAGCTCGCCAAATGGCAGGCTGGTGGGGGCGGTCCAGTCTTCACGGACCAGGGTAATGCGGTCGGTATTCGCCGGCAGGCCGTAGAAACGCGGGCCATTGAGGCTGGCGAAAGCCTCTAGTTTGTCCAGGGCGTTGCGCGCCTCGAAGGCCTCGGCGTACAACTCGATCGCCGCATAGGCGGTGTAGCAGCCGGCACAGCCACAGGCCGCTTCCTTGGCGTGCTGGGCGTGGGGCGCCGAGTCGGTGCCGAGGAAAAACTTCGCGCTGCCACTGGTGGCGGCATCGAGCAACGCTACCTGGTGAGTGTTGCGCTTGAGGATCGGCAGGCAATAGAAGTGCGGCCGGATCCCGCCCACCAGCATGTGGTTGCGGTTGTACAGCAGGTGGTGCGCGGTGATGGTCGCGCCAACGTTGGCCGAGGCCTCGGTGACGAACTGCACGGCATCTGCGGTGGTGATGTGCTCGAACACCACCTTGAGGGTCGGGAACAGCTCGACCACACGGCGCATGTGTTCGTCGATGAAGATCTTCTCGCGATCGAATACATCGACATCGCCACGGGTGACTTCACCGTGGATCAGCAGCGGCATGCCCACTTCGGCCATGGCTTCGATGGCGGGCAGGATCTTGTCGATACTGGTCACGCCGGAGTCGGAGTTGGTCGTGGCACCGGCCGGGTACAGCTTGGCGGCGTGTACGAAACCGCTGGCCTTGGCCTCGCGGATTTCGGCAGGCTGGGTGCGGTCGGTCAGGTAGAGCACCATCAACGGTTCGAAGCGGCTACCGGCCGGCCGCGCAGCGAGGATGCGCTGGCGATAGGCGTCGGCTTCAGCGGCATTACGCACCGGAGGTACCAGGTTAGGCATGATGATGGCGCGGCCAAACGTGCGCGCAACATCGGCCACGGTTTGGGGCAACGCAGCACCATCGCGAAGATGAATATGCCAGTCGTCGGGACGCAGCAGGGTCAGGCGGTCGGACATTGGGGATTCCAGGCGGGTCAATCTGGTGGGAATGCTACCGGAAAAGACTCTTGCAGGCACTCGCTATCAAGTTTTGCAGGGCCCGACCGATATCCCTGGGTATGCCTTAACGATGTATGACGCCTTGATGTGTTGTAGAAACCAGTGGAGCCGCCCGTGCGCCAGCAATATCTAGCCCTGCTCAGCGTGTTCGCCAGCCTGCCCGCGATGGCCCTGACATTCCAGACGCGCCTGGAGAATATCGAGTGGAAGGTGGAAGGCGACAAGTTCGAGTGCCGCTTGAGCCAGCCGATCACCGATTTTGGTTCGGGTGAGTTTGTGCGCCGGGCCGGCGAGCAGGCGACATTCCGTCTGAAAGCCTATAACAGTGCGTTGGGTGTTGGTTCCGCAACGCTATTGGCGGCGGCGGCACCGTGGCAGCCGGGGCGCGGTGATATCAACCTTGGTGCCGTACGTGTCGGCAGCGGCGATGTGCTGTTCAACAGCTCCCAAGCCCAGGCCGGGCGCCTGTTCAATGGTTTGCTGGAGGGTCGCAGCCCCACCGTGCGCCACTATTCCCGGGACGGCGGCTATTCGGAAATCCGCCTGCTGCCGGTGCGATTCAATAAGGCCTATAGCGACTACCAGTTGTGTACCGCGAAATTGCTGCCGATGAATTTCGAGCAGGTCAAGCAGGCTGAAGTGGGCTTTCCGGGTGGTGGTATCGACCTGGATCCGGCGGCCAAGGCCAAGTTGATGGTGATGCTCGAATTCATCAAGGCCGATCCTACGGTCAACCATATCGAACTGGACGGCCATTCGGACAACAGCGGCAACCGCCTGACCAATCGCGACCTGTCCCGGCGCCGGGGCCTGGCGGTGATGGACTTCCTCAAGGCCAACGGTATTCCTGAGTCGCAGATCGTTCTGCGCTTCCACGGTGAACGTTATCCGCTGGTGCCCAATACCAATCCGGCCAACCGGGCGAAGAACCGGCGAGTGAATATTCACCTTGATCGCGTGCCTGCCCCCGAGAAACCAGCGCCCCAGGCCACGGCTCCGGCGAATGCGGCGGCGACGTCCTGAGTGCGGCCATTCGTCGCGCGCCCGACATAATCTGTCGCTTTATCTTCATTTGCTGTCGCGCCCCTGTAATTTCACGGTTTTGATCGGTAGAATCGACGCCTTTCCGTAAAACCCCGTGGAGTGATGGCATGGCCGACGTAAACAAGGTCGTTCTCGCGTATTCCGGCGGCCTGGACACTTCGGTGATCCTCAAGTGGCTGCAGGATACTTATAACTGTGAAGTGGTGACCTTCACCGCTGACCTGGGTCAGGGCGAAGAGGTCGAACCTGCACGAGCCAAGGCGCAAGCCATGGGCGTCAAAGAGATCTACATTGACGACCTGCGCGAAGAATTCGTCCGCGATTTCGTTTTCCCGATGTTTCGCGCCAACACCGTCTACGAAGGCGAGTACCTGCTGGGTACTTCCATCGCACGTCCGCTGATCGCCAAGCGCCTGATCGAAATCGCCAATGAAACCGGCGCTGACGCCATTTCCCATGGCGCCACTGGCAAGGGCAACGACCAGGTGCGTTTCGAACTGGGCGCCTATGCCTTGAAGCCTGGCGTAAAAGTGATTGCCCCTTGGCGTGAATGGGACCTGTTGTCCCGTGAAAAGCTGATGGATTACGCTGAAAAGCACGCAATCCCGATCGAACGCCACGGCAAGAAGAAGTCCCCGTACTCGATGGACGCCAACCTCCTGCACATCTCCTATGAAGGCGGCGTGCTGGAAGACACCTGGACCGAGCACGAAGAAGACATGTGGAAATGGACCGTCTCCCCGGAGAACGCTCCTGACAAGGCCCAGTACCTGGAACTGACCTACCGCAACGGCGACATCGTCGCGCTGGACGGCGTCGAAATGACCCCGGCCACCGTACTGGCGACCCTGAACCGTATCGGTGGCGAGCACGGCATTGGCCGTCTGGACATCGTGGAAAACCGTTACGTGGGCATGAAGTCCCGTGGCTGCTACGAAACCCCAGGCGGCACCATCATGCTGCGCGCTCACCGCGCCATCGAGTCCATCACCCTGGACCGCGAAGTGGCTCACCTCAAAGATGAGCTGATGCCCAAGTACGCCAGCCTGATCTACACCGGCTACTGGTGGAGCCCTGAGCGCCTGATGCTGCAACAGATGATCGATGCGTCCCAGGTCCATGTGAACGGTGTTGTGCGCCTGAAGCTGTACAAGGGCAACGTGATCGTGACCGGCCGCAAGTCCGATGAGTCGCTGTTCGATGCCAACATCGCGACCTTTGAAGAGGACGGCGGTGCCTACAATCAGGCCGATGCCGCTGGTTTCATCAAGCTCAACGCCCTGCGCATGCGCATTGCGGCCAACAAGGGCCGCAAGTTGTTCTGAAAAGCCTGAAGCCTCATAAAGAATGGTTCCTTGAAAGAGGGGCCATTTTTTTTACCTGCGATTCAGGAGGCGATTGTGTTTATCAATGTTTAATGTTCTTTTGGTAGTCGGAATTTTCGGTGTTTATTATTTTTTACATTTGATTTTTTTGTGTCCGGAAGTTGGTGTTTCAGGTGAATAGTCTTATTTGTGTTTGAATTCATCCAGTTGTTTAGTAGTAAAAAGGAAGCGTTAGGTTTCGTTTGTAGAAATATCTGTCAGATAATTCCAGTTGTTGTCAGGGGGTGTTGCACGAGGGAACTTTTTGGAAACGGCTTTGGTGGCTCCGACGCCCGCCGATACAAACCGTGCAAGGGATATTTCCTGAAAGTGGCGTGCGTCACGTTTACTTTTCCTCGGCGATGGGGGCTTTTTTGAGTCAAGATATGTTTGCCAGCGGAAAGTTCTGAAAGGCCGAACAAAAACCGACACATCCATATAGTCGTTTTTTTGTAGGCCTATTCTCATAACTTTGTGGGCTGGGTCTCTGCTTGTCGTTACTTGGGGGGGAGTGCTATGCCAAGGAGGAAACGACTAGGCTATTGTGCTGGTTCTGAATAATTCGAACAGCGAAATTGGACTTGCCCATGAATAAAGTGCTGATCGTGGATGATCATCCCGTCATTCGTCTTGCTGTACGCATGCTAATGGAACGTCATGGTTATGAGGTCGTTGCAGAGACCGATAACGGAGTCGACGCGTTGCAACTAGCGCGGGAGCATATGCCGGATATTGTCATCCTGGATATTGGAATTCCCAAACTTGACGGTTTGGAAGTTATTTGTCGCCTGTCTTCCACAAAGCAGGCGCAACCCTTCAAGGTGCTGGTCTTGACGTCACAGGCGCCAGGCCACTTTTCCATGCGTTGCATGCAGGCTGGTGCCGCGGGCTACGTGTGCAAGCAACAGGATCTCACCGAGTTGCTGAGTGCGATCAAGGCGGTGCTGTCTGGCTACAGCTACTTCCCCAACCAGGCCCTCAACTCGGTGCGCTCCACGCAAGGCAATACCAGCGAAGCGGATATGGTCGAGCGGCTCTCAGGCCGGGAGATGATGGTGTTGCAGCAACTGGCCCAGGGCAAAACCAACAAGGAGATCGCCGACGGCATGTTCCTCAGCAACAAGACGGTGAGCACGTACAAGACACGCTTGCTGCTCAAGCTCAATGCCCGGTCCCTGGTGGACCTGATCGAGCTTGCCCAGCGTAACGGCCTGGTTTAATAAGCAGGGAGCAACAGGCAGGAAAAGCCTCCATGGCGGAGGCTTCTGTGTGATCGTTTGGCTAGAGATCGAAATCGTAATCGGCCAACTGTTTTTGCAAGCGTCGCTCTTCCAGAAGGTTGTCGATGGTGCGGCGTTTGCTCAAATTGGTCTTGGCAACTTCTACAGGTGCCTCGGCTGCTTCGTCAGTGTCTGCGGCCACAAAGTCATCTTCTACATCCAGTTGCTCTTTGCCAGTGCTCATAAGGTTAACTCCAGGCTAAGACTGCCGTTGGCGCTCCTTATATCGACAATCGTGCACCGGGTAAAAAAGATTTTTTCAATCGACTGATCAATAAAATCAATGATTGCTCAATCGTCCGACGTCTTTTCCTTGTATTCACACAGATCCTCGATGCGACAGCTGCCACAACGCGGCTTGCGGGCCTGGCACACATAACGTCCGTGCAGGATCAGCCAGTGGTGGGAGTCGAGCAGGTAAGGCTTGGGTACAAACTTCATCAGTTGCTTCTCCACCTCCACCACATTTTTGCCAGGCGCCAGCCCTGTACGGTTGCTGACTCGGAAAATATGGGTGTCCACTGCCATCGTCAGTTGGCGAAACGCTGTATTGAGCACCACATTGGCCGTCTTGCGCCCCACGCCGGGCAATGCTTCAAGTGCTTCGCGGGTCTGTGGCACTTCACCGCCATGCAACTCGACCAGCAACCGGCAGGTTTCAATGACGTTCTTCGCCTTGCTGTTGTACAGGCCAATGGTCTTGATGTACTGCGACAGCCCTTCCACCCCCAGGGCATGGATCGCCGCCGGGGTGTTGGCCACGGGAAACAGCTTGGCCGTGGCCTTGTTCACGCCCACATCCGTCGATTGTGCAGACAGGATCACGGCGATCAGCAACTCGAACGGTGACGAGTAGGCCAGTTCGGTCTTGGGTTCCGGATTGTCTTCGTGAAACCTTCGAAAGATCTCCAGGCGTTTTGCGGCGTTCATTGGGCGAGCGGTTCCTTCAGTGTGGTTTGCGGCGTTGAGTCCAGGCCTGCCATCCGGCAAGCAGCAACCCGAGCAGAATAAACCCTGTTGGGGCGAGCATGGCGATGCTGCTGGCGAGTAAAAAGCGCGCAACAGTGATTGCAACCAACAGCCCGGCTGACACAGCGATCAGTTGAAGCCGTGCCCTGCGCTGGTTGGCAGCGAACAGGCCGTCATGTTCAAGCAGTACGCATTGCATGGCGATCAGCGCCAGGTATGCCCCAAGGCCCATAGACGGCGCAAAGGCCAGGGCCTGCGCCACCAGGTACGCGCAACTGACCCAGGTGGTGGCCAGCAACACATTGGCCATCAGCCGCCAATGGCCACTGAGGCGATTGCGCACCCAGCCGCAGCTCCAGCCATGGAGCGTTACGATTAGCACCCACGAAACCCAGAACATTGCGGCGCCCGACGGCGTAGCACTGACACCCAGCAGCGCAGGTAGCAACAACAGGCTGGCGAGGGCGAACGGTTTAGTCATGCTCGGTGGGCTCCAGCAGTGCCTGGCGATGCCCGTCAAAGTAGCGCAAGGCATCATGGATCGCATTGATCACCGCGCGAGACGTGATGGTGGCGCCGGCCATCTGGTCGAATTGGCCGCTGTCTCTCTTCAGCGCCCAGGCCTGTGGGTTTTCCAGCGACAACCCCTTGAATGCAGCAATCCACGCATTGCCGGGCTCGCCAATGTGTCCGCCCAGACTGGGTGTTTCCGTGTGTGCCAGGGTTTTTACCCCGAGCAGCTTGGCGTTGCGGTCGATGGCAATCAGCAATTCAATGCGCCCACCATATCCATCGATCTGTGAGCGCAGCACAACCGCACTGGGTTTACCGGCCAGGGTCGCTAGGTAACCACCCAGCAGTTGACTGTTGTCCAGCATTGGCGAGGTGATGCCCAGTGGGTGCTCCAGCGGTTGATTGTCATAGCCGCCAGTGGGCAGCACATCCAGCAGCGCCCGGTTTTGCAGCGCGCGCTGCTGCTCGGCAATCGGCTTGGCGGTCAGCTGTTGCAGGCCGATGGTCAGGCCCACTGCGCCAACCGCGATCAGCAGCACGATCAAGGCTTGAGAGGTGCGCTTCATGCATTCACCGCCTGCGGTCGCGCCCAGCGCTCCAGCGCTGGCACCGCCAGGTTCATCATCAGTACCGCGAACGCTACGCCATCCGGGTAGCTGCCCCAGGTGCGGATCAGATAGGTCAATACACCCACACCCACGCCAAACAGCAAGCGCGCCCACGCACTTTTCGCACCCGACACCGGTTCGGTGATGATGAAGAAGGCCCCAAGCATGGTGGCCCCAGTCAACAGATGAAACAGCGGCGAGCCATGGGAGTCGGAGCCCGAGCCGTTCCAGCACAGCAGGCTGATGACGAACAGGCTGGCGAGCATGCCCACTGGCGCGTGCCAACTGAAAACCCGTTGCTGCAGTAAAAAAAGCCCGCCGGCGAGAAACGCCAGGTTTACCCACTCGCTTCCTTTGCCTGCGATCTGGCCGAAAGCCGGGTGGCGGGCGAACAGCTCATCGATGGTCAGGCTATTGTTGATGCGCAAAGCGTCCAGCGCCGTGGCTCGGGCCCAGGCATCGGCGGCCTCGCCGTGCAGGCCGAACACCTGTTGCAGGCCGGCCAGCAGGTCGAGGCCGTGGGACGCCGGCCAATGGGTCATTGGCTGGGGAAAGGCCAGTAACATCAGGGCATAACCGACCATGGCCGGGTTGAATGGGTTCTGCTTGCCGCCATACAGGTGTTTGCCCAGCAGCAATGCACTGCTGACGGCGCCCAGGCATAACCACCACGGGCAATAAGGTGGCAATGCCAGGGCCAGCAGCACCGCGCTGACCAGACCGCTCAGGTCGCGGGAGTCATGGCCGCGCAACCGACGCACACAGGCTTCGACGGCCCATGCACAGGTGCCGGCCAGCAACAGATTGATCAGCACGCCCCAGCCATACAGCCAGAACAGCACCAGCAAGCCAGGCGTTACTGCCATTAACAGGCGCTGCATGGCCTGTTGCTGGCGCTCGACTGCTTCAGGCGCCAACATGTTCATCCACCCAACGTTGGGCGTCAGCCAGGCGCTGCCTGGCGTCCATCAGCTCGATTGCACTGCTGGCGGGGTGGCGTTCGAGCTTGCTCAGGTCGGCGCGGGCATAGGCCAGGGCGGTCTTCAACTGGCGCAGTTGGTTGTCGATCGGCCGTTTCTCGACACGTTGCAGGTCTGGCCTGGGCTGGGCTGAGTTTTCCTCGGCAGCGTGCAACGCCTGTTCAGCAGCGGCCAGGGCTGTGCCCAGTGTGGCCAACTGTTCGGCGCCGGCCAGCGCGTCCTGGGCTTTTTTCAGCTCGGCGCGACGCATGGCCAGCTGGATTTTTGCGCGCTTGAGCTCAGGATCTTTATTGGTTTGCGGGATCGCCACGGCGGGGGCGTTCGCTTCGAGTGCGTTTAATGCCTGTTCGGCGGACTCAAACTGTTGTTGCAGGATGATCAACTGCGACTGCTGCTCAAAGGTTGGCGGGTGGCCAAAGGCTTTGAGGGATTTGTGCAGTTGCGCTCGGCTCATTGCCAGGTTGATTTTGGCCTTTTTTACCGCCGCATCGATGTCGGCAGCTTTTTGCGCGCGGACCCGCTCGATGGCGGCCTGCATAGGGTCGCTCTCAACCTGTGGGCTGGGGGCCGGGCGTTTGCTGCGGGCCAGGCGTTCCGCCAGTTTGTGTTCTTCCTCGCGTTGCAGCCGTGCATTGCGCTGTTCGAAGCGACGCCGGGCGCGGTCGCGCTTGGTCGCTCGCGCCTGGAGCTCCTCGGCGGTACTGGCAAAGCCTGCGACTATTGGCAGCACCGTGGCCTGGGGCAGCGCCAGCATATCGATGCAGTCCACCGGGCACGGGGCCACGCACAAGTCGCAGCCGGTGCATTCATCGACGATGACCGTATGCATCAACTTCGCTGCGCCGACAATCGCATCCACCGGGCAGGCCTGGATGCACTTGGTGCAGCCGATGCACTCGGCCTCGCGGATAAAGGCAATCTGCGCGGGGGCTTCGCCACGGGAACGGTCCAGCTCCAGCGGCGCCAGGTTCAACAGCTGCGCCAGCTCGGCGATGGTTTCGGTGCCGCCAGGCGGGCACTTGTTGATGGCCTCGCCCTGGGCGATACCCTCGGCGTAGGGCCTGCAACCCGGGTGTCCGCATTTGCCGCATTGGGTCTGGGGCAGCAGGGCGTCGATACGTTGAATCAGGCTCATGGTGTGATCATTGCGTTTAAGCCCAGCAACGCCACGGCCATCAGCCCGGCGCTGAGCAGGTTCACGGGCAGGCCTTTGAAGGGCTGGGGGATATCGTTTTGGTCTATTCGCTGGCGCAGGTCATTGAACAGGCTGAGGGTCAGCCAGAACGCCGGGCCGATGCCCAGGCAATAAATCAGTTGGCTGGTATTGCCAGGGCTCAGGAGCACCACGCTGAGCACGCCGGCGTTGGCCAGCAGCGGCCCCCACAACCCAGTAAAGGGCAGTGCGGGCACGCGGCGGGAAAGCACATTCAGCAACGGCTGGCTCAACAGGATCACCGCGGGCACGTAGGCAAACAGCCATAACGCGCCCAGCGCCAACGGCTGCAACAAAAAAAGGTCCAGCAGATAGCTCGAAATACCGGCCAGCGCCACCAGCAGCGTGGTCGCGAGCCCAAGGGCATGCACCCGCAGTCGTTCCAACTGTGGATCACCAGGCAGCGACAGGCGCAGCATGTACTGGCTGATCAGGGTGGCGCTGAGAAGGGCGACTAGCATTTCGGTCATGGTCGAGCCGGTTAAGCAAACAGGGCCTGATTATCCGGCAAGCAGGGAGAGGGTACTAGCGCAAACCGCCCTGTCGCGGCTAATCACCACGGCAGGGCAGGCTTGAGGTGTTACTTGATGCGCTGGCCAGGCTTGGCGCCGCTGTCCGGGCTGAGCAGGTAGATCTCTTCACCGCCAGGGCCGGCAGCCATCACCATGCCTTCGGAGATACCGAACTTCATTTTCCGTGGCTTGAGGTTGGCGATCATCATGGTCAGGCGACCATCGAGCTTGGACGGGTCCGGATACGCGCTCTTGATCCCGGAGAACACGTTGCGTTGCTCATCACCGATATCCAGGGTCAGGCGCAACAGCTTGTCGGCGCCTTCCACGGCTTCGGCCTTGATGATCAGCGCGACACGCAGGTCCACTGCGGCAAACGCGTCGAAGTCGATTTCCGGCGACAGCGGATCCTTGGCCAACTCGCCATTGCCCGCTGGGGCTGCCTGGCCGGTATCGGTCTGGCTGGCGGTCAGGTCTTCCTTGGAGGCGTCAGTCATGGCCTGCACCTTGACCGGATCGATACGGGTCATCAACGGCTTGAATTCGTTGAGCTGATGGCTGTTGAGCAGGCGGGTATGGTCATTCCAGGTCAGCGGTGCAACGTTGAGGAATGCCTCGGCGTCGGCGGCCAGCAACGGCAGCACCGGCTTGAGGAAGATCACCAGTTGGCGGAACAGGTTGATGCCGGTGGCGCAGATGGCCTGGACTTCATCCTGCTTGCCTTCCTGCTTGTTCAGCGACCACGGCGCCTTGTCGGCGATCCAGGCGTTGGCACGGTCGGCCAGGCCCATGATCTCGCGCATGGCACGGGCAAAGTCGCGGGCTTCATAGGCATCGGCGATGCTTGGCGCGGCGGCCAGGAAGGCGTCGGTCAGTTCTGGCGCGGCGTTGACCGGAACCATCACGCCAGCATTGCCCTTGTGGATAAACCCGGCGCAACGGCTGGCGATGTTGACTACCTTGCCCACCAGGTCCGAGTTGACCTTCTGCACGAAGTCTTCCAGGTTCAGGTCCAGGTCGTCTACGCCACGGCCCAGCTTGGACGCGTAGTAGTAGCGCAGGTACTCCGGCGACAGGTGGTCCAGGTAGGTGCGCGCCTTGATAAAGGTGCCACGGGACTTGGACATCTTCTGGCCGTTGACCGTCAGGTAGCCGTGCACGGCGATGCCGGTTGGCTTGCGGTAGCCCGAGCCTTCGAGCATGGCCGGCCAGAACAGGGCGTGGAAGTTGACGATGTCCTTGCCGATGAAGTGGTACAGCTCGGCGGTGGAGTCCTTGCCCCAGAACGCGTCGAAGTCCAACTCTGGCGTGCGGTCGCAGAGGTTCTTGAAGCTGGCCATGTAGCCGATTGGCGCGTCCAGCCACACGTAGAAGTACTTGCCCGGTTCATCGGGTATCTCAAAACCGAAATACGGCGCATCACGGGAGATGTCCCACTGTTGCAGGCCGGCATCCAGCCATTCGGCGATCTTGTTCGCCACGGCGTCCTGCAGGGTGCCGCTGCGGGTCCAGGCTTGCAGCATTTCCTGGAAATCCGGGAGCTTGAAGAAGAAGTGCTGGGAATCCTTGAGCACCGGGGTGGCGCCAGAGATCGCCGACTTCGGATCCTTCAGGTCGGTGGGTGCATAGGTGGCACCGCATTTTTCGCAGTTGTCGCCGTACTGGTCTTCAGTGCCGCACTTGGGGCAGGTGCCCTTGATGAAGCGGTCGGCCAGGAACATTTTCTTTTCCGGGTCGAAATACTGGGTGATCGAGCGCGTAGCAATGTGCCCGGCGTCACGCAGCTTCAGGTAGATCTGGCTCGACAGCTCGCGGTTTTCTTCGGCGTGGGTCGAGTGGAAGTTGTCGAAATCCACCAGGAACTCGGCAAAGTCGGCGCTATGTTCAGCCTGGACGTTGGCGATCAGTTGTTCCGGAGTGATGCCTTCCTTTTCGGCGCGCAACATGATGGCCGAACCGTGGGCGTCGTCTGCGCAGACATAGATGCATTGATTGCCGCGATGCTTCTGGAAGCGCACCCACATATCGGTCTGGATGTACTCAAGCATATGGCCAAGATGGATGGAACCATTGGCATAGGGCAGGGCGCTGGTGACGAGGATCTTGCGTGGCTCGGACATGGGGCTCGGCTACTTGATGAAACGGAGGTCGGCCACTATAAAGCGCCGGCGAATTTATTTCACCCCGTGAGGCTGTTTCAGGGTTTTCCAATGTCGCGAAAGCATGCCCCTCGGGCGCGGGAACGGTTAGGATAGCCGCCTGTTTTAGTCTGTCTTTTCCGGGAGTAGCCCATGAGCGCCGTCAATCGCGCAGCGGTGGAAGCCGTTCTTCGCCAGTACACCGACCCCTATCTGAACCAGGACCCGGTCAGCGCCGGCTGTGTCCGGGCCATTGATGTGCAGGGCGATCAGGTCACGGTCCAGCTTGAACTGGGCTACGCCGCCGGCCTGTTCAAGAGCGGCTGGGCGCAGATGCTGCAAATGGCCATTGAAGGCCTGGACGGTGTGCGTTCGGCCAAGGTCGACATCCAGTGCGTGATCGCCGCGCACAAGGCCCAGGCACAGATCCCGGGCCTGGCCAACGTCAAGAACGTGGTGGCCGTGGCGTCGGGCAAGGGCGGCGTGGGCAAATCGACCACGGCGGCCAACCTGGCCCTGGCCCTGGCCCGTGAAGGCGCGCGGGTGGGGATTCTCGACGCGGATATCTATGGCCCCAGCCAGGGCGTGATGTTTGGCATTGCCGAAGGTTCGCGGCCCAAGATCAAGGACCAGAAGTGGTTCGTGCCAATCCAGGCCCATGGCGTGGAAGTCATGTCGATGGCGTTCCTCACCGATGACAACACGCCGATGGTCTGGCGTGGGCCGATGGTGTCCGGGGCCTTGATGCAACTGGTGATGCAGACCGACTGGGGCAACCTGGACTACCTGGTGATCGATATGCCGCCAGGCACCGGTGATATCCAGCTGACCCTGGCGCAAAAAGTGCCGGTGGCCGGTTCAGTGATCGTGACCACGCCCCAGGACCTGGCGCTGCTCGACGCGCGCAAAGGCGTGGAGATGTTCCGCAAGGTCAACATCCCGGTGCTGGGCGTGGTGGAAAACATGGCGGTGCACATCTGTTCCAACTGCGGTCACGCCGAGCATTTGTTCGGTGAAGGCGGCGGTGAAAAGCTCGCCACGCAATATGACGTTGAGTTGCTGGCTTCATTGCCGCTGTCGATGGGCATTCGTGAGCAGGCTGATGGCGGCAAGCCGACGGTGGTCGCCGAGCCGGATGGGCAGATCGCCATGGTTTACCAGGAACTGGCCCGCCATGTGGGCGCGCGGATTGTCTTGCAGGAAGCCGGTGCCCAGGCAATGCCGACCATCACTGTCAGCGACGACTGATCAGCCTGAAGGCAGAAAAGCCTCGACCCTGTCGGGGCTTTTTCTTGTCTGGCGTAAACCTTTTGGACGGTCGAGTGCGCATTTCCCTAATGGGCCGTGTAAGCATTCGCTTACTTTTTCGTAAGTGTTTGGTTTTTTAGCCGCGCCAGGACGCCTCGAATTACCTGGATATATTTCTATGTAATTGAAAAATAACATTTATTTATTGTGGTTCGAAGGCGGCGACAGGTTGTGCTTGCGAATGGATCCCGTTGAACTTGTTCGGGAAGTCTCTACTATCAGCCCTGTGTCCACGGATTGACACAGTCATCAAGGATCGATGACTCAGGGAACCTCGCAGGATGCGATTCATCAGGACGATGAAAGGGAACACAGGGACTAGGGAAAAAATGTGGGCGGGTCAAACCGCCCCTTTTTTTGCCTGCAGAAAAGTAAAAGACCAGCGTGCAGAAACGCAAAAAGGCCCGCAAGGGGCCTTTTGAAGGGGCGCGACGCTGTTAGCGTTCGAGGTCTTTGATCTTGCCTTTTACGCCATCCCACTCTTCCGCATCTGGAAGCGATTCTTTTTTCTCAGTGATGTTTGGCCAGATTTCCGCCAGCTCGACGTTCAACTGAATAAATTCCTGCATCTCTGCCGGGACTTCATCCTCGGAGAAAATCGCAACGGCCGGGCATTCTGGTTCACACAGGGCGCAGTCAATGCACTCATCCGGGTGGATCACCAGGAAATTCGGGCCTTCGTAAAAGCAGTCCACCGGACACACTTCTACGCAGTCGGTGTACTTGCACTTGATGCAGTTGTCGGTGACGACGAAGGTCATTTCTAATTTTCTCCTCAGGCGGCGGCAGCGAAACCCCTTGTGGCAGGGCTCGCGAGGTTCGGGAGCGATAGTCTGCGGGCCAGGCTAAAAGCCCGCAGCATCCCAAACCGCGCGAGAGTCTACCAGCTTGCAAGCGTCTGCGTTATATCCGAGTCTTCAGTGCATATAACATTTCGAGCGCTTTACGCGGTGTCAAGTCATCCAGGTCAAGCTTTGCCAACTCATCCAGCACCGGATGGGGCAGGCTGGCGAACATATCGCTCTGGTGCGGTGCCGCAGGTTTGCTGGTGGCCTTGGCGGGGCTGGCGACCACATTCTCATGGGGCAGGGCCGTGGTTTCCAGGCGGCTGAGGTGCTCGCGGGCGCGCAAAATCACGTCGTTCGGTACACCGGCCAGTTGCGCCACGGCCAGGCCGTAACTCTGGCTGGCCGGGCCTGGCAGCACATGGTGCAGGAACACGATGCGTTCGTTGTGCTCGGTGGCATTGAGATGCACGTTGGCCACCAGCGGCTCGCTTTCCGGCAATACGGTCAGCTCGAAGTAGTGGGTGGCAAACAGCGTATAGGCCCGCAGGTGCGCCAGGCGCTCGGCTGCCGCCCAGGCCAGGGACAAGCCGTCGAAGGTACTGGTGCCGCGCCCCACTTCGTCCATCAATACCAGGCTGCGGTCGCTGGCGTTGTGCAGGATATTGGCGGTTTCGCTCATTTCCACCATAAAGGTCGAACGGCCACCGGCCAGGTCATCGCTGGAGCCGATCCGGGTAAAAATGCGGTCTACCAGGGACAACTCGCAACTGGCCGCCGGCACGAAGCTGCCGATATGCGCCAGCAGCACGATCAATGCGGTCTGGCGCATGTAGGTGGATTTACCACCCATGTTCGGACCGGTGATCACCAGCATGCGCGTATCGTCGTCCAGCGACAGGTCGTTGGCCACGAACGGGGTGGTCAGCACTTGTTCCACTACCGGATGGCGACCCTGGACAATGCGCATGCACGGCTCGCTGACAAAACGCGGGCAGTTCAGGTCAAGGTTCAAGGCGCGCTCGGCCAGGTTGCTCAACACATCCAGCTCGGCCAGGGCCGCGGCGGTGTCCTGCAACGGTGCCAGCTTGCCGATCAGGTCTTCGAGCAAGGCCTCATAGAGCATTTTCTCCCGGGCCAGGGCGCGGCTCTTGGCCGACAGTGCTTTGTCTTCGAATGCTTTGAGCTCGGGCGTGATGAAGCGCTCGGCACCTTTGAGGGTCTGGCGGCGCTGGTAATCGATAGGTGCCTGCTCGGCTTGCTTGCTCGGCAATTCAATAAAGTAGCCGTGCACACGGTTGTAGCCGACCTTGAGATTGGCCAGGCCGGTGCGGGCTTTTTCGCGGGCCTCCAGGTCAATCAGGAACTGCCCGGCGTTTTCGCTCAGGGCTTGTAGCTCGTCCAGCTCGCTGTCGTAGCCGGTCTTGAGCACGCCTCCGTCGCGGATGATCGCAGGCGGGTTGTCAATGATGGCTTTTGCCAGCAGCGCCGCCAGTTCCGGGTAGGTGCCGGCCGTGACGGCAAGTTGTTGCAGGTGCGGCGCTTCCAGTTCGGTCATCGCCTGTTGCAACTCGGGCAATACGCCCAGCGCGTCTCGCAAGCGTGCCAGGTCGCGAGGGCGAGCGTTACGCAAGCCGATTCGCGCGAGGATTCGCTCGATATCACCGATCTCCTTGAGCTGCGGCTGCAGCTTTTCAAAACGGTAGACGTCCAGCAGGCAGGTAATAGATGACTGACGCGCTTGCAGCACCGTCAAGTCGCGCAGCGGGCGGTTCAGCCAGCGGGTCAGCAAACGGCTGCCCATGGCGGTCTGGCAACGGTCGACCACCGACTGCAGGGTATTGTCGCGCCCGCCCGCCAGGTTGGTGTCCAACTCCAGATTGCGCCGACTGGCGCCATCGAGCACCACGGTGTCGTCCAGGCGCTCATGGCGCAGGCTGCGCAAATGCGGCAGGGCGGTGCGCTGGGTTTCCTTTGCATAGTTGAGCAGGCAACCGGCGGCGCCGATGGCCAGGGTCAGGGTCTCGCAGCCAAAGCCCTTGAGATCCTGCACGGAGAATTGCTGGCACAGACTTTTTAGCGCCGAATCACGCTCAAAATCCCACGGCGCACGGCGCTTGGTCCCACGACGTTTTTCCGCCGGCAGGTCCTTGGGCCAGTCATCCGGGATCATCAACTCCACCGGATTGATCCGCTCCAACTCTGCCAGCAGGTTTTCCCAGCCCTTGATCTCCAGGACTGTGAAGTTGCCACTGGTGATATCCAGCACCGCCAGGCCGAACAGCCGCTCATCCCCCAGCACCGCCGCGATCAGGTTGTCGCGGCGCTCATCCAGCAGCGCCTCATCACTCACCGTCCCCGGCGTAATGATGCGCACCACCTGACGTTCCACCGGCCCCTTGCTGGTGGCCGGGTCGCCGATCTGCTCACAGATCACCACCGACTCGCCGAGCTTGACCAGCTTGACCAGGTAACCTTCCAACGAATGATAAGGAATCCCACACATCGGAATCGCCTGCCCAGCCGACTGCCCGCGCGCGGTCAGGGTGATGTCCAGCAACTTGGCGGCCTTCTTCGCATCTTCATAGAAGATCTCGTAGAAATCGCCCATGCGATAGAACATCAACTGATCAGGGTGCTGGTTTTTCAGGCGCCAGTACTGCTGCATCATTGGCGTGTGGGAGGACAGATCGGAAGTGTTTTTACTCATTGGATAGTAGGCAAATTCGTTGAAAGTGATGGGGCAAAGGGGGCGCTTGGCCCAGCATTTTTTGCGATGGCGGCAAGGTTAACATGTGAGGTCAGTGCTTCGCAGTTCACAAACGGTCAGGTAAAACGCAGAAGGAGTACACCTAACGCCGATCTTGGCTGTAGGAGCGAGCTTGCTCGCGAAGAACGTTAACGATAATGCGTGCTTGCTGGGTAAGCGCGGTGCTCTGAGGTTTTTCGTCGGAACGCCGCCCGGAGACAAGCTCGCTCCTACAGAAAATCGGCATTAGGTGTGGATGTGCATACGCCATGCACAAAATATGCAAATTAGCATTTGCCAACCCCAAAAACTCCCGTCACTATCCCCGTTATGCAAAAACGCAACGTTTCAATCGTCTTAAGAGAGCTGCTCGATCACGACGGGATCTCCCCCACGGAGCTTCACCGGCGTACCGGCGTGCCTCAATCCACTCTGTCCCGGATCCTCAGCGGCAAGATCGTTGATCCGTCGGACAAGCACATCTCGCGTATCGCTGATTATTTCCGTATCAGCACTGACCAGTTGCGCGGGCGTGCGGCGCCGGTGCGGTTGGATGAGCGTGACCCGATGCATTCGGAGCTCAAGGATATAAGCCTGTGGGACGACGATACCCCCGTCAATGACGACGAGGTGTCGATCCCCTTTTTGCGTGAGGTTGAATTGGCTGCTGGATCAGGAAGATTCGTCATCGAGGAAAGCGAGAAGGCCAGCCTGCGGTTCGGCAAGCGCAGCCTGCGGCATAACGGTGTGCAATTCGATCAGGCCAAGTGTGTGACGGTGCGCGGTAACAGCATGCTGCCGGTATTGCGCGATGGGGCGACGGTGGGGGTCAATGCTGGCAAGAGCGGGATTGGCGATATCGTCGATGGCGATTTGTATGCCATCAACCACAACGGCCAATTGCGGGTCAAACAGCTCTATCGCCTGCCTTCGGGGATTCGCCTGCGCAGTTTCAATCGTGATGAGCATCCGGATGAGGACTACAGCTTCCAGGATATCCAGGAAGAACAGATCAGCATCCTCGGTCACGTTTTCTGGTGGGGCATGTACGCCCGCTAAACCTCCTTTGTAAGAAACAGCCCGCTCATCAGCGGGCTTTTTTTCGCCTGCGGAAAACCGCCAAGTGGCTGTCTTTCAAGATGTTTATGCTGATATGCATTGTTTGGGTGGAAATAAATGCATTTATGCATTGACTGTATATCCATACATGCATATTCTTCATCTCAAGCCAGCCAACAAGGCCTGGTGGAGGCGGCAAGGATGCTGCCAGGGAAGACAAGGAAGGCACGCAACACTGGCAAGGACGCCACCGAGTGATGGCAAGGACGCCAGGCAACACCGGCAAGGATGCCGACGCTCTTTAGTTTCACGGTTTCACCACAGGCAGCGATGAACCGGCCTTAACGGTTCAGAGGGTTGGCAACTGACCCGGGTGTGCAGCGTAAAGCACCAGAAGCAGTTATCCGGCAGACAGGGATCGTGGTCGGAAAAACATCGAGGAAAGATCCGTACCGCGCCAGTAGCGCCGAAAGATCGCAAGGACCGCATTACTGAAAAGCCTGGGCAACCGGGCTTTTTGGAATGCCTACCGACACATCAAACCACTTATTGATCAAAGCACCGGCCACCTGCCGGTTTTACGCATTCCAGGAGGCGTGACATGACAAACGAGCAGCAAGCGTTGGCAGAAATGCCTATCTGGCTGGTGATTATTCTGGCCCTGATCGGCGGGGTATCCGGGGAAATGTGGCGCGCCGACAAGGAGGGCGCCCGCGGTTGGTCGCTGGTCCGTCGCCTGGCCCTGCGTTCCGGGGCGTGCATGGTGTGCGGGGTATCGGCACTGATGCTGCTGTATGCCGCTGGCATGTCGATCTGGACGGCGGGCGCCCTCGGATGCCTGACCGCCATGGCCGGTGCCGACGTGGCCATCGGCCTGTATGAGCGCTGGGCCGCCAAGCGCATCGGGGTCAACCAACCCCCGGATTCAAAGTGATTGTTGCAAGGAAGCCACACCATGACCCTCATTGAAAAACCTTCACAGCTGCCGATTGCTGTCGGCGAGGCGCTGCGTGCAGCGTTCCCCGATTTGCGGGTGGTCAGCCCGCCGGGCTTTCTGGCGACGGATGAAACCGGCGTGGCGATCACGGTCGAGCGCAATGGCCCCGGCGTGCGCTCCCTTGAAGGGCGCAAGGCCCATGTGCTGTCGATCTCGCTCAAAGTCATGGCCGCCCAGGGCGCGCAACCCTTTGACGCTTGTGACCTGGCGAGCCGGCTGATGGACCTGGTACTGGATAACCGTTGGCAGTTGCCGCCGGCCCAGTGCGATGTGCCGGTGAATATCGTCGCGCTGCCGTCGAGCCTGGCGGGGGCCGAAACCAACTATGACAGTTGGACCGTGTCCTTCAGCCAGACCCTTTACCTCGGCCCGCCACTGCTCGACGACCCCATCGGCAAGCCGCTGTTTGCCCGCACCTGGGAAGTGTCGAACATCGACGACCCCGATCAATACCGGCCATTGCAGGAGTAGCCCATGTTCGATGCACTGTTACGCCTGCAATTGGCGCCCCTGATCGAGCGTCTGGCCCACATGGAAACCCAGCTTGAAGACCTCTATCGGCGTGCCGAGAGCTTTTGCCGGATCGGCGTGTGCCAGGAGGTCGATGCGGCCAGCAATACCTGCAAGGTCAGCCATGGCGAGTTGCTGACCCCGGCGATTCGCTTTTTCAACCCCAGCGCCGGCGCGCAGACGGAAACGCGGATCCCCACGGTGGGTGAGCAATGCCTGCTGCTCAACTACGGCGGTGGCGAGGGTGGGGGGCAGTCGGTGGCGTTGTTTGGCCTCAACAGTGACCGCTTTCCGCCGCTGTCCAGTGCGGCCAGCCTGACGAGTCGACGTTATGAGGACGGCACGCAAAGCGCCTACGACGCCGCAGCACATGTATTGGGTTGGAACAATGGACCAGCGGCATTCAGCGGCTCTCGCGAGCAAGTGGAAATGAATTTGGGCGCTGCCCGTTTAGTCATGACCGCCGCAACCATCAGTCTGCAAGTCGGAGCCGTCGGCATGCTGCTGGATGCATCCGGCGTGCACTTGAGTGGCCCGGTGGTCGATCACCAGGGCCGAGTTATCAGCACGGCATAAGGATTTGCCATGATCGGAATTGAGAGAAACACCGGGGCCGTGGTGGACGACTGGCTGCAATTCGTCCAGCGCGCCACCCGGGCCCTGACCACACCTTTGGGCTCGCGGCAGAAACGCCCGCTTTACGGTTCGATGATCCCGCAGCTGCTGGGGCAGAACCTGGGCGATGATCTGCTGATCCTCGCCCAAAGCCACGCCGCCCAGGCCTTTTACAACCAGCAGAACGGCATCGCCGATTTTGCCCCGCAAGTCATCGTCGCCAATCGCCAGGGCGCAGGCCTGCTGTTGCGGTTTGCCGGCACCTGGAAAAACCGCAAGCAATCCTTCGAGGTGGTGACATGAGCATGTTGATCCCCGGGCAGAACCAACTGGCGCCGCCCGACCTCATTGCCGTCGACGAATTCGAACCGCTGCTGGCGCAGTTCAAGGCATTTGTCGTCGACTACGTGGCCACCCGCGCCCCGCAAAGCGCGGCCAAACTCAAGGTCAGCCTGGACAATGAAAGCGAGTTGCTGACCCTGGCCCTGGAAGCCTTTTGTGTGCGCCTGCAAACCCATGAGCGCAAATACAATGCGCGGATCCAGCAGATGCTGGCGTGGTGGGCCACCGGCAGCAACCTGGATGCGCGCCTGGCCGATATGGGCCTGGAGCGCCAGGTGCTTGACCCAGGCGACCCGGCGGCGTTCCCGCCCGTGCCGCCAACCCTGGAAAGTGACGACGATGCGCGGCTGCGCTACTACCTGGCGCCCCACGCGCCGGCTGCGGGTTCACGCATGCAGTATCGCCGCGAGGTGTTCACCCTTGGCGAGCGGCCGGTGGTGAAAGTGCAGAGTGCCGCTGCTGGCGTGGTGACAGTCAGTTATACCTTCGACCCGGATGGCTATGCCGCCCAGGTCAAGGATGGCAACGCCCGGCGCACGGCACCTGGCGAGGTCATGGTCACAGTGCTCTCCCGCTCGGGTAATGGCACGCCATCGACGGACTTGCTTGACGGTGTGCGCCGCCATTTCGCCCGGCCCGATGTGCGCCCGGAAACCGATTGGGTGACAGTGCAGGGCGCGCAGATCGTGCCCTATAAGATTCGCGTGGTCGCCAGGATCAACGCCGGCCCGGACTCGGGGCTGACGCAAGTGGCGGCCCAGCAATTGCTGCAACGTTATGCCGAATCTTGCCACCGCCTTGAAGGGCGCGTGGACCCGAGTTGGATCGACTACACCATCCACACCGCCGGGGCTACGCAACTGGAGATTCTCGAACCGCTGGCGCCGATCATCACCACGGCCTTCCAGGCTCCGTATTGCACGGGTGTCGAGGTGCAGGTGCTGACGCTATGAGTGAGCACACATCCAGTTTATTGCCGGCCAACAGTTCGCCGCTGGAGAGGGCGTTGGACCTGGGTTTCGGTAAGTTGCTCGAACGGGTTGAGCCGCCGTTCCCGGCGCTGATGAATCCGCTGCACACGCCGCAGGCGTTCCTGCCTTACCTGGCCGCCGACCGTGGCGTCAGTGAATGGAACGCCGCTGCCGATGAAACCGAAAAGCGCCTCACGGTCGCCCTGTCCTGGCAGATCCAGCGCCAGGCCGGTACGCCCAAGGCGTTGAGCCACGCAGTCGAATCCCTGGGGTTTACCCCCAATATTCTGGCCTGGTACCAACAGCGCCCGCTGGCCCAGCCCTACACCTTCGACGTGCAGGCGATCATCGGCCGCAGTTGGTCCAGTGGCGACCACAACCGCTTGATCCGCCGCATCAACGCGGCCAAGAGCGAGCGCGACCTGGCCACCATCACCCTGGTGCATGAGGTGGTGGGCAGGCTGCCCATCACCAGCGTCGCCCATGCGGCGCTAAGTGACAGCGAGCTGTCGCTGCGGGGCGCCTTGCCGCAACTCATGTTGAGTTCAGGGCTTAACAGTGCGGGCGTGGCCCAGCACTACACCATTAACGACTACGACCTCAGGGCGCAGCCATGACCGATGACATTACGCGCCTGGTGCGCTTCACCTCCAAGGGTTTGGATGAAGTGTTGCAGGCAAAGAACCAAGGCTTGAAAGGCGAAATCACCCACATCGCCGCCGGCACCGGCCGCTACAACCCCACCGGCAACGAAACCGCCCTGCGCGATGAGCGCCAGCGCGTGGCGATTGTGGATTACGAAGACCTGGGCCAGCGCCAACTGCGCATGGCCGCGCTGTTTGATGGCGATGGTGAATATGAGATTGGCGAGTTCGGGTTTTACCTCGCCAGTGGCACGCTGTTGGCGGTGTACTCGGTGGCGGGGAAGTTGCTGACGTACAAGGCGGCGGCGGCGCGGGTGTTGCAGAAGTTTACGTTGGATATTTCGCCGTTGCCGGCGGATAGCGTCACCGTGATCGTGGGGTCGGAAAACCTCAACATCCTGGTGGTGGATGAGTTGGCGTCACTCTCGACGGCCAGTATCGACAACATGGCGCGAGGCATCGGAGCTTTATTTCGATTGATGGCGCTTGAAGCGAAGGCTTAACACAAGATCAATGCACTACAAGGAGTTTAAACATTGAGTACTGAACAGCAATTGGCCGCGGTTGTCAGCGCGGCAAATAATCTGACGGGTGTTGTGACGGGTAAGATCGGCGAGATTGATCGGGCCCTTGAAGTGGCGCAACGAACTTACCGCGAACAGATTGCAAGTTTGGATCAGCGTCTGCCTAGGCTGGCACTTACGCAAAATTTTAGTATGGCGCCGGATGCCACGGGCAATCTGATTGAGGGATGGGATATTCATCAACAGGTAACGACAACGAAATTGCGGACGGTTACCAGTGCTTCTCAAAAAGCTGGGCGACCCTCGGCTGATGTTGATTTTATGCAACAAGTCCAAGCTGATGTTCGGGAGCAATTTCCTGACTTTGATATTAGGGCCGCTGAGTATTGGAGAAATGGTATTCACGTATGGCAAATGAAATGGACGGATAATACTGTAAGTGCCTGGCTCGCTTATCCAAGGTCTGTCGATGACGGAAAGTTAAGCGGTGGTCGCCCGTTGCTTATGAACTCGACTGTGACAATAGGTGCTTTTGTTCGGTTAATTGACGGGGAGATCAGTGGCGCGTGGAGTACAGGGGCTGAGAAAGGTAAATGGCGCTGGTGTTCAGTGGTCATGCAACCGACTCGTATGTTTGGCCATTATTGGGTTATCCATCCAATGTGTTTTACAGCAAATGGGGTAGTTGAAGTGATGCTTGCTGGGGCCTGCACGGGTGTAGTCACTCATCCCGCTGACTGGTCATGCATGTTGGCTTTGGGTTAAGGAGAGCGTTAATGAAACCTGTATTTGCACTTGCTGAACTGCATCCTTTGATTAAGTGGACGGAAATCCGTGCCTCCCGCGACGCCGATCTTGCCGCCAGCGATTACGCCGCGATGCCCGATTACCCCATGACGGAAAAGGACCGCCCGGTCTTCGTCGCCTACCGCAAGGCCCTGCGCGATATCCCCGATCAAGGCGCCGATCCGGACGCCGTGATCTGGCCCGAAAAACCGGCCTTCCTGAAGTAATACACACCACCGCGAAAGCGGTTTTTTTTCGCCCGCCCAAAGCCCCTCCCGAAGGGGCTTTGCGCTTTTTGCACCCGGAGAATTCCCACCATGGCCAACCGCCAAACCTACACCGTCCTCATCCCATTCCCCACCCAAGGTGGCCACTGGTCCACCGTCGGTCAGGAGCTGGACTTGCTGGACGTCGAAGCAACCGCCCTGCGCACCGCCGGCCGCCTGGAACTGACCAGCGTGCTGGCTGCCGCCCAAGACACCCCACCGGCCAAGAAGGCCGTCACCAAGAAGGCTGAATAATCATGGCTGAGGTTTTGAACTTCGAGCATAACGGCATCACCGTCAATGCCAGCGAATCCCCCGAGGCCATGGGTGGCCTGGGTGACAACGTGATCGGTCTGGTCGGCACTGCGCCTAATGCGCACCTGTCGATCCCGAAAAACGCCCCGTTCCGCATCAACAGTTTCACCGCGCAGGCTCTGCTAGACCCCACCGGCGCCGAGTCGGGCACGCTGTTTCATGCGGTGTACCAGATCCTCAAAGTGGTCAAGGTGCCGGTCTATGTGGTGATCGTCGAAGAGGGCGCGACCCCCGCCGATACCCTCAACAACGTGATCGGCGGCAACGAGCCGGTGACCGGTCGCAAGCTGGGCCTCGCGGCGCTTGGCAGCGTCCCGGAAGACCTGACCATCATTGGCGCTCCAGGCTTCACCGGCACCAAGGCCGTGGCCGGTGAGTTTGCCGCGTTCGGCAAGCGCATCAAGGCCCGTGTGGTGCTGGACGGCAAAGACGCCAGCGTCGCCGATCAAGTGACCTACAGCGGCGAGCTGGGTGGCGCCGACCTGGGTTTCGACCGTTGCCTGCTGGTACACAACATGCCGTCGGTGTACTCCAAGGCCGCGAAGAAAAACGTGTTCCTCGCGCCGTCGTCCCTGGCCATTGCCGCGCTGGCCAAGGTCAAGCAGTGGGAGAGCCCGGGCAACCAGGTGACCTTCGCCGAAGACGTGTCGCGGGTGGTCGAGTACAACATCCTCGACACCTCCACCGAAGGCGACCTGCTCAACCGCTACGGCGTGAGCTACTACGCCCGCACCATCCTCGGCGGCTTCTCGCTGCTGGGTAACCGTTCCATCACCGGCAAGTTCATCAGCTATGTCGGCCTGGAAGACGCCATCAGTCGCAAGCTGGTCAAGGCCGGGCAGAAAGCCATGGCGCACAACCTGACCAAGTCGTTCATGGACCAGGAGGTCAAGCGCATCAACGACTGGCTGCAAACCCTGGTGGCCGACGAAACCATCCCGGGCGGTAGCGTGTACCTGCACCCGGAACTCAACAGTGTCGAGAAGTACAAGAACGGTACCTGGTTCATCGTGATCGACTACGGCCGCTACGCGCCGAACGAACACATGGTTTATCAACTCAATGCCCGCGATGAAATCATCGAGCAATTCCTGGAGGACGTTCTCTAATGTTTACCAACCGAGTCAGACAGGCCATTGCGGCCACTCTCCAGGGCCTGCCGCTGTCGGCGACCGTCGAGGAATTCACCCCGCCGAAGATCGAGTTCGAGATGGAAGCCATGACCGGCGGGCGCTTTATCGCCGAGGAAATGGCCAAGAGCGCCAAGGTGCTGAGCGCCAAGCTGGTGCTGCAAGGCGCCGGTCCCGAAATCATGCTGGCCCTGGGCGTGCGCTTGGGCGAAGACATCCTGCTCAACGTGCGTGAAGCGGGCCAGGACCAGGACGGCAAGGCCTACTTCACCTACCACACCGTCGGCGGCAAGCTTAAATCCCTGGAAGAAGCCAAGCTGAAGATGGGCGACAAGGCTACCACCACCCTGGATCTGTCCTGCCGCACCTACCATCGCCTGGACAACGGCGTGCCGGTGATCGACATCGACGTGCGCACCCAGAAGTTCGTGCTCAACGGCGTCGACATCCTCGGTGATGCCCGGCGTGCGGTGTTGATGCCGTAAGCCTGCCCACGGCGCGGCCACTGTAGGAGCTGGCTTGCCGGCGATTGCATCACCTCAGTTCAACTGAAAGACCGCGCTGCCTGTATCGCAGGCAAGCCGGCTCCCACACTGACCGTGCCCACGCTTTCTAAATTGTCATCAAGGAATTTTGCCCATGGCCTGGAAGCCACCCCTGCATAGCCTGCTGGCGCCGATCACCGCCGACAACGGTGCGACGATCGAGCAGATTCAACTCAACGCGCTGTTCTACGCCGCGCAAAAACAAGCGCTGGCCCGCGCTGGCGAGGACGAGGATGACCAGTTCTTCGAGCTGGCCAAACTGGCCACCGGCCTCTCGGAAAAGGAACTCGACCAACTCAAGCGCCCGGACTACGTGAGCATTGCCCAGCACGTACACGACATGTCGACACGCCCGGCCTCGTTCTTTCTGGGCGACTCCACCGAGCCTGGCGAGCAGGTGCAACTGCTGCTGCCGCTGGAAGTGGCCGGCCGTGTGTTGACCAGCGTCACCCTGGAAATGCCCGCGCTGCGCGCCACCAAGGTGATGAAAAAACTCGCCACCAACAAAGAGCGCGCCGAGTTCATCACCTCGCACTGCACCGGCCTTATGATCCCTGACCTGGACGGCCTGACCGTGCCCGACTGGACGCAACTGCAGGAGCGCATCGACGATTTTTTAAACAAACCGGCGGACTTCTTTCGCAGCGCGACATCGAAGTAATCCTCGACGTCGTTCCGCTGGTTTATTCGGTAAACGAAGCGGAAATTCTTGAATGGAATGCCGCCAAAGCATTGCGCCGCTACGACATCGCGATCACTCGCCTTGGCGTCAAATAGGAGGAGAGCGAGATGCAAGACGCTCGATATACGCTCAAGCTCGCGGACGAAGACAAACGCTGGATGACCTTTCCCGGGCTCGCCGAAAGTGGCGCCTCGCAACTGTCGGGCCTGCTTGCCGAGCCGAATGAAAGTCTGATTGGCGCTCCCACTATGGGCGTGGCGACAGAGCCACCGTCTGAGCTGAGCCTGGCCCTGGCCAACGCCAGCCTGCACATCCATGCGTTGACCGAGGAACAGGTGCGGCTGCGTGAGAGTCTGGAAACCCTCAATAGCACCCTGTTTATCACAGGCAACTCCCTGCTCGGCAGCGTCGCTGCAAGCCCCGCCCCTGTGGCTCAAGAGGAGGCTGCCAAAGACAAGGAGCCGGCAGCGGATTCCTGGTACGCCAAGGGGGCCAAGTGGTTGGGGGAGGGCTATCTCGATACGGCCAGGAGCCGGTTAACGGGCAAGGCTGTCGATGTGACGCTTGGCAAGTTGCCCGGTGTGGGGAAACTGTTTCGCGACGACAGCAAGGATTGCTGCTGCCCAGGGGCAACCGAAACCTTGAAGGGGCGTGCGCGTTTCCTGCCGAAAAAAACGGTGCGCCAGAGACTCACCGAGCGGCTGAGGCCGTCGTCGTCGAAAAAAACCACCCGCTTGGGCAGCCGCATGGCCGGGTCAATGGCAACGCTGCAGCGTGTTTTTGGACAGGCCGGCAAGGTGTTTGACGGGCCAAAAGTGGGTTTTCATGGTGCGTCGCTTCAAGCTTATCGGCCCGCTCCGCGCCTGGGCGAGGGTTCATCCAAGGCGCCTGTTTCATCCGCTCAAGGGCCGGCATTGCTCAGCACTCCAGCGCTCGCTTTGCCCAAGACTATCCCCTCCAGCCTGGTTTCAACGATGAGCAAACTGGAGTCTGTCGGCACTCGATCCCTTGCGCCGCTGCGCTACGCCGACACCGCCATCAACCTCGTCCAGGGTGTGCGCAACGGCGACCTGCAAGCGGTCGGCAGCAGCCTCGGCACTGCCGGTGGTGCGTGGGTCGGCGCCTCTGCCGGCGCGGCCCTTGGTACCCTGGTTTTGCCAGGCGTTGGCACTGCCGTCGGTGGCCTGATCGGCGGCCTGTTGGGCGGCGAGGCGGGCACCTGGCTGGGTGAAAAACTCTTCCCTTCCAGCGACCGCCTGCCATCGCCCGATTCGGTGAGCAAGGAACTCAACAGCGCGCGCTCGGACAACGTCCAGGTCACGCTGGCGCCGAGCATCCAGATCACCGGCGTCAACCCTGCCGACGCCCAGCAGGTGGTCGACCGAGTGATCCAGGCCCTGCAAAACCAATGCATGCCGATGCTGACCGATTCACTGGCGGTTCGGCGCAACGCAGCACTGACCGATGGAGGTGATTAATGCGACAGCAGATGGTACTGGGCGACTTTATATTTGGCCTGTCCCGAGGGTTCGCCTACTCCACGCTCCAACGCGGCAGTGATGGTGGCTGGGGCGACCTGGAGATTATCGCCAGCAAGCCCCAGTCGCGGCAGAACGGCCAGAAGCTGGAAAAACTGACCTTTGCCGGCACCGCCATGGCGGCTGTTGGCATGCAGCGTCTCGACCAATTACGCGTCCTGCTGGATGCACGGACGCCGTTGCCGCTGGTCGATGGTATTGGCCGCAACTGGGGCCTGTGGCGCATCACCGCACTGACGGAAAGCCAGGCCAATGTTATCGATGACGGCACCGCCATGGTGATCAAGTGGTCGCTGGTGCTGGAGGAGTTCGTCAATGCGTAGAGTCCGAAGTATTGCCGGTGATTCGGTCAACCTGCTGCTCTACCGCGAGTTGGGCCGTTGTGATGACGCGGCGGAAGAAACCCTATGGCGCTTGAATCCAGGGCTTGCCGAGCATGGCCCGGTGTTGCCGGCGGGCATCTGGGTGATCGTGCCCGAAATGGACGCGCAACCCGGTCTTGTACGACCCGTATCGGCCTGGGATTAAGGAGGCAGCATGGCAATGGGATTTACCCCGGTCGTGGAGATCTATGGCGCCAATGCGGCGTTGATCAACCCACGGCTGATGCAATGGAAACACACCGACGCGGCGGGCATCGAGTCCGACCGCCTGGAACTGACCATCAACATCGAGGGTCTGGAGGGCCTGCCGAGCCTGGGTGCAAAGATCGGCTTGCGCGTGGGTTACCGCGAGTCGGGGCTGGTGGAAAAAGGCGAGTTTGTGATTACCCAGCGCACGCCTTACCTGTTTCCCATGCGCCTGGCGATCGTGGCCACGGCGGCGCCGTTCAGCGTGATGGACCAAAGCGGTTACCGCCAGCGCCGTTCCGCCAGCCATGGCCCCACGACCCTCGGTGCGCTGTTTCGCCAACTGGCCACGCGGCACGGGTTTTCACCCCGGGTGGCGCCGGCATTGGACGGGATTGTGATCGACCATATCGATCAGTCGAATGAGACCGACATGGGCTTCATCACCCGCCTGGCCGGGCGCTACAACGCAGTGACCAAGCCGATCAACGAGTTGTATGTACTGGCCGAAAGTGGTCAGGTCAAGTCGCTGTCGGGCCAGCAACTGCCGGATGTGCGGTTGTCGGTGACCCATGACAACCGTCCTGGCGAGCAGGCGTTTATCAGCGCGCGGATTGATGAAAGCGCGCGGGCCAAATATCAGGGCTGCCGTGTCAATTGGTGGGATGGAGCGGCCTCTCGCCAGCGTGTGGTCGAGGTGGGGATCGCACCATTCAAGACTTTGCGCCAACGCTGCCAGAGCGAAACCGAAGCGCGCTCAGTGGCGCAGGGCGAGTTGCGCCGGGTGGGGCGCGAAGGGCTGACGATCGCCATTGATTGCCCTGGCAACCCGTTGCTGTCCGCCGAAGGGCTGTTGCTGCTGGATGAGACTTGGCCTGGGTATATGCAGGGGCGCTGGTCGATTGACAAGGTGACCCATGTAGGCGACACGACGACGGGCTATCGCAGTTCGATCATGGCCAGTGGGTTGGCCTCTTAGGCCGTGGAGATCAAGGATGATGACACTTTCGCAACTGCAACAGATCCTGCCTAACGCCCGTGCCCAAGCGGGCGTTTTCATTTCGGCGCTCAACGCCGCCATGCTTCACCGACACATCACCGCACCCAAACGCATGGCCGCCTTTATTGCCCAGGTCGGTCACGAGTCCGGTGAGTTGCGCTACGTCCGGGAACTGGGCGGCGAGCAATACCTGAGCAAATACGACACCGGCACCCTGGCGGTACGCCTGGGCAACAGTCCCGAAGCCGACGGTGACGGTCAGAAATACCGCGGCCGTGGGCTGATCCAGATTACCGGGCGGCGCAATTACCTGGCCTGCAGTCGCGCGCTGTTTGGCGATGAACGCCTGCTGCATTTCCCCGAACTGCTGGAACAACCGCAATGGGCGGCCGAGTCCGCCGCCTGGTTCTGGCACAGCAATGGTTTGAATGAACTGGCGGATCAGGACCAATTCACCACCATCACTCGCCGTATCAATGGTGGCCTCAATGGGCTGGAGCATCGTCAGCAATTGTGGGCGCAGGCGAGGGCGGTGTTATGCAGTTGAGCTGGCGCATGCTGGCTGTTGCCTTGCTGATGGCCGTCCCGGCGGTGGCCAGTTGGCAGGTCCAGGCCTGGCGCCTTGGCCTTGAGTTCGAACGCCAGGCGGCGCGGCACTCAGAGCTGCTGAACCAGCAAAGCCAGGCAGCGCAGCGCCACTACCTGGCCGAACAAACCAGGCGCCAGGCATTGGAGCAACAGCTCGCCGCCAGCGATCAACAGCACACGCGGGAGTTGAGCGATGCACAACGTAACCAGGTTTATCTGCGCGACCGGCTGGCCACTACTGATGTGCGCCTGTCAGTCCTTCTCGACGCCGCCGATCCCGCCGCCGGCCACTCAATGCCAGCCACCGCCACCCGCAGCGTGGTTCATGGCGCCCCGCGAGGTCGACTTGACCCGGCGCATGCTCAGCGAATTATCGGCATCACCGATGCCGGCGATAACGGATTGATCGCGCTGCGGGCCTGCCAGGCGTATGTGCGGGCCATCACCCGGTAACCTGTTGCAGCTGTCTGCCGTTTGCGTGGCCGATGGGCTCCTGTAGGGTAGGCAAACCCCCGCACTTTCCTGGAGACGACCGTGAAGGAAATTACCCAACTCGCCGCCGAACTTGGCCGACGTTTGCAGGTGCTCAATGCCCACGTCACCACCGCCGAATCTTGCACCGGTGGCGGTATTGCCGAAGCCATCACACGGATTCCCGGGAGTTCGGCCTGGTTCGAGGCCGGTTATGTGACCTATTCCAATCGGCAGAAGACCCGCCAGCTCAATGTACCGGAAGGGCTGTTCCCCAAGGTCGGCGCCGTAAGCCGTGAAGTGGTCGAGGCCATGGCCAGGGGCGCCCAGGAAAAAAGCCTGGCGCGGTTTGCCGTGGCGGTCAGCGGTGTGGCAGGCCCCGATGGCGGCTCGCCGGACAAACCGGTGGGCACCGTATGGCTGGCCTGGGGGGTCGGTGACGAGGTTACGGCCGAGTGCCAGCACTTCCCTGGCAACCGTGACGAGGTCCGCCGACAAACGGTAAAAGCCGCATTAGAGGGGCTGTTGCGACGAGCTGCAGCAGAAATAGAAAATCAGGGGTAGGCGATCCCCGATCTTTATGGAACAATACTGTCTACTTATACAGGTGTTGGCCGTCAGGCCTTATTGATTACGTGAGGACTTTAATGGACGACAACAAGAAGAAAGCCTTGGCTGCGGCCCTGGGTCAGATCGAACGTCAATTCGGCAAGGGTGCCGTAATGCGTATGGGCGATCACGACCGTCAGGCGATCCCGGCTATTTCCACTGGCTCTCTGGGGCTGGACATCGCGCTCGGCATTGGCGGCCTGCCAAAAGGCCGTATCGTTGAGATCTACGGTCCGGAGTCTTCTGGTAAAACCACCCTGACCCTGTCGGTGATTGCCCAGGCACAGAAAATGGGCGCCACCTGCGCGTTCGTCGATGCCGAGCACGCCCTGGATCCTGAATACGCGGGCAAGCTGGGCGTCAATGTCGACGACCTGCTGGTTTCGCAGCCGGACACCGGCGAGCAAGCGTTGGAAATCACCGACATGCTGGTGCGTTCGAACGCCATCGACGTGATCGTGGTCGACTCCGTGGCGGCCCTGGTGCCGAAGGCCGAGATCGAAGGCGAAATGGGCGACATGCACGTCGGCCTGCAAGCCCGTCTGATGTCCCAGGCCCTGCGTAAGATCACCGGTAACATCAAGAACGCCAACTGCCTGGTGATCTTCATCAACCAGATCCGGATGAAAATCGGCGTGATGTTCGGCAGCCCGGAAACCACCACCGGTGGTAACGCGCTGAAGTTCTACGCTTCGGTTCGCCTGGACATCCGTCGTACTGGCGCGGTGAAGGAAGGTGACGAGGTTGTCGGTAGCGAAACCCGCGTCAAGGTTGTGAAGAACAAGGTAGCTCCGCCATTCCGTCAGGCCGAGTTCCAGATTCTCTACGGCAAGGGTATCTACCTGAACGGCGAGATGATCGACCTGGGCGTGCTGCACGGTTTTGTCGAGAAGTCCGGTGCCTGGTATGCCTACAACGGCAGCAAGATCGGTCAGGGCAAGGCCAACTCGGCCAAGTTCCTGCAGGACAACCCTGATATCGCGGCGACGCTTGAGAAGCAGATCCGCGACAAGCTGCTGACCCCGGCGCCAGACGTCAAGGCTGCAGCCAACCGCGAACCTGTTGATGACATGGCAGAAGCCGACGCTGATATCTGAGACCAGCGATGACCGTTGTACTCGATACGCTGGTTGCCGTACGGCGTACGGCAATGGACCTGCTCGCACGACGCGAGCATGGTCGGGTCGAGCTGACGCGTAAACTGCGTCAGCGTGGCGCCCCTCCCGAAATGATCGAAACAGCCCTCGACCGCTTGACGGAAGAGGGGCTGCTTTCGGAAGCCCGTTATCTCGAAAGTTTTGTTTCCTACCGCGCACGCTCGGGCTACGGGCCTGCGCGGATTCGCGAAGAGCTGAGCCAGCGAGGCTTGCAGCGTGCCGATATCGATCTGGCGCTGCGTGAGTGTGGCATCAGTTGGCAAACGCAACTGGAAGACACCTGGCGCCGTAAGTTTGCTGGCCATCTACCAATTGATGCCCGTGAACGCGCCAAGCAAGGGCGCTTTTTGAGCTATCGCGGATTTTCGATGGAGATGATCAGCCGCTTGTTGAGCGGTCGGGATCTGGATGACTGAAATGTGAGCGCTCCCTTGTAGGAGGCGGCTTGCCGGCGATAGCGGTGGGTCAGGTATCAATACCGTGGCAGATAGACCGCTATCGCTGGCAAGCCAGCTCCTACATGGATTTTGCGTTTATACAAAAAGGCCCGCTATGAAAATAGCGGGCCTTTTTTGCGTTTTACGGCATCACGCTGGCTCCGGCGTCACCCGTTGCTGTGCTTTACCCTGGGCTTGAGCCCAGTTTTCCGGCAAGTTGATGTAGTCCACCAACTCCCGCAGCCGGCCCTGATTACGACCGGTGAAGTTGAATACCAGTCGCGTCAGGTGGTTGAAGCGAGGCTCATCGTATTCCTCACCGGCATAGGCCAGTTGCTGGAAACCGTCGCTGAGCAACAGGTCTGCGAAGGCTGTTTGTATATGCGTCAACGCATGCTCGCTGAGAGGATGGTTCATGCGGACCACGAATTGACGTTTCAGCCAGCGGGTAGAGTGGAAGTTGGCATAGAACTGGTTGATTTCATGGACCGCCTCCTCGGCGCTATGCACCAGGCGCACCAATTTCAGGTCGGTGGGCAGGATGTAGCGGTTGGCCTCCAGTTGGTTGCGAATAAACTCCAGGGCGCCTTTCCAGAAACCGCCCCCCGGTTCATCCAGCAGTACCACGGGAACCAGCGGGCTCTTGCCGGTCTGGATCAGGGTCAAGACTTCCAGCGCTTCATCCAGGGTGCCGAAGCCGCCAGGGCACAGCACCAGCCCATCGGCTTCCTTGACGAAAAACAGTTTGCGGGTAAAGAAGAAGTGGAACGACAGCAGGTTTTCCGTGCCATCGATGGTCGGGTTGGCATGCTGTTCGAAGGGCAGGGTGATGTTGAACCCCAGGCTGTGTTCCAGGCCCGCGCCTTCGTGGGCGGCGGCCATGATGCCACCGCCACCACCGGTGATGACCATCAGGTCAGAACGGGCCAGGGCTGCGCCCACTTCCCGGGCCAGGGCATACAGGGGGCTTTCGACCGGGGTGCGGGCCGAACCGAATACCGTGACCTTGCGCCGGCCCTTGAACTGTTCGAGTACGCGGAAGGCATGGTCCAGCTCGCGTATGGCCTTCAAGGTGATCTTGGCATTCCAGCGGTCACGGTCGTCCTGGGCCATGCGCAGCACGGTGAGGATCATGTCGCGATACAGGGGAATGTTCGGGCTGCTGGGGGCAATCAGGTTGAGTTGCGCTTCGACCTGCTGGGCGAGGTCGGTCCCGTTGTCTGGAAAATGACGGGTGAGGAGGTCATTCGGTTGATCAGGCATTCAGCTTCTCCTTCGTTACAGAGCCCCGGCGTCTTGTTGCAGGCTGCTGACGGCGACGAAACAGGCTCTGTATGTTCCTTGTGATTAAAAACCTTTGCACTGCAAGTCACGCGAGGGCAACCCTTTTTTGCCCTGGAAATGTTACCGGATCACTCGATCATGACCCCCTAAAGTCTTGTCTGGCAATAACTTATTGGAGATGAAGGAGAGTGGTGGTGCAACTGTAGGAGCGAGCTTGCTCGCGAAGATCGTCATCGGTGACACGGGCAATCTGAATGAATGGGTTGCCCTGACGTTTTTCGCGAGCAGGCACGCGCCTGGAGGATGAAGGCTTACTTTTTCTTCTTGGCCGGGGCAGGGCAATCAGCCTCGACGAACTTGACCGACGCCACCGGGCGGTTGCTCTTGTTTTCGGTGATTTCGTAGCGCATCACGGCACCCTTGGCCATCAACTCGCGGTAGCCTTTGTTCAGGCAAACGCTTTGCCCCAACTGGAAATACACCGCCTTGGGGTTGGCGCGCATTTGCTCGGCACGTTCTGGTAATACGCTCAGGTGGTCAATCAACTGCATGCCTTCGACGGTGTAGGCCACTTCCAGGGTTTGTTCATCGATTTCCCTGGGCAGGTCTTTGTTGCTTTCCGCCGCGACGCTTTGCAGTTTCTTGTTCATTTGCAGCTCCACCAGGGAGGCTGCCTGGGCGCCCAGGGGCAATACCAGCGCCAGGGCGACGGTCGGGGCGGCAAGACGCAACATAAGACGCAGCATGAAACTCTCCTGATTCGGTTACTGGTCCATAGACCCGCCACTGCGCTGTGCGTTCAGTGGCGCGCGATTATAGGTGACCTGGAGCCGCGACGGCCAGGCGTATTGGCTGGGCAGCTCTGGTAAACTGCCGGCACTTTTGCCTGTCCCGAGTTTATCCGTGTCGATTTTCATCGCTCCACCCTGGCGCCCGCTATGAGTCACGCAGTCTTTCGCTTGCGTACCCAGCGCCTGGCCCGTGCCGTCAGCCCTTTTGTTGCTCGGGGCTCGCGTGCCGAACGTTGCCCCAGATGCCGGGTCATCCCCCAATACTGCCTGTGTGCATGGCGGCCAAAGGTTCAGGCCAGGTCGGCCATGTGCCTGTTGATGCACGACGTGGAGCCGATGAAACCCAGCAACACTGGCTGGCTGATAGCCGATGTCATCGAAGACACCAGCGCTTTCCCCTGGTCGCGCACGGCCGTCGAGCCAGAGCTGCTGACCCTGTTGGCCGACCCGCAATGGCAGCCTTATATCGTCTTTCCCGGCGAGTTCGTTGCACCGCAGCGAGTGGTCAACGAGGTCAGGGTGACGGACGGCAAACGCCCGTTGTTTATCCTGCTCGATGGTACCTGGAGCGAAGCGCGCAAGATGTTCCGCAAGAGCCCGTACCTGGAGCACCTGCCGGTACTGAGCCTGGAACCGGAGCAGTTATCGCGCTACAAGTTGCGTCGCTCCAAGCGCGATGACCACTTCTGCACCGCCGAAGTGGCCGCCTTGTGCCTGGAACTGGCCGAGGACCAGCAGGCCAGCGAAGTGCTGGATGCCTACCTGGATGTTTTCAGTACCCACTACCTGGCGGCCAAGTTCCAGTTGGTGCTGGACCCGACAGACAACGTGCATACGCGTCTTGCACCTTATCTGTAGGCATTCGGGGCCAGAGGACCTTTGCATGATGGCACTGCAGCGCCTGAGCCGGCTAAAATGCCATCAGGCGTAACTGTTCGTGACAGCCGCTGGCTGGCACCTCGTACGTTGGCGAGCACCGAACCCATCGGTGCTCCCATAAAAAACAGGATCATTTAATAAATGGCCACATACGAAATCCTGATTGCCGATGACCACCCTCTTTTCCGCAGCGCGCTGCACCAGGCCGTCACGCTGGGCCTGGGCCCGGATGTGCGCCTGGTTGAAGTGGGCAGCATCGCTGAGCTGGAAACCTGCCTGACCGACAAGACCGATTGGGACCTGGTGCTACTGGACCTGAATATGCCTGGCGCCTATGGGTTTTCCGGCCTGGTGCTGTTACGCGGGCAATACCCGCAGATTCCAGTGGTGATGGTGTCGGCCCAGGAAGAGGCAGACGTCGTCGTGCGCTCCCGCGAATTCGGGGCCAGTGGCTTTATCCCCAAGTCCAGCTCCATGGAGCAGATTCAAGCGGCAGTGCGTACGGTGTTGGACGGTGACGTCTCGTGGCCGCCCCAGGCATTTGAAGAAATCAATGTGTCCGCCGAAGCCAAGGCCGCCCAGGAAGGGCTCGCCAGCCTTACCCCGCAGCAGTTCCGTGTATTGACCATGGTCTGCGAAGGCTTGCTGAACAAGCAGATCGCCTATGAGCTGAGTGTGTCCGAGGCGACCATCAAGGCCCACGTTACCGCGATTTTCCGTAAGTTGGGCGTGCGCACCCGCACCCAGGCGGCGTTGCTGCTGCAACAACTTGAGTCAATTTCCCACTGATAGGGCGGCTCGATTCACGCTTTTTTGACCTGGCTTACTCTAGCTTCCCACCATCTTTTTGCGCAGTTGCCTACTCTATGTCGCCTTTCAAGGGTCAAACCGGTATCAAACGTATCTTCAACGCAGGGGGCTATTCCCTCGATGGCCTGCGTGCGGCTTTCACCGGCGAGGCGGCCTTTCGCCAGTTGGTGTTGCTCAACGTCATCCTGATTCCATTGAGCTTCTTCCTCAATGTCAGCCGCGTAGAGCGCGCACTGCTGATTGCGGTGTGCCTGCTGGCGTTGATTGTCGAGTTGCTCAACTCGGCCGTGGAAGCGGCGATCGACCGGATCTCCCTGGATCGCCACCCTTTGTCGAAAAACGCCAAGGACATGGGCAGCGCCGCGCAGTTCGTGGCATTGACCATGATTACCGTGGTGTGGGCCGTGATCCTGGTCTAAGCGATATTCGGCAGCACGATTTCGTCGCTGCGCTGCACCCCGGCGGTGAAGGCGCGGCACAGTTCGAGGAACTCGCGCATGGCCGAGGTCTGGTACTTCTGTTTATGCCAGATAAAGTAGAACTGCCGGGCCAGGTCCAGGTCCGGGGTTTCCACCGGCACCAGGCTGCCACGCCGGAACGCGTCCCGTAGCGCCAGGCGGGAAATGCAGCCAATCCCCAAACCAGACTCCACGGCCCGCTTGATGGCCTCGGTGTGCTCCAGTTCCAGCCGGATGTTCAGCGCACTGCGATGGTGGCGCATGGCTTGATCAAAGGTCAGGCGTGTCCCGGAGCCCTGTTCCCGCAGGATCCAGGCTTCATGGGTCAATTGCTCCATGGTCGCCTGGCCGCGCAGGGCCAGGGGATGCTGCGGTGCGCAGAACACTACCAGTTCATCCTCGACCCAGGTTTGCACCTCGATATCCGGGTGGCTGCAGTCGCCTTCGATTAGACCCAGATCAATTTCGTAATGCGCGACCTGATGCACGATATGCGCAGTGTTTTGTACATGCAGTTTCACCTGGCTCTCGGGATGCTGCTGCATGAAACTGCCGATCAGCAGCGTGGCCAGGTAATTGCCGATGGTCAGCGTGGCACCGACCGCCAGGGAACCGAAGCCGGACTTGCCGTTGAGCAGGTCCTCGATCTCCTTGGCCTGGTCCAGTAGCGCCACCGCCTGGGGCAGCAACTGATGGCCGAGGGCGTTGAGGCTCAAGCGTTTGCCGGCACGGTCGAATAATTGGCAGCTGGATTGGCGCTCCAGCTCGGTGATCGAGGTGCTGGCGGCGGATTGAGATAAGGCCAGAAGGCCAGCAGCGCGTGACACACTTTCCTGCTGGGCGACGGCGACGAAGACTTGCAGTTGACGGAGAGTAAATCGCATATCGATATAACCGATAACCCTTATCTTAATAATCCAGTTAACAGATATTGTCGCCGCCATTAGAATACTGTGCAATTGCGCACCTATCATTTTGGCGCAGACCTATTTCCAGGAGTTCCCCGTACATGAGCAACATGAACCACGAGCGTGTCCTCAGTGTTCATCACTGGAACGACACTCTGTTCAGCTTCAAGTGCACCCGCGATCCGGGCCTGCGCTTCGAGAACGGTCAGTTCGTGATGATCGGCCTGCAACAGCCCAATGGCCGCCCGCTCATGCGTGCTTACTCCATTGCCAGCCCGAACTGGGAAGAGCATCTGGAGTTCTTCAGCATCAAGGTCCCGGATGGCCCGCTGACTTCCCAGTTGCAGCACTTGAAGGAAGGCGACGAGATCATCATCAGCAAAAAACCGACTGGCACCCTGGTGCTGGACGATTTGAAACCGGGCAAGCACCTGTACCTGCTCAGCACCGGTACTGGCCTCGCTCCATTCATGAGCGTGATCCAGGACCCGGAAACCTACGAGCGCTTTGAGAAAGTGATCCTGTGCCACGGCGTGCGTTACGTCAACGAAGTCGCCTATCGCGAGTTCATCACCGAGCACCTGCCGCAGAACGAGTTCTTCGGCGAGGCGCTGCGTGAAAAACTGATCTACTACCCGACCGTGACCCGCGAGCCGTTCGAAAACGAAGGCCGCCTGACCGACCTGATGCGCAGCGGCAAGCTGTTCAGCGATATCGGCCTGCCGCCGATCAATCCTGAAGACGACCGCGCCATGCTGTGCGGTAGCCCAAGCATGTTGGATGAGACCAGTGAAGTGTTGAACAGCTTCGGCCTGAAGGTTTCGCCACGCATGCGTGAGCCGGGTGACTACCTGATCGAGCGTGCGTTCGTCGAGAAATAACCTCTGGTCACCTGTAGGAGCGAGCTTGCTCGCGAAAATCGTCAACGATAACGCGGTCATCCAGAGTTGACGCGTTGTCCTTGCGCTCTTCGCGAGCAAGCTCGCTCCTACAGGTAAATGCGTTTGCAAAGAAAAGCCCGCATTGCCTGTGAAGGCAGTGCGGGCTTTTTCATTTTTGCGATTTACTTCACCGCAACCACTTCAAGCACACAAATCATCCCCGCCTCGGGATAGTGCCAACGCACATCCACATCCCAGAACCGCACGCCATATTCGCGCTCCGGCCCAGGCGTCTGATACGCCGGCCGTGGATCCTGTGCCAGGCACTGTTCAATCAGCTCCACCAACGGTTCGCCAAGGCGCTGAGCGTGAGTGTGAGCCTGTTGCAGTGCGGTCTTCAGCCATTGCACGGGGATCAGCGCCGGTGCGGCACTGGCAATACTGTTGGTCGCGGTATCAATGATGTCGGCATACGGCACATACGGCTTGATGTCCAACACCGGCGTACCATCGAGCAGATCAATCCCGGAAATCCACAGCCGGCCCGGCTCCACCTTGTCCAGTTTCACCACCGACTGGCCAATCCCATTCGGGCGATGGGTCGCGCGGGTGGCAAATACGCCCATGGACGTGTTGCCCCCCAGGCGCGGCGGACGCACCTTCAACCGCGGTTTATCCTCCAGGGCCTGATGAAACAGAAACAGCAACCACACATGGCTGACCTGCTCCAGGCCTTGCACCGCCTCACCCTGGTCGAACGGCGCCACCAACTCCAGCACGCCCCGGGCGGCGGGTGCCAGTTGTGGCTGGCGCGGGATGGCGAACTTCTCCTTGAAGCAGGAGTGCACGAAGCCCACGGGCGAGACGTTGTAACTCATGGCTTAAGCACGAACTCGCAGCGTCAGCCCCTTGAGGAAATTACGCAGCAACTGGTCGCCACACGGGCGATAGTTGGTGTGGCCGAACTTGCGGAACAACGCGCTCAGCTCCGGCTTGGACACCGGGAACTCGGCCGCCTTGAGGATGGCGTGCATGTCGTCTTCCTTCAGTTCGAAGGCCACGCGCAGCTTCTTGAGGATGATGTTGTTGGTCACCGGGGTTTCGATCGGCTGCGGTGGACGGCTTTCGTCCTTGCCACGCTTGAAGATCACCAGGCCATCGAGGAAATGTGCCATGACCTCGTCCGGGCAGAACACAAAGCCTTCTTCCTCATCTTTCTTGAGGTAGGTCAGCAGGTCGTCCTTGGACACTTCCATGCCGCCGAGCTTGATGATCTCGACCATCTTGTTGTCGCTGATGTCGAGCATGTAGCGCACGCTGCGCAGTACGTCGTTGTGAATCATGGTGGGCAATCCTGGTATTCGACTGTAGACATCGCCCGGGCGGGCGATGTCGAGAGAGAGGGCGGCTTAGAACTTTTCTTTGCCGGACATGTAGCGCCATTGGCCGACCGGCACTTTGCCAATGGACACGCCGCCAATACGGATGCGGCGAATGGCCACAACCTTCAAGCCAATGGCTTCGCAGAACAGGGCAATGATGCCGGGCTGCGGGTTTTTCAGGGCAAAGCGCAGGCGGTTCTCGTTCTGCCAGCTGGCTTTGACCGCAGGCAATTCCTTGCCTTTGTACATCAGGCCGTGGGCGAGGCGGTTCAGGCCGTGCTCTGCCACGTCGCCTGCGACTTCAACCACATATTCCTGCTCGATCTTGGCGGCATCGGCCGTCAGCTTGCGCAGGATCTTCCAATCCTGGGTAAACACCAGTAGGCCGCTGGCCTTGGCTTGCAGGTCGGCGCTGGCGGTCAGGCGCAGGAAGTGGCCTTTGAGCGGGCGCTTGCTGAAGCGGTGTTCTTCTGACAGCGTCTCGGCGCTCAGGGACTGCATCGCGCTGTCGACATCCACACCTGCCGGCGCATGAAATAGGATAGTCACCGGCTCTGGAGCCGTGGCCTTGGCCTCGGGATCAAGTTCGACTTTTTGTGTCGTGACCTTGAACTGCGGCTCATCGATCACTTCGCCATCCACCGAGACCCAGCCGCCTTCGATAAACAGCTCGGCCTCCCGACGGGAGCAACCGACCAGTTCGATAAGGCGTTTGGAGAGGCGTATGGGGTCAGTCATGACAAGGGCCGTAACAAAAGGGGGCAGCTATTGTACCTGCCTGGCGCCGGTTAATCCCGGCCCCATTTCGCTGCTGTTGCTTTTTGTGGGAGCTGGCTTGGGTTGTATCAGCCGCTGCGTGTTTGCTGGGCCTGGCGCAAACGCATATGCAGCAAGGGATAGGGTTGGCCCATGCCGTCATGCTCGGTGCGCCCGATCACTTCAAAGCCCTGTTTAAGGTAGAAGCCCAGGGCCTGCGGGTTCTGTTCGTTGACGTCCAGTTCCTCGGCATTCATCGACTCAATGGCATAGCGCAATAATTGCCGCCCCAGGCCCTGGCCTCGGTACTGCGGATCGATGAACAGCATCTCGACCTTGCCTGCCGCGACGCCGGCAAAGCCGGTGATACGCTGGCGCGTGTCCTTGGTGCAGATCAGCATCACGGCATCCAGGTAGCGCGTGAGCACCAGGTTTCTCAGGCGCTCGATGTAACTTTGCGGCAAGAAGTCATGGGTGGCCCGCACCGATGCCTCCCAGATCCGGGTCAGCTCCTGATAGTCGCTGGGTTTGGGGGTGTGGATAACCGAGTGCTGGCCCATGCCCGCTGCTCCTTGCTGCTTGTTGGCGGTAATGGGGCAAACGATAGACCTAAAAAAGCCCCGCATCTTGTCCAGAAGCAGGGCTTTTTCAATTTTTTACAGCTTAGTCGCGTTTTTGCGCCCAGAGATCGTACTCGTCGGCGTCCGTGACCGTGCACCAGACTTTGTCGCCCGGCTTGAGGCCGCTGGCATCGTCGATGAATACGTTACCGTCGATTTCCGGAGCGTCGAAGAAGCAGCGGCCGACCGCGCCTTGCTCGTCCACTTCGTCGATCAGCACTTCGATTTCCTTGCCGATGCGCAGTTGCAGGCGTGCGGAGCTGATGGCCTGTTGATGGGCCATGAAGCGCTCCCAACGGTCCTGCTTGACGTCATCCGGCACCACGGCCAGGTCCAGCAGGTTGGCCGGCGCACCTTCCACTGGCGAGTACTGGAAGCAGCCAACGCGGTCCAGTTGGGCTTCGGTCAGCCAATCCAGCAGGTACTGGAAGTCTTCCTCGGTTTCGCCAGGGAAGCCGACGATGAATGTCGAGCGGATGATCAGCTCAGGGCAGATCTGGCGCCAGTTCTTGATCCGCGCCAGGGTCTTGTCTTCAAACGCCGGGCGTTTCATGGCCTTGAGCACTTTCGGGCTGGCGTGCTGGAACGGGATGTCCAGGTACGGCAGGATCTTGCCGGCGGCCATCAGCGGGATCAACTCGTCCACGTGCGGGTACGGGTAGACGTAGTGCAGGCGCACCCACACACCCAGGCTGCTCAAGGCTTCGCAGAGTTCGGTCATGCGGGTTTTCACTGGCGCGCCGTTCCAGAAACCGGTGCGGTACTTCACGTCGACGCCGTAGGCGCTGGTGTCCTGGGAGATCACCAGCAGCTCCTTGACGCCAGACTTGACCAGGCGCTGGGCCTCGTCCAGCACATCGCCCACCGGGCGGCTGACCAGCTTGCCACGCATCGACGGAATGATGCAGAAGCTGCAGCTGTGGTTGCAGCCTTCGGAAATTTTCAGGTAAGCGTAATGACGCGGGGTCAGCTTGATGCCTTGCGGCGGCACCAGGTCGATCAGCGGGTTGTGGTCCTGGCGCGGTGGCACCACTTGGTGTACGGCATTGACCACCTGCTCGTACTGCTGCGGGCCGGTTACGGCCAGCACGCTTGGGTGCACGTTGCGGATATTGCCTTCTTCCACGCCCATGCAGCCGGTGACGATGACCTTGCCGTTTTCCTTGATGGCTTCGCCGATCACTTCCAAAGACTCGGCCTTGGCCGAGTCAATGAAGCCACAGGTGTTGACCACCACCACGTCGGCGTCCTGGTAGGTGGACACGACATCGTACCCTTCCATGCGCAGTTGGGTGAGGATGCGCTCGGAGTCGACCAGAGCTTTCGGGCACCCTAGCGATACAAACCCTACACGTGGATTATTACTCATATACTCACAGCCTGCAGGGTTTGCCCTGGTCGAATTTCGTGGCGCGCGATTCTAAGCGTTGATCAAATAATGCGCAAAAACAATTGTCGCAAACGAGTATTGTTCGTAAAACGAGGGAGTGCTAGGAGTGTTTTTTATCGACGCGATGGGGATATGGGAGAGCGTCTTTGGACGTGGCAATAGTGCTGGTGTTTCATTTTGAAACATGCCGGCCATGTGTATAGCTATCTACGCTTCTCTGACCCACGCCAAGCAATAGGAAGCAGTGCGGATCGTCAACTGGCCTATGCGGCGTCCTGGGCAGCACAGCGGGGTATGGCGCTGGATGCCACGCTAACGTTGAAAGATGAAGGTCTATCCGCTTATCACCAGCGCCATGTCAAACAAGGGGCGCTGGGGGTTTTCCTACGTGCGGTCGAGGACGGCCGAATCGCCAGCGGGTCAGTTCTGGTCGTTGAAGGTTTGGATCGCCTGAGTCGAGCGGAGCCTATACAGGCCCAGGCTCAATTGGCGCAGATCATCAATGCGGGTATTACAGTCGTTACCGCCAGCGACGGCCGTGAATACAACCGGGCGGGTTTGAAGGCTCAGCCTATGGACTTGGTTTATTCGCTCCTGGTGATGATAAGGGCGCACGAAGAGTCTGATACCAAAAGCAAGCGCGTTAAAGCCGCAATCCGTCGCCAGTGCGAAGGCTGGTTGGCTGGTTCATTCCGTGGGTTGATCCGTAATGGTAAAGATCCCCAGTGGGTGCGCCTGACCAATGACGGATGGGAATTAATCCCGGAGCGCGTCGCGGCAGTAAAACGGGCGCTTGAGCTTTATCGCCAAGGGCTAGGCGCCGGGCGTGCTGCAGCAGTCATGCATGAAGAAGGTTTCCAGTTAACCGACGGAGGAATTTCCGGGCTGCAGATATACCGAACGATCAAGCTACCCGCGCTACGAGGCGTTAAAAGGTTGAGCCTTGATGGTGAGGACTACGAGCTTGAGGAGTATTACCCGCGGATCCTGTCCGATGCGGAGTGGAGTGATTTACAGCACCTTGCAGGCCAGCGGTTGCGTCGGAGAGGGGCCGGCGAGATACCAGGCATCATCACCGGTGTGGGACTGGCTTATTGCGGCTACTGCGGCACGGCATTGGTCGCGCAAAACATCATGAAACGCCGGCGCTCTGATGGGAGCATCGCAGATGGTAATCGTCGTCTGCAGTGTACTTCTTACAGCAAGAACGGTGGTTGTTCCGCCGGTGGCAGCTGCAGTGTCGTACCCATTGAGCGTGCTTTGTTGAGCTTTTGTTCTGACCAGCTCAATTTGCAACGTCTCTTGCAATTAGGCGACGACGGTAAAGGTGTTCGTCAAAAGCTGCTTGTTGCCCGTGCCGCATTAGAGAAGATCACTACACAGCTAGGGAAGGTAACTGACGCCTTACTTGCGGACGAAAGTGGTGCTTCGCCAATTGCCTTCATTCGTAAGGCCAGAGAGTTGGAGGAGCAGCAAGGAGTGGCTGAGCAAAATGTAAAACGACTGGAGTTTGAGTTGGCCGCGATGTCTTGCGCAGTTCGGCCAGCGCAGGCCGATCGCTGGGAGGAACTGGCGGCCCAGGTGTTTGCAGGCGACTACGGAGCGCGAGAGAAGGTCCGGCAACTGATCATGGATACGTTTGAGCGGATCGTGATCTATATGAGAGGTATGAGTGCCCAGGACCGTAAGGGGCAAGCGATCGACGTCCAGTTGCTCTCGCGAACTGGGCAGCACCGTTTGATTCAAATTGATCGTCGTACGGGTGAGTGGGTAGCGAGCGAGGACTGGGGGTAACCTTGTGGGGCAACAAGTGGCTACCATATACTGTTTATATGTACAGTAATGGCAAGGAGCATTTATGTTTCAAAGCGCCTGCATTCCGCAGAGGCCCCCTTCACCCTATGAGCTTCTCAGCTATCGCATTCACCGCCAAGTGAACAGTCCAGCAGCTCAGTACCGAAGGAGGACAGTGATCACACGGCAGTCGGGAGAGTTGGAAGCCGATTGGGACTGTCTGCTGGAGCAGTTGGTTGTGGAGGATAGCGTGCGTGTGCTGCCGTTGGAGGATGGGGGCGTTCAACTGAGCTGGACCAACCAGCATCCTAGTTGAGCCATGTGAATTTACCGGTGGTTAATTTAATTTACCGGCGGTATTGATTGTTTTGGTTACCTGCGGTTAACCTATTCCGAATGTCCATTCCAGCGCATGGCGCTGTTCGGTTTATATCGGAGGTTCACCGCATGCATACCCTTTACTTACCACCCTCTGCCCGGTGGAGGCTTTCACAACAGATCACCCAGAGCGGTGTTTTTCTTCATAACCTCTACGATGACAACGGCGTGAGCTGTGCGACGGCTACGATAGCTATTGAGCAGTGCGAGCGTGCCGTATCGATGCGCGTTGAGCTAGGTGACAGTATCAACAGCATCACGCTTGCCAAGCGTAAGGACACAGGAGTCCGGGCTGTCAGGTTTCTTGAGGATTTGTTGAGTGGAGTAACCGTCAGTACGGTACCTGAAGTTGATGAATACCTACTGGTGAGCGATTTGGAGTTGACACTACGGGAGGCGTTGCGACTGCAGCGGGGCACATATGAGTTGCCTGTCGAGGGCATTGAAAGTCTATGGCTAATGCTCCGATCAAGTGCCAGTGAGTCAGCACGTACCGTCTTTCACTTTGAGTTGGATAGTGTCGGCATCACCTTGCCACTTAGGCTTCCAGCTGACCGAGTTCAAGCCTATGAACTTCTGTCTGCTTGTGTTCAAGAGTTTGTTGCTACCTATCGTCGAAAGGGGTGAAGAATGCTCACGGATAACGAAGGTATGACCATTGCTATTTCAGCATTGGACAAGCGTTTGCTCGCAAAAGGAATTGCTGGATGGAGATCCGCCAATGCTGAAATCGATATGGCTATCTCATCTGAAAACTGGGGTGCAATTAACGGCGCCCAACATGATCGGTTTCTGCACGCAAACACGATCGCGCTTATTTTTCACAAATACACCGACACCACGCTAGAGCAAGGAGTGCAACCATGATTGGTATTCCCAAAACGGGCACCTTGGAAAATGGCTGCATCAGTGCAAATGTCACTAGCGGTTATCAATTCACCACCGCCGATGGCCGTCCTGCCCGATTAGCGATTATTGATGACCAAGGAAATGTCGTAGAGTCTGGCGATACAGTGGCCCGCGAGGCGTGGAACGTGTGCATCGCCGTAATCAAAAATTTCAAAATTGGCCAGGGTCACATCATCGTGCACGCGGCTCCACCTGGCCTGGCGCCTGCAGTGAAGGCGCCTGCTACTCGCAGTAGGTTGGTCGTGGGGCAGGGCCAGTGACGGTGCTTAAATGACTACCCCAGCAGAATGCGTTGCCAATGATCTTCAGCGATGATTGCGATAGGTGTGCCATTCTCACGCAGCTCTACTGCACGAAGAATTTTCGTGCCATAGCTGCTGTGAAGCCATTGCTCGTTGCCAATGCTACCAATGACTAAGTAGTCGACTTTTTTGCTGACTCCGGGACCAATTGCCCCGCCACGCTCTCGTACCAATCGTTCACACTCTTTACGCGGGCCAAATGCCATGGTGCCGGTGAAGACAAACACATTGCCGTCGCACTCCACGTGTGGTGCTGGCTGGCAAAGAGGCAGGGGGGTTGGAGCGGTGTGGATGCTTGGAGCTGATCCAGGGGCGCTTATGCCTGCAAAGCCTCTGAGTGTTTCCAGCAGTTCGGTTGATTCATCCTCATCAAGGACACCATCCTGCAGCATCGAGCTAATGCGCTGGTACAGAATGTTTACAACCGGATCATCCAGGTGTGACATCTGACTTTCGATCCACTGGCGAAGGAACTGGGCCTCTTCAAGGGTGATAACGCCGTCGGCAGTGACTCCAGCAGCAAGACCCGCAAGCATGTTCACATTGCGGCGGTCCATACGTGCAGTATTGAAATGGCGACTTTTTTCGAACTCATTATGCAGGTCTGACACTGTTCACGTTCCTTGTTGAGACACTTACATGCCTGTGATTTTTGCGTCGATCGCCCTGCCAATTATTTCCCAGGCTCCATCAAGACAGATGGTTTGATAGTCGGGATTCAGCGGAACCAAGTAGCCGAGGCCAGCATCCTGGTCGTACTTCTTGAACGTGGTTTCGCCGGTAGAGTTGTTGCGAGCGATGTAGAACTTTCCACTGATCAGGTCGAAACCTTCAGGCTGTATCAGTATCGGGGTGCCTTCAGGGAATGTTGGCGGGTTGTCCGAGGTCATTGATTTACCTTTGACCCTCAGCCAATAGCCACGTGGTCCCGCGTTTTCAGTCGATGACAACCACTCATCAGCGATGCCTGACGGGTAGCAAACAGACGATTCGACGGCAGCTCCAGCAGCCACCCAGGTGATCAAAGGGTACTCCCGTGCCTCTCTATGTGGCTGGAGCATTGGGCGCACGTTGGCGTGGTCTGCTGTCAGAGCTGCTATCTCAGAGGCTAGCCGTGGACTGAAGCTCTCCACCGGCTCATCTATCAGTCGTGCGAGAGCTGATGCGAACTTAGCATTTAGCGCATTTGTTCCATTCAGATAGTGAGCCACTGCTGCTGGAGTGATACCGACCTCATCGGCAATTTTCCTCTGATTCAGCTTGAGAGCATTTTTCTTCGAGAGGAAAAGCTTTTGTGCGGCTTCGCATTCAGCAAACAGTTCGGGAGGTAGGGGCTTCTTCTTGGTCATGAGGAGACTATAAACCGTTGGTTAATGAAATTAAGTTACCTGCGGTATTGTTATGATGGTTACCTGCGGTTAATATTCTCTGGTCTAGCCAGAGATCCCCGTCATGAATCAGATCCAATTGCCTGAACTGGTTGCGAAAATTGGTCAGGCTGCAGTCGCCGAGGCATTTGGCATCAGCCCCGCAGCAATTCATAAAGCGATCAGATCCGGTCGCCAAATCATTGTCTCCATAGAGCCCGATGGCACTTACTCGGCTCATGAGCTACGCCCATTTCCTGCTCACAAAGCGCCGACTTCTGGCGCGTTGGAGAGTTATGGCTGCGGAGTAGTTGGAAGTGTGGAGAAGGCTATGGGCTGCCAGTCAGAGTGACTATGTCCACTTCAGGACAACTGTCCGTATCCCGTGACCAGGTGCTGGTGGCCCACGCCGCTGAAATGATCGCCCGCACGGGGTTCAGTCAGGATGACTTCGCCCAGGCATTGAGCGCGAACTTGCACCGTCAGATTTCTTCCAAGGCTGTCAGCAAGGACGTGCCCGATTTTCTAACCCTTGCCCAGGGCAACGACACCACTACCTTCCTGAGAGCTTCTGGCGCCTGGCTGCGCCGCGTTGGACGTTGGCTTAGTGGTGAGGTGGATCTTCCGACTTGGGTCGAGGAGTCCTGGGTAGAGGCGCTGGAAGGCGACTTCAAAGACTGCTGTATCAACGAGCTGGCCAGCCGTCATGGCCTGACTGGTGCGCGTGAGCTGGATGGCGAAGGCAATCCCCTGGGCGCGTTCGGGCTACTGGTGGCCAGGCTCGGCAATACCGTCGCGTTGGGCAGCGAGATTCTTGCTGATGGCCGTATCGATCGCGAAGACCTGGACAAGTTGCCAGAGTTTGTCGATCGGCTGCGTTCGGCGGAGGCTCGGTGCAGCGAACTGCGCTCGCGGGCAGAGGCTGTGCTGCTTGAGCAGTCCGAGAAGCCTCACGTGTCCCGGGCGAACTAGTTTCTGTGACTACTCTGGACAAGGACATCCAACCGCGATCAGCCCGCGGCCGTAAGGGCAGCCCCAGTAAGGGGCGACCTGTTGCTGTGCATCGAGACAAGAAAAGTCCCCACGCCGCTCTAAACGCGCCCATTCGGCCGCCTCGGTATTCCGCTCCACGCCGGTTAACTGGTCAACAACTGAAAAACCCGCTGCTGCGCATGGCGTTCTCCCGACTCAGCCAAATAGGCGACCTACGCGGTAAGTATCTGCGAGACCTGGACACCATCCACGGTGGTCGCCGTACGCGCTCTGAAAAGTTTGTAGCCTTGGCCAGGGCGTCCGAGCAAATGCTGCTGCGTCTGGACTTGGCCACCGGCGTGCTGGGATGGCTTGATGTCGAGCGCGGGCAGTATTTTCTAAACACACAGTGCGGCATCGCGGAAGATTGCGGTATGTCCCCTGCGTCCCTTAACCGCCTTATGCACAGCCTGGATGTGGCCGGGTACGTTTACCGGCGAATCGAGAAAGTGCGGCTGGATGAGAAGGACGAGGCTGGACTTAACCTGGTGCGCACTCGCGTCCTGCTGCGGTTCACCGAAAAGTTCTTTGCTGACCTGGGCGTGCGCTACCTTTGGTATCGGGCAAAAAAGGCCGCGATCAAGCGCAGGAGCAAGGAGCTTCGTGAGGTCAGTGGCCTACGTGCAGCACGTCAAGAAAAGGCGTCATTGGAAGAGTTCCGGCGACAACAGTCCCGGAGCAACTGGGAAAAGAGCGAGGCGCGCAAGGCGGCTCATGCTTACAGTCAGTACGAAACACTGATCCCTACAGACAGTTCACATGGGGGGGGGAAACCTCCCATGGAGCCCGACAGAGGCTCTGGCGGCGTGGATGAATCCATGGCGCGTTTACTGCGCAACGTCCAGGTCAAGAAAGACACCCCCCCGAACTAATCGCATCCCCTGCGAGGCCAGGTTACGCCTGGTGGTCGAAAAAATACCCTACCGTTGTACTCGTTCCGCCGGCATCCATCGACATGGCACTGGATGTGCCCATCTATGCCTCATTTTTACCGTTTTTTCCCGGCGACGCCGGAATGCGTCCGAGCGATCCAGAAGGGCTTTTAATTAAATGGAATTTTAAACCCCATTCAGCAACCCCAAAGGGTATAAAAAAGAGATTTTCGAGGTGTCCACAGGGTCAGTGTGTTGGGTACATGATGATGCCTTCGCCCAAGGGCTCAGTTCGCTACGCTCAGCTTTTTATGAGGAGCGCGGGCTGCGCGCCCGCCCAGCGGCAGGGCAGTGCCCTGCACCCATGCTAGATACCCATCACTCCGTGCTGGCGATCTAGCGCCCTCAAAGCGGTAATTGGGCGCGCCGAGGTGAGTTTTAAAATTCACCGGCAGCGGTCGCGGGCGTGTTCGGGCGGCGCAGCTGATATTTTTGGGTGTGGTTTTGACGGGCTCCCGGCCGCTACGCGGGTAGCGCCGCGCCACGATTGTGAGATTCAGTCGAGAATGTCGCGGCGGCTTATATGCCTGCGCTGCAGGCATTCCGATGCGATAGCCGCCATTGGTGTTGGGCAGGGCCGCTTGGCAGCACTGTATCGATGAGGATGGGGCGAGGCGAGGAGTAGGGGAGGTTGGTCCGGCAGTCAGGCGGGTTGCGAGGCGCCGACTTGGAGAAACAGCTCCTGCTGCTGTTCCGCCGGCAAATTGCGGATACGTTCGAACAAGAGCGTTTCCAGGCGTTGTGTGGGTGGTCGTAGTGAGTGCTTGAAAGTCAACTCCGATACCCACGTGTGCCCGCACTGAGCATCCAGGCATTGGCAATACAGCTTTACATAGCCCCGGGTAATCTCTTCCCGTGAACTGATTCGGCCCTTGTGATCGCAGGCAGTGCAGTAGATTCGCATAGTTCCCTCCCCAGGGTTTAAGAGCCATCATTATGCCTTTCTGATTGGTGATAATCACTAAATACTGTCTATTTATTCAGTTGTTTGCTTGGGTGTTTCGAGTTTTTTCCAGTTGATTCTCCTGTCATTGCGAAGGGTGTCGTTCACTTGGTTGAACAGCTGACAGATCGGCCTGATCTCGTTGCTGGTGTAAACACGATCGATCTTTTCGATGTCCCCAAACCCACCGCTGTTTTCCGGGATGATTCCGGCCAGGGCAGGGTTCATACGCCACGCCGCGATCACGTCATTGCGCGTGATGTTCTTCACCTTCTCCAGTTCGTCCTTGGCCTGGAAGTCCCCCACGGGGATGATCTGGATGGCGTTTTCCTTGCCGTTGGGGATGTTGACGAACATCGAGCGAAAGTTACCCACGCCCTTGCTGGCGCTGATTTGGGCGCGCAGGTTCTCTTCGTCTTCTTCGGTCAGGTCCGGGTCGTTGGTGTAGAAGATGTAACCCGCGTGCGCGCCGTTGCTGTAGTAGCGCCGGCGGAACAGGGTTGCGGCTTCGTTGAGCAACAGCGCCTGCAGGCCGCCCAAGTAGTCGGGCACGCCGTAGATGTTCTGCTCTACGTCATAGTCCAGGACGTGCTCAATCTCGTCCTGGTCGAAGTCCATGTACTTGTTGTCGGGTAGCAGCATCCTGAAACCGCCGTCTACCTTCACCCGCATGTTGATCGCCGGCAGGTGCTGCATTTCCAGCACATGGCCAAAGGCGTTGGTGTCGCGATAGAAATAAGCCTCCCCGAACACCATGTAATCCAGGCCCGCCCGTCCCATGGTCTGCGTGCTGCACCCATCGGACGGGATGAATTCACGCAACAGCAAGTTGCGCTTGAACTTGGGGATTGCGCCGTGGTGCGCGTTGGCGCGCAACAGCTTGGCCAGGCCCGCCCGGGACACCGGCGGTTTGTAGATTTCGCCGTCGTCGCTGGGAAATACGCCCAGGTACTCGCCGATGTTGCCGGACAGCACTTGTTCCGGCTCCCCGAAGGTGAACGCCCGCATGGGCTGTGGCTGTTGCACCTGCTGGTTGGCTCGGGGTTTTCTGCGTCGTTGCTTGGGCATGGTTTCCGCTCGTGACGTAGCGGCTACGGCGCCGCTTGTTGGTGTTCAGGGGTTCATTGGCCAGGGCATGCATCACGGCCCAAGCGATATCGGCGTGGCCGGTAGCGTCGGTGCGCGAAGCGCTGTAGGTGACCTGGCCGCTGGTGGTGG
>NZ_AOHN01000007.1:0-364827 GCF_000510915.2 Pseudomonas sp. FH4 | reverse complement strand
CAATTGCGAAAGCAGTTGGGGTTTTGTTTTGGGCGCTCGGAAAGGGCTCCGGCAAATGTTTGTCTCGTATTGCCGCATCCGGCGCAAGGCGACGGCAACTGTATGGGAATTAACGTTACATCTGTGCGGGGTAATCACGCCCGGAGTCCGCGCAAGTTTGTCTCCTATTGCGCGCACCATTCTGATACCCAGAAAGACCAATGCGCTCCAGCTCAGTGCTGACGCGAGCCTTGCACACTATGGAACGCCCCTGATCCTGGGCCACTATAAAGATGGCACGCTTCTTTCATAGCTAAACCTACGAGCAAGCCTGGCCCTGGTCATTAAGTCTTGCCGACAGACATCGCACGCCTTGAGCGCCAGGTAATGAAGCCTGATTGACCAGTCCGCTGGTCGATCAGGTTTTTTTTTGGGGAAAATAGATGCGTCGTACCATTGAGGTTGGGCTGTTGCTCTCCACCGAGGGCACTTACAAAAGTGTTGGCCGCAATGCGTTGGCCGGGGCAACTCACGCGCTTGCGCAGATCAATGGCAACCCCAGCTATGACTTTGTCCTGCGTGCCACCCACCTCAATCCACGAGGTGTTCTGCACCGGTACAGCGAAGGGGCTGTGGAATTGATGCAGTCTGGGGTCCGGCACATCTTCGGCACGACTACCTCCGCCAGTCGCAAGGAGATCATTCCGGACCTGGAGCAAAACGCCGGCCTGTTGTGGTACGCCTGCCCGTATGAGGGGTTCGAGAGCAGTGAGCATGTGCTCTATCTCGGCGGTTGCCCGAACCAGACGTTGATCCCTTTGTTGCGCTACGCCCTGCAGACGTTTGGTAAGCGCGCCGTGCTGCTGGGTTCGAACTACAGCTGGGGTTGGGAAAGTAATCGGGTTGCCCGTGAAGTGCTCGAAGTGGCCGGCGCCGAGGTGTTGCTGGAACGCTACATCCACCTGGATGCAACGCCCTTCAGTGAGTTGATCCAGACGCTCCTGGCAGAGCGGCCGGCGTTCATTCTCAACAACTTGATCGGGAAGTCCTCCTACGCCTTTTTGCAGCAGTTGGATGCAGCGTGCAATAGCGTCGGTTGGAGCCTGCCAGTGTTGAGCTGCAACCTGACCGAGGCTGAACTGAGTGACGTCGGCGACCTGCGCAGCCTGCGTGTGTTGTCGTGCGGCCCGTTCTTTGAAGAAGTCGCCCCCGCGTTCAGCCAGCAACAGCACATGCTGCATGGGGTGTGCCCGATTTCGCACTTCTATACCGGGATGTACGTGGCCCTGCACCTGTTTGCCCGTGCGCTGGAACAGTGTGGCAGCGATGACCCCGATAGGATTTGCCGCTACGTGTATGACCACCCGCAGGACAGCGTATTCGGCAGCCTGGCCATCGCCGAGCGCAACAACCACAGCAGCCAGCCGTGCCATATTGCTGAACTGCGCGCAGGACGTTTTGTGGTCTTGCACAGTGAGGCACGGCCACTGCCGGCCGACCCTTATCTGACCGCCACCGACCTGAGTGAATTTCAACGTCTGCGCGCAGTTGCACCAGCACCCCGCCTGAGGATCGTCAAATGAGCCTGTTCAAACGCCCGGACTTTGAAGCAGGTCGGTTGCTGTTGATCGACTGCGAGCCCCGCAGCCTGGCTAATCTGCACAAGAGCCTGCAGCGGCTGGGGATTACTGCACAGGAGTTGTTTGAGGACGCGGATGATTCGCTCGACGGTTGTTTTGCCGCCATCGTTGAGTTGGAGCCCTTCGCCAGTCCCACCACCCTGCAACGCCTGAATGCTGCCGGCGTACCCATTGTTGCGCTGACCTCCCACGAAACCCTGGCGCATATCCAGCGTGCCATTGAGTTGGGGGCCACGGCGTTGCTGAACAAGCCGATCACCCAAGGCTCGGTCTACACCACGTTGATGATGGCGATCGGTCTGCGTGAGCGACTCGACAGCGACGCACAGACCATTGGCGCGCTGCAACAACGACTCCTGGCACGGCCGCTGCTGGCCCAAGCACTGGCGCGGCTGATGGTCGAGCAGCAGATTGATGAGCGTGAGGCCTATGAGCGTCTGCGCAGCCTGTCCATGCACCTGAACCGTAGCCTGGATGACTTGTGCGCGGATCTGGCGGCGGACCACCTGCAGCCGAGCAGGGGCCAGCTATGAGGCTGTTGCGTGCCTTGGTTCGCCGCCCGGCGGTGGCGTTGTCGCTGTTGTACATTGTGATTGTCGTGTTACTGGCGTTGTTTGCACCGTGGATGAGCCCGTACGACCCGTCCGAGCAATTTGTCGAAGGCCTGTCGCTGGAAGGTGCGCCGCTGCCACCTGATACGCCGTACCTGCTGGGCACTGATCTACTCGGCCGTGATCTGCTGTCGCGGTTGATCTATGGCGCGCGGACGTCATTGTTCATCGGTTTGCTCGCCAATGGCCTGGCGGTGTTGATCGGCACGTTGGTGGGGTTGAGCGCGGGCTTCCTGCGCGGCTGGGTCGGCAGCACGCTGATGCGCTTCACCGACCTGATGATGGCGTTCCCGGCCTTGCTGCTGGCGATTGCGCTGTCGGCGATTTTCCAGCCCAGCGTGTGGATCGTCGCCCTGGTGATTGCCATGGTCAACTGGGTGCAGATCGCCCGGGTGATCTACTCCGAAACCATCGCCCTGAGCGCCCGTGACTTCGTGGCCGTAGAGCGAACCCTGGGCGCCAGTTCGCTGCGCATTCTGTTCTCTCACCTGCTGCCACATTTGCTGCCGACCATCCTGGTCTGGGCCACCCTGGGCATCTCGACCACGGTGTTGCTGGAAGCCACCTTGTCGTACCTGGGCGTAGGGGTCCAGCCGCCAACGCCGAGCTGGGGCAACATCATTTTCGAGAGCCAGACCTACTTCACCTCGGCACCGTGGCTGGTGTTTTTCCCCGGCATTGCGATTGTCCTGCTGTCGCTGGCATTCAACCTGGTGGGCGATGCCCTGCGCGATGAACTCGATCCTACCCTGCAAGGGAGAAGCTGAATGTTGGCCTTCATCAGTCGTCGCATCGGCTACTCGCTGTTGATCCTGCTTGGCGTGACCTTCATCACGTACCTGCTGCTGTTCATGCTGCCTGCTGACCCGGCACGCCAGATTGCCGGGCGCAGTGCCACGCCCGAAGTGGTGGCCGGGATCCGCATGCAGCTAGGGCTCGACTTGCCGTTCTATCAACAGTACGCCAATTACCTGGGCAACCTGGTACAGGGCGACCTCGGGCGCTCCTACATCCAGCGCAGCCCGGTGACGGAGCTGATCGGTGCGCGCTTGCGTCCGTCCCTGGAGTTGATGGCTGCCGGCATCGGTTTCGAGCTGCTGATTGGCATCAGCCTCGGCGTGATCGCCGCATTGCGTCGCGACAGTTGGGCCGACAAAGCCTTGATGGCTCTCTCGTTTATCGGCGTGTCGGCCCCCCAGTTCATCGCGGCGATGCTGTTCCTGTACTTCTTCGCCGTGCAGTTGGACTGGTTTCCCATGGGCGGTTATGGCGGCTTCAAACACCTGCTGTTGCCGGCCCTGACCCTGGGCATTCTCGGCAGCGGCTGGTACTCGCGCATGGTGCGCTCCTCAATGATCGAGGTGCTGCACCAGGACTTCATTCGCACCGCCCGGGCCAAGGGCTTGAGCCGCGTACGTGTGGTTTTGCGCCATGTATTGCCCAACGCCATCGTGCCGGTGATTCCGATGATCGGCATCGACATCGGGATCTTCATGGGTGGGCTGGTGGTGGTCGAGTCAGTCTTCGGCTGGCCTGGGATCGGCCAGTTGACATGGCAGGCGATCCAGCAAGTCGACATCCCGGTGATTGTCGGGGTGACCACGGTTTCAGCGGTGGCAATCGTTTTGGGCAACCTGGTCGCCGACCTGGTGATCCCTTGGGTCGACCCGCGTATCGACATCAAAAAACACTAGGAACATCACCATAGGTAAGGGGCTGGAGCATGAATCGCAAAGCATTATCCTTGGCCATCGCGGCTGCATTGTTTGCCGGCAATCTGTTGGCCGATGACTTTGATCCAAACGCCAAAGACGGTGGCGCCGCCGTCATTACCTATCAAAACGATGTGGCCACCCTCGACCCGGCCATCGGTTATGACTGGCAGAATTGGTCGATGATCAAAAGCCTGTTCGACGGGCTGATGGACTACAAGCCTGGCACTACGGAACTGACCAAGAACCTGGCGTCGGACTACAGCATCTCCGAGGATGGCACCGTCTATACCTTCACCTTGAAGAAAGGCGTGAAGTTCCAGAACGGTCGCGAACTCAAGGCCAGCGACGTGAAGTATTCCCTGGAGCGTACCGTCAACCCGAAAACCCAGAGCCCTGGCGCGGGCTTCTTCAGTTCGATCGTGGGCTATGAAGACATGACGACCAACAAGGCCGAGCATTTGTCGGGCATTGAGGTCGTCGACGATTACACCGTCAAGATCACGCTCAAGTCGGCGAATGCGACATTCCTGCAGGTGATGGCGATCAATTTCTCCTTTGTCGTACCCAAGGAGGAGGTCGAGAAGTGGGGCGCGGACTTCGGCAAGCATCCGGTGGGCACCGGCGCCTACAGCCTGGCGGAGTGGAAGCTGGGGCAACAGATTCTGTTCAAGAAGAACCCGAGCTATTTCAAGGCAGGCCTGCCGCACCTCGACACGATCACCTTTGAAGTCGGTCAGGATCCGATGGTCGCACTCCTGCGCTTGCAGAAGGGCGAGGTCGATATCGCGGGCGACGGTGTGCCGCCGGCCAAGTTCCTGGAGTTCAAGAACGATCCCAAGTTCAAGAACCTGGTGGTCATCGGTGATCAATTGCAGACCGGCTACCTGACCCTGAAAACCACACTGCCGCCCTTCGACAACCTCAAGGTGCGCCAGGCGGTGAACATGGCGATCAGCAAGGATCGCATCGTGCGCATCATCAACGGCCGCGCGGTCCCGGCCAACCAGCCGCTGCCGCCAGCGATGCCGGGCTACGACAAGGACTACAAAGGCTACGCCTACGATGTCGAAGGCGCGAAGAAGCTCTTGGCCGAAGCCGGCTTCGACAAGGGCTTCGACACCGAGATGTACGTGATGAACACCGATCCGCAGCCGCGTATCGCCCAGGCTATCCAGCAAGACCTGGCGAAGGTCGGGGTGCGTGTGAAGATCAAGTCCCTGGCGCAAGCCAACGTGATTGCGGCAGGCGGTTCCAAGGACCAGGCGCCGATGGTGTGGTCCGGTGGCATGGCCTGGATTGCCGACTTCCCGGACCCCTCGAATTTCTACGGGCCGATCCTGGGCTGTGACAGTGCGGTGGACGGTGGCTGGAACTGGGCGCTGTATTGCAACAAGAGCCTGGATGCGCTGGCCGCCAAGGCCGACAGCATGGCCAAGCCGGAGCAACAGGCCGAGCGTACGGCACTGTGGAAGAAGATCTTCATCGATGTGATGGCCGATGCGCCGTGGGTCCCGATCTTCAACGAACAGCGCTTCACCGTGCGCTCCTCGCGCATGGGCGGCAGCGACGCGCTGTACGTCGATCCGGTGCACATCCCGGTCAACTACAACTACATCTACCTGAAATAAAGCGCAGCCGGCCTGCGCGCTGGCCTGTCAGCCACCACGCCTTCCGGGCGTGGTCTTTACGTGGAGCTTTCTCCCTATGTGCCAGAACTGCCTGGTCAAGACCATTCACAGCGTCAACAGCCATTTCGGCTGGGACAACAGCATCGAACCGACCGCCCGGGTGGCGCCAGGTGCCATGCTGGAGTTCTGCTGCCGGGATTCGTCCAACGGCTTCTTCACGCCGCAATCGACGGTGAGCGATGTCACCCAGGTGCCGTTCGACACCATCAACCCGGTCACCGGACCGATTTTTGTCGAGGGTGCAGAGCCAGGCGACGTGCTGAAAATCACCCTCGACAGCTTCAAACCGAGTGGCTTTGGCTGGACGGCCAACATCCCGGGGTTTGGTCTGCTCGCTGACCAGTTCACGGACCCCGCCCTGGTGCTGTGGCACTACGACAAACTGGCCCTGAGCCCAGCGGCCTTCAGCACGTTCGCCAAGGTGCCGCTCAAGCCCTTCGCCGGCACCATCGGCCTGGCGCCAGCGTTGGCGGGCTTGCACTCGGTGGTGCCGCCGCGCCGGGTCGGCGGCAATTTGGACATCCGCGACCTGTCGGCCGGTACCACGTTGTACCTGCCGGTGGAGGTCAGCGGCGCCTTGTTGTCGATTGGCGATACTCACGCCGCGCAAGGCGATGGCGAGGTGTGTGGTACCGCGATCGAGAGCGCGATGGACGTGGTGGTGAAGCTGGACCTGATCAAGAACACCCCGCTGGCAACGCCGCGCTTCAGCACCCCCGGCCCCGTGACCCGTCACCTGGACGGTGCGGGCTACGAAGCCTTCACCGGCATCGGCCCGGACTTGATGCAAGCCGCGCGTCAGGCCGTCAGCAACACCATCGACTGGCTGTGCCGTGAGCACCATATGCCGGCGGAGCAGGCGTACATGCTGTGCTCGGTGTGTGGCGATTTACGCATCAGCGAGATCGTTGACCTGCCCAACTGGGTCGTGTCGTTCTACTTCCCGAAAATCGTATTTGCCTGATGGCTGTTCATCGCCAACGGCTAGGCGTTTATCGCTTCACGCGTGAGGAGCTTTGATGAGTAACGGGACCTCCCAGCCGATTCTTTCGGTGCAGCAGCTGTCCATTGATGTCGGCATGGGGGCCAGCTCCCGGCGCGTGGTCGATCACCTGAGCTTCGACCTGTTTGCCGGCCAGACACTGTGCATTGCCGGGGAGTCTGGCAGTGGTAAATCGCTGTCGTCACTGGCGATCATGGGGCTGTTGCCCAAGGCCGTCCGGGTGGCCGAAGGCGCGATCAGCTTTGAAGGGCGCGACTTGATCGGCGCGCCCGAGCGCGAGTTGCAACGCTTGCGCGGCAAGCAGATAGGCATGATTTTCCAGGAGCCGATGACATCGCTGAATCCGCTGATGACCGTTGGCCAACAACTGCAGGAGACGCTGCGTCGGCACGAACCACTGGGGCGCCAGGCGCTGCGCCAGCGCGCCCGGGAGATGCTTGAATCAGTGCGCATGCCGCAGGTGGAAAAGCGCTTGCAGCAGTACCCTCATGAGCTATCCGGCGGCATGCGCCAGCGCGTGATGATCGCGATGGCCATGCTCTGCCGCCCCAAGGTACTGATCGCCGATGAACCGACCACTGCACTGGACGTGACCATCCAGGCGCAGATCCTGGAGCTGATGCGCGAGCTGCAACAGGTCTACGGCACCAGCTTGCTGATGATCACGCACGACATGGGGGTGGTCGCTGAAATGGCCGACCAGGTGGTGGTGATGAACCATGGCCGCACCGAAGAACAAGCACCCGTGCGCCAGTTGTTCACCCAGCCTCAGGCCGATTACACCCGTAAATTGCTCGCGGCGGTGCCGGTGCTGGGCACGGCGGGCCAGCCGGGTGACGTCAGCCAGCAACCGGTGGTCTTGCAGGTGCGCGACTTGTCGGTGCGTTTTCCTGTGCGCATGGGCTGGTTCGAGGAGGACAAGCAGGTACACGCGGTAGAAGGCGTCAATTTTGAACTGCGCCAGGGCGAAACCCTGGGGCTGGTCGGGGAGAGCGGATGCGGTAAATCCACCACCGGCAAGGCGTTGATGAATATGCTGGCCTATCAAGGCAGCGTGCAGTTGTTCGGCAAGGAACTGAACGGCTTGCACGGCGCCGAGCTTCAGGCTGTGCGGCGTGATATCCAGATGGTCTTCCAGGACCCTTACGCGGCCCTGAACCCACGCAAAAACATCCTGGAGCTGGTAGGTGAGCCGCTGTTGATCCATGACCAGTTGCCACTGGCGCAACGACAGGAACGTGTCGCCGAGCTGTTGCGCCAGGTCGACATGCCGGTTGACGCCATGTATCGCTACCCACACCAGTTCTCGGGCGGGCAGCGCCAGCGTATCTGCATTGCCCGGGCATTGGCGCTCAACCCCAAAGTTATCATCGCCGATGAATCCGTCTCGGCCCTCGATGTGTCAGTACAGGCCCAGGTGCTTGAGCTGCTGGAACACCTGCGCGAACAGCATCGACTCAGCTACCTGTTCATCTCCCACGACATGGCCGTGGTCGAGCGCATCTGCCATCGTGTCGCGGTGATGTATGGCGGGCAGATTGTCGAGATCGGCCGCCGTGATCACGTGCTGCACAATCCCCAGCATCCCTACACCAAACGCCTGCTAAGCGCGGTGCCAATGCCCGATGTCGATCAGAAGCGCGACTTCAAGGCGTTGCTGCAAGAGTTCGAGCAACCCAGCCCGATCAAGGGCAAGGGCTTTGAAGCGCCGGTGCAGAAGTTTCACGAGGTTGGCGGAGGGCATTGGGTGGCGGTGGGGTAGTCGATCGCGCAATACTAAATCTGGGTATGAACAATCCGTAAACCCCGTCGTGCTCTGACAGTAACCTAGCTGGTGTGGCAGGGGTTGCAGCAGTAGTAACAACCATTAATTTTTAGTTTGGGATTTACTCCCCGAGCGGCGCTGACAGCGCCGGTGCAGGTTAGATGATTTCCGAGTGATACCTGATTCTCCAGCCGCGGCATGAAGCTGCAGCCAGTCGTTGTGTTATGCACTTCGTAGTCGCCGTTGGTCTGTACGTTTCTGTTTACGATAAATGATTGCATTGGCTAGTCCTCGCTTCCATGTGTCGGATCGGTAATGACTCAACATTTAGCTATATGTGCTGTGCCCGCTGAGTTGCGCGAAGGCCAGCACGGAAGGAGGGTAGCTGGAGGATGGCAGAAAGCAATCAGTCTCCAGAATGGTGCAGGGGATCCTGGCACTATCTGAAATACACGGGGCATGAAACCCACTGGACTGAGTTAGTGGGAGGTACTGGAAGTTACTGAAATTTCAATCGTTGAAATTGAAAGGATTTTGAAAAATGGAGGGCATCGTTACCGTATTGGTAGCGGTGCTCTCAGATGGTTCAATCAGTAGGGCAATTACAGGTGAACTGGAGTACGCGGTTCTCAGGGTAGAAAAGAAAGCGCATGAGATCGAATTCTTAAACAGCCGCATAGGCATTCGGACACAAATTTCACGGAGCCGCGGAAAAAACAGGCTCCTTCACCGGTCAGCTTCTAGGTAATTCGAGAGAACCGACTTTTTCAACAGAATCGGCCAGTAGCGGACTATGGCATCCGTCTACTGCTCTCGAGTTCAAGCCACTTCGCTGTAAGCATCCAGTTGAATCTCCATTTTGGCATTAACGCTACAACGCGCTCCTGCATACAAGGGACGGAGGATTAGCATCAGCGCGTGCATATGAGAGTCAGTAGATTTGTTCGGCTTTTTGGCAAGATGTGTGGTAATGCTGCGATTTAGGATATTTCGTCAGGAGGACATGTGGTCTGTCATTTTATGCGCAGCATCCGTAATCGTGTGCAGGGCATCTTCCGTCCTGAACAGGGGCCTGCCAAGGAATCGTGGGAACTGGTCCCGCTTACCCCTGAGTACCTGGCAGAAGAGCATGGCGACTATGTCGCCGCTATCGAAGCTGCCCTCGCGAAGGATCAGATACGCAACATAGCGTTGTCCGGCAACTATGGGGTCGGTAAGAGCAGTATCATGCGTGAAGTCGCCCGGCGGCAGGATAATCGTATCGTAGAGCTATCGCTCTCGACGCTCGCGCCTATCGAAGCTTCCCAGCTTGATAATTCAGTGCCTATCCAGGCCACGACCCCGACCAACCGCATCCAGCAGGAAATTGTCAAACAACTGCTCTATCGAGAATATCCGAGCAGAACCCCTGGCTCACGGTTTCGGCGTATTGAGCGTTTCCGATGGTGGCGGGCGATGGGAACGTCGGTACTACTGGGGTTTGTCGCTACTGTAATTTTCCTGCTGACTGGATGGACGGTAAAGATTGCTTCTGTATTCATGCCGCATTTGGATATTGGTGTTTGGGCTCACGCTGTCATTTGGAGCGCTGCGGCGCTGATTACCCTGCTGGTGAGTTGGTTGTTCTATGGGAAACTGCATATCCAGCAATTCTCCGCAGGATCTGCAACCGTCACGCTCAACGAAAGCTCTGTTTCATACTTTGACCAATACCTCGACGAGATCGTCTACTTCTTTGAGGTTTCAGACCGCGATATTGTTCTCTTTGAGGATATCGACCGGTTCAACGACTCTCATATTTTCGAGGCGCTTCGAGCGCTGAATACTTTGCTCAACGCCTCGCCCCAGATCAAGAAGCCGATCCGATTCATCTATGCCATCAAAGACAGCATCTTCGATCGCATAGGCCTGGAGATAGAGGGTCGCAGGCATAGTACAGAAGTGCTTACGACGGACGATCCGGCGCAGGCCGAGGCTATACGCGCCAACCGCACGAAATTTTTCGATCTTGTCATCCCGGTGGTTCCCTTTATTACGCACCGAAGTGCTCGCAACTTAGCACTAAAGCTACTTGGTCAAGTCGAGCACCAGGTAGCACCGGAGCTACTCGACTTAGCGATGCAGTACGTACCGGATATGCGGCTGCTCAAGAACGTCCGTAACGAATTCATCGTCTTCCGCGACCGAATCTTCTCAGGCGACGGCAAGCAGCTCAATCTGAGTGAGACTGAACTGTTTGCGATGATGCTCTACAAGAGCACGCACCTAGCAGACTTCGAGACTATCCGGCTCGGCCATAGCAAGCTGGACATACTCTACAAACTTAGCCGTGAACTGGTGACTGAGAACATCAAGCGAATCGAGGGCGAGCTTCGCGTGCTTCGCCAGAAGGTCACGCGGATCAATTGGGCTGCTACCCGCAGTAGTCAGTTGGGCGAACGCCTGCTTGCGCACGTGCAGCGGACAGCTGAGGCTTCTGGCTTCCGTACCCAGAATGCAACCTACTCGCTCGCGGGTGCTGAGAAGTCTCCGAAAGACCTCAAGGGAGCGCAGTTCTGGACAACCTTCGTCTCACCAGACGAAGACTTGGTACTTGAATATTATGACCACTACCACGGTCGTACGCTGTCGTTTACTCGCGACAGTCTTGTGGCTGCACTTGGTGATCCTCTGGACGCCGAAAGCTGGAATGAAGCAGATCGGGATGCGCTCGCTGAGCAGACCGATGAGAGGATGGAGGACATCAGGTTCCTGCGGAGCGCTGATCTTGGTGATCTCGTCAAACGAACGGAATTTCTCCTCCTGTATAAGGAGAGCAAGCAGTCCTTCGAGGCAATCGCCAAGATCATCCTAACGCCAGGCTTGGCGTACCAGATCGTCCGTGCGGGGTATATCAACCGCAACTTCACGCTCTACACGTCAACCTTCCACGGGGAGCGCGTTGGGCCAGCTGCCACGAATTTCATTATCCATCACGTCGAGCGAGACCTGATGGACCAGCACTTCGAGCTTGGGCCGGAGGACGTAGACGCTGTTGTCCGCGAGCGCGGCAAGAGCGCGCTGAAGGAGCCTTCGCTTTACAACATCGCTATCCTAGACCACCTTCTGGCCAAACATATAGATGCGGCCGACATCATGATTCACTCCCTAGAAGGTCTCGGGGAGCGTCAGGCTAGTTTTCTGCAGGCGTACCTTACCGCAGGTAACGAGTGCCTAAGGCTCATTGAACGGTTCACGGTCGCGTCCACGCAAGTGCTCACCTATCTCGTAAGTCAGGCTGACCTAGACGACTCTTCACGACTAGCGCTTGTGAATGCAGCGCTAGCACACCTAACACCTTCAAAGCAGAGGATAGATTCTGCGGTGTCGTCATATCTGTCGGCGCACTACGCTGAGTTCACGGCGCTAACGTCCGACGCGACCGACTTGGTCCAGGCCGAACGTATCAGCGTACTCTTCGGAGATGCCAGTATTGCCGTGCCTCGTCTGGAGCTGTTGGGCAGCCAAACTCGTGCATCGTTCGTGTCACGCAATTTGTATGAGATCACTTGCCAGAACCTCGCGATCGCCATCGACAATGCACCAACCGTGGCGCTCGACGTCATCCGGGATCGGAACGGGACTGTGTACGATTATGTGCTCAAGAATTTGAGCAAGTACCTGGAGGCTATCGATGGCACTTCCATGACGATAGATGCTAACCAGCACTTCATCGCAATAATCGAAGATGTACTCTCGCTAGATGCACCCCATCTTGGTGATGTGATCGAGCGTGCTGCTCCAGATTGTGAAGTTGCAGATCTCGCAGAGGTGTCTGAGGGCACGTGGCCAGCGTTGGCTGAATATAGGCGTGCCTCAGCAACGTTTAACAACGTCAGCCGCTACGTCGTGGCTCTTGGGGCGGTCGATGCGCAACTGGCGAAAACCCTGACAGCCTCTGCCGAGATCACCGACACCAACACCGCTGACGAGGAGTTGAAGACTGCGTTGGCAGCAGCAATCCTGGCGGCAAAGGATCAGCTCCCATCAGCAGTGCTCCGTGCAAAGCTGGTCGCGAGCTTGAGCCTGAGCCTCTACCTTGAGGTTGGCGAAATCGCGGCGGAAGTTGGCGACCTCTTCGCGCAGTTGCTCAAGCACGACATTATTGCGGATGATGCAGCATCCTATGAGCACCTTGCAGCCACTGATTGGCCGACGCGCAAAGAGTTTATCCGAGAGTCGGGGGAGTTTTCGAGCTACATGACCCCGGCGTTGGTGGGGGCGGATCTGGCAGAGCTTCTGAAAAGCGATGAGATCGATTCGGCAATCAAGGATGTGATTGTTGAGCAAGCCACAAAGTATGCGGAGGTGGCCGGCCGTCGAGGGCTGAATGAACTGGCACGATTCGCTACCCGATGCGGATGCGAACTATCGCCCGATGTCGTGCAGAAGATGGCGCAAGAAAATGTCTCAGCGCAGCAGATCTTAATGCTACTAAAACCACACCTAGGTGTGATTAGTTGTGACCAGCTCTTCACTATTCTGCAATCACTTGACGGTGATTACCCTAAGCTCACTGAGGTGGGCCGCAGTAGATTGCGAGTGCCGGATACGCTTGCTGATCGTGAGCTCTTGGAACGTCTTCAACGAGAAAAGACTGTAAGTAGCTACGACGTTAATAAGGGAATGATTGAGGTAAATAGGAAGCGTAAGTGAGACTGGGCTATTTGAACTTCCCCAGTCCACAGGGATCCAGAGGTAGATATCCAGGCACAAAAAAACCGGCTCAAGTGGCCGGTTTCTCTGTTGCTGAGAGCCTGGTAGAGGCTTTCAGATACTGCTATATGGTGCCCCGAGGGAGACTCGAACTCCCACTCCTTTCGAAAACGGATTTTGAATCCGCCGCGTCTACCAATTCCGCCATCAGGGCTCAATGGCGGCGAAGTATAGAGAGGTGATTACCGTTGGTCAATCACGTTTCATGGTCTATTTTCACTATTTCCGCTAGACTTCCCGGCCCTGCTAGACGAACCCCATCATGCGCGTTGCTGACTTTACTTTTGAACTCCCGGATTCGCTGATTGCTCGCCACCCTTTGGCCGAGCGTCGCGCCAGTCGACTGTTGACCCTGGACGGGGTCAGCGGTGCCCTTGCACACCGTCAATTCACTGATTTGCTTGAGCATTTGCGCCCAGGCGACTTGATGGTCTTCAACAATACCCGGGTGATTCCGGCGCGGCTGTTTGGCCAGAAAGCTTCCGGCGGCAAGCTGGAAATTCTGGTGGAGCGGGTGCTGGACAGCCATCGTGTGCTGGCCCATGTGCGCTCCAGCAAGTCGCCCAAACCAGGGTCGAGCATCCTGATTGATGGCGGTGGCGAAGCCGAGATGGTCGCGCGCCATGACGCGTTGTTCGAGCTCAAGTTTGCCGAGGAAGTGTTGCCGCTGCTGGAGCGTGTCGGCCATATGCCGTTGCCTCCTTATATAGACCGCCCCGACGAAGACTCGGACCGCGAGCGCTATCAGACGGTGTACTCCCAGCGCCTTGGTGCCGTCGCTGCGCCGACGGCCGGGTTGCATTTCGACCAGCCGCTGCTGGATGCGATTGCGGCCAAGGGCGTCGAGACGGCCTATGTGACCCTGCACGTGGGGGCCGGGACGTTTCAGCCGGTGCGTGTGGATAACATCGAAGACCACCATATGCACAGCGAGTGGCTGGAAGTCAGCCAGGACGTCGTGGATGCGGTCAACGCGTGCAAGGCGCGCGGTGGGCGAGTGGTCGCAGTGGGCACCACCAGCGTGCGTTCCCTGGAGAGTGCGGCGCGCGATGGCGTGCTCAAGCCGTTCAGTGGCGACACCGATATCTTTATCTACCCAGGCCGGCCGTTCCATGTGGTCGATTGCCTGGTCACCAACTTCCATTTGCCCGAATCCACGCTGTTGATGCTGGTCTCGGCATTTGCCGGTTACCCCGAAACCATGGCCGCCTACCAGGCCGCCATCGATAACGGGTACCGTTTTTTCAGCTACGGTGATGCGATGTTTATCACCCGTAATCCGGCGCCGCGCGGCCCAGAGGAACAACTATGAGTCGTATGTCGTTTGAATTACTGGCCACCGACGGCAAGGCCCGTCGCGGTCGCCTGACCTTCCCGCGCGGCACTGTGGAGACCCCGGCGTTCATGCCGGTCGGCACCTACGGCACCGTCAAGGGCATGCTGCCGCGTGACATCGTTGCCACCGGCGCCGAGATCATCCTCGGCAACACCTTCCACCTGTGGCTGCGCCCGGGCACGGAAGTGATCAAGAAGCATGGCGACCTGCACGATTTCATGAAGTGGCAAGGCCCGATCCTCACCGACTCCGGTGGTTTCCAGGTGTTCAGCCTGGGCGCCATGCGCAAGATCAAGGAGGAGGGCGTGACTTTCGCCTCGCCGGTGGACGGTTCCAAGGTGTTCATGGGCCCGGAGGAGTCGATGCAGGTCCAGCGCGACCTGGGCTCTGACATCGTGATGATTTTTGACGAGTGCACGCCGTACCCGGCCGATGAAGATGTGGCGCGCATCTCCATGGAGTTGTCGCTGCGCTGGGCCCAGCGTTCGAAGAATGCCCATGGCGACAACACTGCCGCGCTGTTCGGCATCGTCCAGGGTGGCATGCACGAAAGCCTGCGCAAGCGCTCGCTGGAAGGCCTGGACAAGATCGGTTTCGATGGCCTGGCCATTGGCGGCCTGTCGGTGGGCGAGCCCAAGCACGAGATGATCAAGGTGCTGGACTACCTGCCAGGCCTGATGCCTTCTGACAAACCTCGTTACCTTATGGGCGTTGGCAAACCGGAAGATCTCGTAGAGGGTGTGCGCCGCGGTGTGGACATGTTCGATTGCGTGATGCCAACCCGTAATGCCCGCAATGGGCATCTGTTCATTGATACAGGCGTGCTGAAGATCCGTAACGCGTTCCATCGCCATGATGATTCGCCGCTGGATCCCACCTGTGATTGCTACACCTGCCAGAACTTCTCCCGTGCTTATCTGCACCATCTGGACAAATGCGGGGAAATGCTGGGTAGCATGTTGAATACCATCCACAATTTGCGTCACTACCAAGTCCTGATGGCTGGTTTGCGCGAGGCTATTCAACAGGGTACATTGGCCGCCTTTGTCGATGCCTTCTATGCCAAGCGCGGGCTTCCCGTGCCGCCCTTGGACTGAGTTTCCCGACCCTAAGATTCACTATTTGCAACTGGAGTGCTAAATGAGCTTTTTTATCTCTAACGCTATGGCTGACGCCGCTGCACCGGCCGCTGCCGGTCCTATGGGCGGTGGTTTCGAGTGGATTTTCCTGGTCGGCTTCCTGGTCATCTTCTACCTGATGATCTGGCGCCCACAGGCCAAGCGCGCCAAAGAGCAGAAAAACCTGCTGGGCAGCTTGCAGAAAGGCGACGAAGTGGTCACCACCGGCGGCATCGCTGGCAAGATCACCAAGGTTGCCGACGCTTTCGTGGTCCTGGAAGTTTCCGACACCGTTGAAATCAAGTTCCAGAAAGGCGCCATCGCCGCCACGCTGCCAAAAGGCACGCTCAAAGCGATCTGAGTAACAACTTTTACCAATCGACGGGGCGCGCAAGGCGCCCCGCGTCATAAGCGGGCGGCGTGATGCTGAACAAATACCCTCTGTGGAAATACGTACTGATCCTGGCGGTGCTGGCGATCGGTTTTATTTATTCCGCTCCCAATCTCTATCCTGATGACCCTGCGATCCAGATCACTGGCGCCAGCACTTCGCTGCAGGTCAATCAGGCTGATCTGGAACGCGCGAGCAAAGCGCTCACTGACGCGGGTATCCAGGTCAAGGCGGCAACATTGGCAGCTGATGCGAAGGGCGGCTTGTTGCGCCTGACCAAGCAGGAAGACCAATTGCCGGCCAAAGATGTCGTGCGCAAGGTGATGGGGGATGACTATGTCGTCGCGCTCAACCTGGCACAGACCACGCCAAAATGGCTGAGCAGCATCGGTGCACACCCGATGAAGCTGGGCCTGGACTTGTCCGGTGGTGTGCACTTCCTGTTGGAAGTGGACATGGACAAAGCCCTCGACGCGCGCATGAAAGTCTACGAAGGCGATGTGAAGAGCCTGCTGCGCAAAGAGAAGTTGCGTTATCGCAGCCTGCCGCAGCTCAATGGTGCGATCCAGCTGGGCTTTGCTGACGAGGCCGCCCGTGAACAGGCGCGTGCCCTGATTCGCAAGAGCTTTAACGATTTCGACATTGTGCCTGCCGACCTCAATGGTCAGCCGGTGCTGCGTCTGGCGATGACCCCGGCCAAGCTGGCGGAAATCCGTGAATACTCCATCAAGCAGAACTTGACCACGGTACGTAACCGCGTCAACGAGCTGGGTGTGGCCGAGCCTCTGGTTCAGCGCCAGGGTGCCAACCGCATCGTGGTCGAGCTGCCAGGCGTGCAGGACACCGCTGAAGCCAAGCGGATCCTCGGCAAGACCGCCAACCTTGAATTCCGCCTGGCCGCCGAGCCGGGTGCTTCCAAGGCCACTTCCGAGACTTTCGAGTTCCGTGAGGGCAATCGTCCTTCTGCGCAGATCGAGCGTAGCCTGATCATCACGGGCGACCAGGTGACAGACGCCAAGGCCGGTTTCGGTGAGCACGGTACGCCTGAAGTGAACATCCGCCTGGATGGTCATGGCGGCGAACTGATGAACCGCGCCACCCGCAGCAACGTCGGTCGCAGCATGGCGGTGATCTTCATCGAGCAACGCCCGGTGACCACCTACGTCAAGCAAATGGTCAACGGCGTCGAGAAAGACGTGGCGGTCCAGACCTTCAAGGAAGAGAAGAAGATCATCAGCCTGGCGACCATTCAGTCGCCGCTGGGTGCTCAATTCCGTATCACCGGCCTGAACGGCCAGGGTGAGTCTTCCGAGCTGGCCCTGTTGCTGCGTGCCGGTGGCCTGGCGGCACCGATGTACTTTGCTGAAGAACGCACCATCGGTCCAAGCCTGGGTGCCGACAACATCACCAAGGGCGTCGATGCGGCGCTGTGGGGCATGTTGTTTGTTTCCCTGTTCATCATCGCCATCTATCGCTTCTTTGGCGTGATCGCCACCGTTGCACTGGCGGGGAACATGGTCATGTTGCTGGCCTTGATGTCGCTGCTGGGGGCTACACTGACCCTGCCGGGTATCGCCGGTATCGTACTCACCATGGGTATGGCGGTGGACGCCAACGTACTGATCTTCTCGCGGATTCGTGAAGAGATCGCGGCGGGCATGAGCGTACAACGGGCAATCAACGAAGGTTTCGGCCGGGCATTTACCGCTATTCTCGACTCCAACCTGACCACTTTGCTGGTCGGCGGGATTCTCTTTGCCATGGGCACCGGCCCGGTCAAAGGTTTTGCGGTGACCATGTCCCTGGGTATCTTTACCTCGATGTTCACGGCCATTCTGGTGACCCGCGCTATGGTCAACCTGATCTATGGCGGGCGTGACTTCAAGAAGTTGTGGATTTAAGGGGCTGCCATGTTACGTACAATCAACTTCATGGGCGTTCGCAACGTTGCGTTCGGCGTCACTGTGCTCCTTACTGTCCTGGCGTTGTTCAGCTGGTTTCATAAGGGTCTGAACTACGGTCTGGACTTCACCGGCGGTACGCTCATCGAGCTGACCTACGAGAAGCCGGCCGACGTTGCCAAGGTGCGTACCCAACTGAACGAGGCCGGTTATCAGGAGGCCATCGTGCAGAGCTTTGGCGCGACTACCGACTTGCTGGTGCGCATGCCTGGCGAAGACCCGCAACTGGGTCACCAGGTGGCCGAGGCCTTGCTCAAGGTCGGTGGCGACAACCCGGCGTCGGTCAAGCGTGTCGAGTTCGTCGGCCCGCAGGTCGGTGAAGAACTGCGCGACCAGGGCGGCCTCGGCATGCTGATGGCGCTGGCCGGCATCATGATCTACCTGGCATTCCGCTTTCAGTGGAAGTTCGGTGTCGGTGCGATTGTCTCGCTGATCCACGACGTGATCGTGACCGTGGGCATCCTGGCGTACTTCCAGATTACCTTCGACCTGACAGTATTGGCGGCGGTGCTGGCGATCATTGGTTACTCACTCAACGACACCATCGTGGTGTTCGACCGGGTGCGTGAGAACTTCCGGGTACTGCGCAAGGCGACGTTGATCGAAAACATCAACATCTCCACCACCCAGACCCTGTTGCGTACCATGGCGACGTCGATCTCCACCTTGCTGGCGATTGCCGCACTGATGATCTTCGGTGGCGACAACCTGTGGGGCTTCTCCCTGGCGCTGTTTATCGGCGTCCTGGCGGGTACCTACTCGTCGATCTACATCGCCAACGTGGTGCTGATCTGGCTGAACCTCAGCAGCGAGGACCTGATCCCTCCTGTCGCAACCGACAAGGAGATCGACGACCGCCCTTGATGGGTGTTTGTTGATCCGCTGTTACAAAGAAGGCGTGAGTATTGAACTCACGCCTTTTTTTTTGCTCCAAGGCTGGGTATAGCGCGGACTTTTCAGTCCGCTTGTGATGGTCAGGAGGTTCACGTGAACAAGTCGTTACTGGTTGGTGCGGTATTGGGTGCTGTCGGTGTGACTGCCGGGGGTGCTGTTGCCACCTACAGCCTGGTAAAAAGCGGCCCTGAGTATGCGCAAGTGCTGGCGGTGCAGCCGGTCAAGACCCAGATCAAAACCCCTCGTGAGGTCTGCAAGGACGTCACCGTGACCCGGCAGCGTCCGGTGCAGGATCAGCATCAAATCGCCGGTACTGTGGTTGGCGCCCTGGCAGGCGGCCTGTTGGGTAATCAGATTGGTGGCGGTTCTGGCAAGAAGATTGCCACCGTAGCCGGTGCGGTTGGTGGCGGTTATGCAGGTAACAAGGTTCAGGAAGGCATGCAGAACCGTGATACCTACACCACCACCCAGACGCGTTGTAACACCGTCAATGACATCAGCGACAAGGTTGTCGGCTATGACGTGCGTTACAACCTGGATGGCAAGGAGGGATCGGTGCGTATGGAGCGTGATCCAGGTAGCCAGATCCCTGTCGACAAGGAAGGGCGTTTGATCCTGGGCCAGAATCAGCAGTAATCCCAGGTCTGGCGCAATACAAAATGTGGGAGCGGGCTTGCTCGCGATAGCGGTGGGTCAGTCAAGTCTATCTAAACTGACACTCCGCTATCGCGAGCAAACCCGCTCCCACATGTGATTTGTGTTGTCGCTGAAATCGAGGCTTGGCTAAATCCCAGGCATAAAAAAAGCACCCCTCGGGGTGCTTTTTTGTGCTCGCTCGCTTAGCGCTTCAGCGAGGCCGGCAGGTGCGGCTGGATCGCCGTCAGTACTGCCTTGAAGCATTTGGTGTTGCCTGCAACCACGTGGCCCTTCTCCAGGAAGTCGTGACCGCCGGTGAAGTCGCTCACCAGGCCGCCAGCCTCTTGGATCAGCAGCGCGCCTGCGGCCATGTCCCACTCGGACAGGCCCGACTCCCAGAACGCATCAAAGCGACCGGCGGCCACGTAGGCCAGGTCCAGGCTTGCTGCGCCAGCGCGGCGGATGCCGGCGGTCTGGCCAACCAGGGCGCGGAACATGCCCAGGTAGTTTTCCAGGTTATCCATCTGGTCATCGCGGAACGGGAAACCGGTACCCAGCAGGGCGCCGTCCAGGCTGGTACGACCGCTGACGCGCAGGCGACGGCCGTTCAACTGGGCGCCACGGCCACGGCTGGCGGTGAATTCTTCCTGGCGAACCGGGTCGAGTACAACAGCGTGTTCCAGGCGGCCACGGTATTTGCAGGCAATGCTCACGGCAAAGTGCGGGATGCCGCGCAGGAAGTTGGTGGTGCCATCCAGTGGGTCGATGATCCACAGGTAGTCTTCGCCTTCGCCGCTACCTTTGTGCAGGCCGGTTTCTTCACCGAGGATGCCGTGGGTAGGGTAGGCCTTGCGCAGGGCGTCGATGATTTTCTGTTCGGCGGCGCGATCCACCTCGGATACATAATCCTTGGCGTCTTTTTCGTCGACCTTGATGGTATCCAGGCGCTCGATGGAGCGGAAGATCAATTCACTGGCGCTGCGGGCGGCGCGCAGCGCGATATTCAGCATGGGCTGCATGGATGTGTCACCTAAGGTTGTTAAAGAAAGCCGAGCATTCTAGCAGAAACTTTCTTCAGGTGAAGGACGACGTTCGCTTTCATGGCATAACCTTAGGCTGTTCTGTAAGATTTGCTCCCCTTTCCCGTGTCCGAGAGCGCCTCCCTTGCTGCAAAACATTCGTGTCGTCCTCGTCAATACCAGTCATCCCGGCAATATCGGCGGGGTGGCGCGGGCCATGAAGAACATGGGGCTGACGCGCCTGGTGCTGGTGGAGCCGCGTGTATTCCCGCACCACGAAGCCGACGCTCGTGCCTCCGGCGCCAATGACATCCTTGAAAAAGCCCAGGTCGTCGCCACATTGGAAGACGCCTTGGTCGGCTGCAACCTGGTGCTCGGCACCAGCGCCCGTGACCGTCGCATCCCCTGGCCACTGCTTGATCCCCGCGAATGTGGGGCCAAAGTGGTCGAAGAGGCGGCCGGCGGCGCTGAAATCGCCCTGGTGTTTGGTCGTGAAGACTCCGGCCTGACCAATGAAGAGCTGCAGCGATGTCACTACCACGTACACATTCCATCGGACCCTGAATTCAGCTCGCTGAACCTTGGGGCGGCGGTGCAGGTGTTGAGTTACGAGGTGCGCATGGCCTGGCTGGCAGCACAAGGCCAGCCGAGCAAGATGGAGAAGGACGAGGTCGCGTCGACCAAAAGTGGCGAATTGGCCACCATGGACGAGCTGGAGCGATTCTATGAGCACCTGGAACAAACCCTGGTGGCCATCGAGTTCCTTGATCCGGAAAAACCACGGCACTTGATGGCGCGCCTGCGAAGGCTTTACGGCCGCAGCTCGGTCAGTCGGGCAGAAATGAACATATTGCGTGGCATCCTCACGGAAACCCAGAAAGCGGCCCGTGGCGAGCTTCTTAAGCGGAAGGATTAAAAATGTTCGAGCGTTTGCGAGAAGATATCCAAAGTGTTTTCCACCGTGACCCGGCGGCGCGCAACGCCTTTGAAGTGCTGACCTGCTATCCGGGCATGCACGCGATCTGGATCCACCGTCTGTCCGGTGCCTTGTGGGGTATGGGCTGGAAATGGCTGGCGCGACTGGTGTCGAACTTCGGGCGCTGGTTGACCGGGATTGAGATTCATCCGGGGGCCAAGGTGGGTCGTCGCTTCTTTATCGACCATGGCATGGGCATCGTTATTGGTGAAACCGCCGAAATCGGAGACGACGTGACCCTGTACCAGGGCGTGACCCTGGGCGGCACCACCTGGAACAAGGGCAAACGCCATCCGACCCTTGAAAATGGCGTGGTGGTCGGGGCGGGCGCCAAGGTCCTGGGCCCGTTTACCGTCGGTGCTGGCGCCAAGGTCGGTTCCAATGCCGTGGTCACCAAGGCGGTGCCGCCAGGTGCAACCGTGGTGGGGATTCCCGGGCGGATCATCATCAAGCCGCACGTCAGCGATGAGCAGGAAGCCAAGCGCAAGGCCATGGCCGAGAAAATCGGCTTTGATGCCTACGGTGTCAGTGAAGACATGCCGGACCCGGTGGCGCGGGCCATTGGCCAGCTCCTCGACCACCTGCAAGCGGTGGACGGCAAGCTGGAGGGCATGTGCGGCGCGCTGAAGGATCTGGGCAGTCCCTACTGTGCGAAGGATCTGCCTGAGTTGCGCGAAGAAGACTTCGCCGAGATCAAGAGCGAAACAGCTACCACCAAGGCCGGCTGAGTTCTCACGATCATTGCAATCCCCCTGTGGGAGCGGGCTTGCTCGCGAAAGCGGCGGGTCAGTCAATATTTTCGGCGACTGACACCGCGCTTTCGCGAGCAAGCCCGCTCCCACAATTGATCCTCAGCGTGCCGGGCAATGCAGGTTGTCCGCTGTCGCTGTTCGATCCCACCCCACCCTGCTACAATTCGCGCGCCTTTTTTACGGGTATTCCTGACTAAAGTACTAGGTCTTATAGTTGACTTAAATACTCGGGAATCGCATAATTGCTCCCATTCTGAAACACCTTGGTACTTGTCCATGAGACTGACTACAAAAGGCCGTTACGCGGTGACCGCCATGCTCGACCTGGCCCTGCACGCGCAAAACGGGCCGGTGTCCCTGGCCGATATCTCCGAGCGCCAAGGCATTTCCCTGTCTTACCTTGAGCAACTGTTCGCCAAGTTGCGCCGCAGCAACCTGGTTTCCAGTGTGCGTGGCCCGGGTGGCGGTTATCAGTTGTCCCGTGACATGCAAGGCATCCAGGTTGCCCAGGTGATCGACGCGGTGAATGAATCCGTCGATGCCACCAAGTGCCAGGGCCTGGGTGACTGCCATGCCGGCGACACCTGCCTGACGCACCACTTGTGGTGTGACTTGAGTCTGCAGATCCATGAGTTTTTGAGTGGTATCAGCTTGGCTGATCTTGTGACTCGCCGTGAGGTACAGGAAGTAGCCCAGCGTCAGGACCAGCGCCGTTGCAACACCAAGGCGCCGCGTCTGGACAAGATTGAAGCGTCCGCCGTCGAGTGACAGCCGAAGAGCTAACGGCACGCCAGCCAGCCTGATTTAGGAGAAAGTCCATGAAATTGCCGATTTACCTTGATTACTCAGCGACCACCCCGGTTGATCCGCGTGTCGCGCAAAAGATGAGCGAATGCCTGCTGGTTGACGGAAACTTCGGCAACCCTGCCTCCCGTTCCCACGTTTTCGGCTGGAAAGCCGAGGAATCGGTCGAGAACGCTCGTCGCCAGGTCGCTGACCTGGTCAACGCCGATCCGCGTGAAATCGTCTGGACCTCCGGTGCTACCGAGTCCGACAACCTGGCGATCAAGGGCGCTGCGCATTTCTATGCGACCAAGGGCAAGCACCTGATCACCACCAAGATTGAGCACAAGGCTGTCCTCGACACCATGCGCCAACTGGAGCGTGAAGGTTTCGAGGTCACCTACCTTGAGCCGACCACTGACGGTATCGTCACCCCGGCCATGATCGAAGCCGCGATGCGTGAAGACACCATTCTGGTTTCCGTGATCCACGTGAACAACGAGATCGGCACCATCAACGACATCGCCGCCATCGGCGAGTTGACCCGCTCCAAGGGCGTGTTGCTGCATGTCGATGCTGCCCAGTCCACCGGCAAGGTCGATATCGATCTGTCCAAGCTCAAAGTCGACCTGATGTCGTTCTCGGCCCACAAGACCTACGGCCCCAAAGGCATTGGCGCGTTGTACGTGAGCCGCAAGCCTCGCGTGCGCATCGAAGCCACCATGCACGGCGGCGGTCACGAGCGCGGCATGCGTTCGGGCACCCTGGCGACCCACCAGATCGTCGGCATGGGCGAAGCCTTCCGTGTAGCCAAGGAAGACATGGCTGCCGAAAACGTGCGCATCAAGGCCCTCAGCGATCGTTTCTACAAGCAGGTCGAGAACCTTGAAGAGCTGTACATCAACGGCAGCATGACCGCCCGTGTACCGCACAACCTGAATTTGAGCTTCAACTACGTCGAAGGCGAGTCGCTGATCATGGCGCTCAAGGACCTGGCGGTTTCGTCCGGTTCGGCCTGCACCTCGGCCTCCCTTGAGCCGTCCTACGTCCTGCGTGCCCTGGGCCGCAACGACGAGTTGGCGCATAGCTCGATCCGCTTTACGTTCGGCCGTTTCACCACCGAAGAAGAAGTCGACTACGCCGCGCAGAAAGTCTGCGAGGCGGTCACCAAGCTGCGCACCCTGTCGCCGCTGTGGGACATGTTCAAGGACGGTGTCGATATTTCCAAGATCGAGTGGGCGGCACACTAAATATAGAAGCCGCCACCCCAGCCCTGTAGGAACGTGGCGGAAAACGCAGGCGTTTTTACAGGGTTCCAGAGCGGCCCTGATGAGTGAGGATTCAATACCATGGCTTACAGCGAAAAGGTCATCGACCACTACGAAAACCCGCGCAACGTCGGCAAGATGAACGCGGAAGATCCTGATGTCGGCACCGGCATGGTCGGCGCTCCGGCGTGCGGCGACGTCATGCGCCTGCAGATCAAGGTCAACGAGCAGGGCATCATCGAAGATGCCAAGTTCAAGACCTACGGCTGCGGTTCGGCCATCGCCTCCAGTTCCCTGGCGACCGAGTGGATGAAAGGCAAGACTCTGGATGAAGCAGAGACCATCAAGAACACTCAACTGGCCGAAGAACTGGCCCTGCCGCCAGTGAAAATTCACTGCTCGGTACTCGCAGAAGACGCCATCAAGGCGGCTGTTCGCGACTACAAGCAGAAGAAAGGCTTGATCTAAGCATTTGGCGACGAGTAAGGAGTCAACGATGGCTATCAGCATGACAGAAGCGGCTGCGCAGCACATTCGCCGTTCCCTGAATGGGCGCGGTAAAGGTGAGGGGATTCGTCTGGGTGTTCGCACCACGGGCTGTTCCGGCCTTGCCTACGTGCTGGAGTTCGTCGACGAGGTGGTTGCGGAAGACCAGGTGTTCGAAAGTCACGGCGAAAAAGTGATCATCGACCCGAAAAGCCTGACCTACCTGGACGGCACCGAGCTCGATTTCGTCAAGGAAGGGTTGAACGAAGGCTTCAAGTTCAACAACCCCAACGTACGCGGTGAATGTGGCTGCGGCGAAAGCTTCAACATCTGAGGCTATCTGTGGGTACTCCTTGTCATTTCGCTTTATTCGAGCTGCAGCCGAGCTTTCGGCTGGACCTTGAGCAGCTTGCCATGCGCTACCGAGAGTTGGCGCGTGGGGTGCATCCGGACCGCTTCGCTGACGCTTCCGAGCGTGAGCAACGCCTGGCGCTGGAGCAGTCGGCCAGCCTCAACGAAGCCTATCAGACGCTGAAAAATCCGCCGAAACGCGCGCGCTATTTGCTCGCGATGAACGGTGGCGAGTTGCCGCTGGAAGTTACGGTCCATGACCCTGATTTCCTGATGCAGCAGATGCAATGGCGTGAAGAACTTGAAGACTTGCAGGACGAGGCCGATCTGGCTGGCGTCGCGGTCTTCAAGCGTCGTCTGAAAGTGGCCCAGGATGAGCTCAACGAAAGCTTCGCAGCTTGTTGGGATGATGCAGCGCAGCGTGAGCAGGCCGAACGCCTGATGCGGCGCATGCAGTTCCTCGACAAGCTCACTTACGAAGTGCGCCAGTTAGAAGAGCGCCTCGACGATTAACCCAGTGCTGCACAGATTGCACGCCTGATAGACAGATAAGACCTGATTACCATGGCTCTACTGCAGATCGCCGAACCCGGCCAAAGTCCTCAACCGCACCAGCGTCGCCTGGCGGTTGGCATCGACTTGGGTACTACCAATTCACTGGTCGCCGCACTGCGCAGCGGTCTTTCCGAGCCGTTGCCCGATGCTGATGGCCAGGTGATCCTGCCGTCCGCCGTGCGCTATCACGCTGATCGCACCGAAGTGGGTGAGTCAGCCAGGCTCGCGGCCTCTACCGATCCGCTGAACACGGTGCTGTCGGTCAAGCGCTTGATGGGTCGTGGGTTGTCCGACGTCAAGCAATTGGGCGATCAACTGCCGTACCGCTTTGTCGGTGGTGAATCCCATATGCCGTTTATCGACACCATCCAGGGCCCGAAAAGCCCGGTGGAAGTGTCGGCCGATATCCTCAAAGTCTTGCGCCAGCGTGCCGAGACGACCTTGGGTGGCGAGCTGGTAGGGGCGGTGATCACGGTTCCGGCGTATTTCGACGACGCCCAGCGCCAAGCCACCAAGGATGCGGCGAAACTCGCCGGCCTTAATGTCTTGCGCCTGCTCAACGAGCCGACCGCTGCTGCCGTGGCTTATGGCCTGGACCAGCATGCCGAAGGCCTGGTCGCGATTTACGATCTGGGTGGCGGTACTTTTGATATTTCGATCCTGCGCCTGACCGGTGGTGTCTTCGAAGTCCTGGCCACCGGTGGCGACAGCGCGCTGGGCGGCGATGACTTCGATCACGCCATCGCCGGCTGGATCATCACCAGCGCCGGATTGTCCGCCGACCTCGATCCGGGCACCCAGCGCAACCTGCTGCAAACGGCCTGCGCGGCCAAGGAAGCCCTGACCGACGCTGCATCTGTTGAAGTTTCCTACGGCTCATGGTCGGCGCAACTGACCCGTGAAGCCTTCGATGCGCTGATCGAGCCGATGGTTGCTCGTAGCCTGAAAGCCTGCCGTCGCGCCGTGCGTGACTCCGGCATCGAGCTGGAAGAAGTCGGCGCGGTGGTCATGGTCGGCGGTTCGACCCGTGTGCCGCGGGTTCGCGAAGCCGTGGCCGAAGCCTTTGGTCGCCAGCCGCTGACTGAAATCGATCCGGATCAAGTGGTAGCCATTGGGGCTGCGATCCAGGCCGATACCCTGGCTGGCAACAAGCGGGATGGTGGCGAACTGCTGCTGCTCGACGTGATTCCGTTGTCCCTGGGGTTGGAAACCATGGGCGGCCTGATGGAGAAGGTGATTCCACGCAACACCACCATTCCCGTCGCCCGTGCCCAGGACTTCACCACGTATAAAGATGGCCAGACGGCCATGATGATTCATGTGCTGCAAGGCGAGCGCGAGCTGATCAGCGACTGCCGCTCCCTGGCGCGCTTTGAATTGCGCGGTATCCCGGCGATGGTCGCGGGTGCGGCGAAGATTCGCGTGACCTTCCAGGTCGACGCCGACGGCCTGCTCAGTGTGGCCGCGCGTGAGTTGGGTTCGGGCGTTGAAGCCAGTATCCAGGTCAAACCGTCCTACGGCCTGACCGACGGCGAAATCGCCAAGATGCTCAAGGATTCGTTCCAGTATGCCGGTGACGACAAGGTCGCTCGTGTCCTGCGTGAGCAGCAAGTCGATGCCCAGCGCCTGCTTGAAGCGGTGCAGGGCGCCCTTGAGGCCGATGGCGAGCGCCTTCTGGATGCTGAAGAGCGCCTGGTCATCGACCTGCAGATGCAGGAACTGGCCGAATTGATGAAAGGCACCGATGGTTATGCCATCGAACAACAGACCAAGCGCCTTTCACAAGTAACCGATGCCTTTGCCGCCCGTCGTATGAACCAGACGGTGAAAGCCGCCCTGGCGGGACGCAACCTGAATGAAATTGAGGAATAACTGATGCCGCAGGTCATTTTTCTGCCACACACCGAGCATTGCCCGGACGGTATGGTCGTGGAGGCTGAGACCGGCAAGTCCCTTCTCGAAGTTGCCCACGACAACCACATCGAGATCGAGAGTGCTTGTGGTGGCGTTAATGCCTGTACCACCTGTCACTGCATTATCCGCGAAGGTTTCAATAGCCTCGAAGAGGCCGATGAGCTGGAAGAGGACTATCTTGATAGGGCGTGGGGCCTGGAGCCGACGTCGCGCCTGAGTTGTCAGGCAAAGGTGGGGACTGAAGACCTCACCGTTGAAATTCCGAAGTATTCGCTCAACCATGCGGCCGAAGCGCCGCATTGATTCAAGGAAGTGTCATGAGTCTTAAATGGGTTGATGTGCAAGAGATCGCTATTCTGCTGGCCGACGGCTATCCGGATATGGATCCCTATTCGGTGAACTTTGTAGCTTTGCGTGACATGGTCATGGCCTTGCCAGGGTTCGAAGACGAGCGGGATCGCGGCGGTGAAAAGGTTCTTGAAGCGATCCAGACTGCCTGGAAAGAAGAACAGGACTGAAGCCTCCCTCACGCAGTTAGGCAATACCCAAGAACCCGCGTATAATTCGCGGGTTTAATTTTTCGCAAATTACCGTTTCTGGAGTTACACCATGGCTGTTCAACGTACTTTCTCCATCATCAAGCCTGACGCTGTTGCAAAAAACGTCATCGGCGAGATCACCACTCGTTTCGAAAAAGCCGGCCTGAAGGTTGTAGCTTCGAAACTCAAGCAACTGTCCAAGGCTGAAGCTGAAGGCTTCTACGCTGAGCACAGCGCTCGTGGTTTCTTCGGCGACCTGGTTGCCTTCATGATCTCCGGTCCTGTTGTTGTACAGGTTCTGGAAGGCGAAAACGCTATCGCTCTGAACCGTGAGCTGATGGGCGCTACCAACCCTAAAGAAGCGGCTGCCGGCACCATCCGTGCTGATTTCGCTGACTCCATCGACGCCAACGCTGTACACGGTTCGGACTCCGAAGCCGCTGCTGCTCGCGAAATTTCGTACTTCTTCGCAGCTACCGAAGTAACCACTCGCTAAGCATTGGCTTAAGAGTGAAGGTGAATCCATGACTACATCGACTGTAAAAACCAACCTGCTGGGTCTGACTCAACAGGAAATGGAAAAATTCTTCGACTCAATCGGGGAGAAGCGTTTCCGTGCCGGTCAGGTAATGAAGTGGATTCACCACTTTGGCGTCGACGATTTCGACGCCATGACGAACGTCAGCAAGGCCCTGCGCGACAAGCTCAAGGCGATTGCCGAGGTCCGTGGTCCCGAAGTGGTCAGCGAGGACATCTCCAGCGACGGCACCCGTAAGTGGGTGGTACGCGTGGCGTCCGGCAGTTGCGTCGAGACCGTCTACATTCCCCAGGGCAAGCGCGGCACTTTGTGCGTTTCGTCCCAGGCAGGCTGTGCCCTGGACTGCAGTTTCTGCTCCACCGGCAAGCAAGGCTTCAATAGCAACCTCACCGCCGCCGAAGTGATCGGCCAGGTGTGGATTGCCAACAAATCCTTTGGCAGCGTCCCGGCGACCGTCGACCGTGCCATCACCAACGTGGTGATGATGGGCATGGGTGAGCCGCTGCTGAACTTCGACAACGTGATTGCGGCCATGCATTTGATGATGGACGACCTGGGCTACGGCATCTCCAAGCGCCGTGTGACCCTGTCGACCTCCGGCGTGGTACCGATGATCGATGAGCTGGCCAAGCACATCGACGTCTCCCTGGCGTTGTCGCTGCACGCACCCAATGACGCATTGCGTAACCAATTGGTGCCGATCAACAAGAAGTATCCGCTTAAGATGCTGCTCGAATCTTGCCAGCGTTATATGGCGACCTTGGGTGAGAAGCGCGTACTGACCATTGAGTACACCATGCTCAAGGACATCAACGACAAGGTCGAACACGCCGTCGAGATGATCGAGTTGCTCAAGAACACGCCGTGCAAGATCAACCTGATCCCGTTCAACCCGTTTCCCCATTCTGGCTACGAGCGGCCGAGCAACAACGCCATCCGCCGTTTCCAGGATCAACTGCACCAGGCCGGCTACAACGTCACCGTACGCACCACCCGTGGTGAAGACATCGACGCCGCCTGTGGCCAATTGGTCGGACAGGTGCTGGACCGCACCCGTCGCAGCGAGCGTTATATCGCCGTGCGTGAACTGAACGCCGCCGACGATTTGCCGCAGATTGCTGTGAATCGAATCTGAGAGAGGATCTCTATGCCCTTGCGCCTTGCGCTGCTTTTGCTTGTTGCCAGCCTCTCGGTTGGCTGTGTTTCATCGGGCTCTGACAGCCCGCTGCAAACCGGCAAGGGCCGTGACGAAGCGCGTGCTGCCTATGTGCAGTTGGGGTTGGGTTACCTGCGCCAGGGGTTGAGCGAACAGGCCAAGGTGCCGCTGCAAAAGGCCCTGGCCCTCGACAACCAGGATGCCGACGCCAATGCGGCGCTGGCCCTGGTGTTCCAGGCCCAGGCCGAGCCTGAGCTGGCCGATCAGTATTTCCAGAAAGCCCTGGCCGTTCGCCCCCATGATCCGCGTCTGCTCAATAACTACGGCAGTTTCCTGTACCAGCAGGAACGTTATGAGCAAGCGGCCGGTTATTTCCAGCAGGCAGCCACTGATACCCTATATCCTGAACGTTCGCGGGTTTTCGAGAACCTGGGGGTGACGTCCGTGCGCCTTGGCCAGCGTGAAAGCGCCCGCCGGCAACTGGAAAAGGCCCTGCACCTGAACCAGCGCCAGCCACGGGCCTTGCTCGAAATGGCCCAGTTGTCGTTTGAAGACAGGCATTATGTGCCGGCACGTGACTATTACGAGCGTTTTAGCCTGCTCAGCGGGCAAAATGCACGTAGTCTATTGCTTGGTGTGCGCCTGGCCACGGTTCATGAAGAACGCGACAAGGCCACACGTTTTAGCCAGCAATTAGAACGACTCTATCCCGGTACGCCGGAATATCAGCAATACCTGTCGGAGCAATGATGAAAGCCGCGCACCCGGAAGTTGTAGCCGCTAATCGCGTAAACCCAGGCGAGACCTTGCGTCAGGCCCGCGAAAGCAATGGTTGGTCGCTGGAAGAAGTGGCCCTCAAGCTCAATTTGACCACCTCTTCCCTGGGCAACCTGGAAAACGGCGCGTTCGACAAACTGCCCGGGCATACCTTCGCCCGCGGTTATATCCGTGCCTACGCCAAGCTGCTGGGCACCGACCAGGCCATTCTGGTCCAGCAATTCGACCAGTTCACCGGTACCGACTCCCAGGGTAGCAATGTCCACGGTCTCGGTCGCATCGAAGAGCCGGTGCGGGTTTCCCACACTATTCTGCGAATTGTCAGCCTGTTGCTGCTGATTGCCGTGATCGGTGGTGGTTTTATCTGGTGGCAGGACCAGACGACCCTGCGCAGCAAGGACCTGATCAGCAACGCCTTGGAGCACGTCGAAGTCGAGAGCGCCGACGGCACCACTCAGATTCATCCTCTGGACGAGCCTGAAGACCAGGCAGTAGTCCAGGGCCAGACCGCGCCCGAAACCAGTCTTGACCTGCAAGCAGGCCAGCCGCCTGCCGAAGGCGTCAGTGAAGCGGCCCCAGCTGCCGTTGTACCGACTCCTGCCTTACCTGCAACCCCGGCCACCGTGGCCCAGGTGCCTGTAGTACCGGCGCCGATCGCACCTGTTGCGCCAACGGCTGCCGCACCTGCTTCCCTGGCGCCAGTCAGCGTGGCGGGCGATGGCCGTCTCCAGATTACCTACGTCGCTGACTGCTGGACACAAGTCACCGATGGCAATGGCAAAGTCCTGTTCAGTGCTTTGAAGCGTAAGGGAGATACGCTTGATCAGGTCGGCAAGCCTCCTTTGACGCTGCGTCTGGGCTTTGCCCGTGGCGCGCAAGTGGCCTACAACGGCCAGCCTGTGGACGTGGCGCCGTTCACCAGTGGCGAGACCGCTCGCCTGAAGTTGGGACAATAGTCATGCACGGCGAATCTCCAATCAAACGTCGCGTATCGCGCAAGATCTGGGTCGGCTCGGTGCCGGTGGGTGGCGATGCCCCCATCGCCGTACAGAGCATGACCAACAGCGACACCAATGATGTGGCTGCCACCGTGGCCCAGATCAACCGCCTGGAAGCTGCGGGCGTCGATATCGTGCGGGTTTCCGTGCCGGATATGGACGCCGCCGAAGCCTTCGGCCGCATCAAGCAACTGGTCAAGGTGCCGTTGGTCGCCGACATTCACTTCGACTACAAGATCGCTCTGCGCGTGGCCGAACTGGGCGTCGACTGCCTGCGGATCAACCCGGGCAACATCGGTCGCGAAGACCGGGTGCGTGCCGTGGTCGATGCTGCCCGTGATCGCGGGATCCCGATTCGTATCGGCGTCAACGCCGGCTCCCTGGAAAAAGACCTGCAAAAGAAATATGGCGAGCCTACTCCGGCGGCCCTGGTTGAGTCGGCACTGCGCCACGTCGAGCACCTCGAACGCCTGAATTTCCAGGACTTCAAGGTCAGCGTAAAGGCTTCCGATGTGTTCATGGCGGTAGAAGCCTACCGCCTGCTGGCCAAGGAAATCGTGCAGCCGTTGCACCTGGGCATCACCGAAGCCGGTGGTTTGCGTTCAGGCACAGTGAAATCTGCGGTAGGTCTCGGTATGCTGCTGGCCGACGGGATTGGCGATACCATTCGCATCTCCCTGGCGGCGGACCCGGTAGAGGAAGTGAAAGTCGGCTACGACATTCTCAAATCCCTGCATCTACGCTCCCGTGGCATCAATTTTATTGCCTGCCCGAGCTGCTCGCGGCAGAACTTCGACGTGGTGAAAACCATGAACGAGTTGGAAGTACGCCTGGAAGACCTGCTGGTGCCGCTGGATGTCGCAGTCATCGGTTGCGTGGTCAACGGGCCAGGTGAGGCCAAAGAGGCACATGTGGGCCTGACCGGCGGTACCCCGAACCTGATTTACATCGACGGCAAGCCGTCGCAGAAGCTGACAAATGACAATCTGGTGGATCAGCTGGAAAAGCTGATCCGCGACAAAGCGGCCGAGAAGGTCGCCGCAGACGCAGCGCTGATCGCTCGCGGCTGATTGAACGAATTTAAGGATTTGATGTGAGCAAGTCTCTGCAAGCCATCCGTGGCATGAACGACATCCTGCCCGAACAGACGCCCCTGTGGCGCTATTTCGAGAGCACGGTCGCGCGCCTGCTGGATAACTACGGTTACAAGCAGATCCGCATGCCGATTGTCGAATTCACCGAGCTGTTCAAGCGTTCCATCGGTGAAGTGACCGACATCGTCGAAAAAGAGATGTACACCTTCGAAGACCGCAACGGCGACTCCCTGACCCTGCGTCCGGAAGGTACCGCCGCGTGCGTGCGCGCCGTGCTTGAGCATGGCATCACCGGTGGTGGCCAGACTCAGAAGCTGTGGTACATCGGCCCGATGTTCCGCCACGAACGCCCGCAGAAAGGCCGTTATCGCCAGTTTCACCAGATCGGTTGCGAAGTGTTCAACCTCGATGGTCCGGACATCGACGCCGAACTGATCGTGCTGACCTGGCGCCTGTGGGGCCAGTTGGGTATCCGCGACGCGGTCAAGCTTGAACTCAACAGCCTGGGCACCAGCGAATCCCGTGGCCGCTACCGCGAAGCCCTGGTCGAGTTCCTGTCCGCGCACCTGGACAAGCTCGACGAAGACAGCCAGCGCCGCCTGAAGACCAACCCGTTGCGCGTCCTGGATACCAAGAACGCCGACACCCAGGCCATCCTGGTCGACGCGCCGAAAATGGCCGACTACCTGGACGATGAATCCCGCACGCATTTCGAGGGCCTCAAGGCTCGCCTGGATGCGGCCGGTATTCCCTACGTCATCAACCCCAAGTTGGTGCGTGGCCTCGATTACTACAGCAAGACCGTATTCGAATGGGTCACCGACAAGCTCGGCGCCCAGGGCACCGTGTGTGCCGGTGGTCGCTATGACGGCCTGGTCGAGCAGATGGGCGGCAAGCCGACCACGGGCGTGGGCTTTGCCATGGGCATCGAGCGCCTGATCCTGCTGCTGGAAACCCTGGAGCAGATCCCCGAAGAAATTTCCCGTCAGGTGGACGTGTACCTGTGCGCCTTTGGCGAGGCGGCCGAACTGGCTGGCCTGGCCTTGAGCGAGCAATTACGCGACCAACTGCCGAGCCTGCGCCTGCAGGTCAATGCCGGCGCCGGCAGCTTCAAGAGCCAATTCAAGAAAGCCGACAAGAGCGGTGCGTTGTACGCGCTGATCCTGGGTGATGATGAACTGGCCCAGCAAGTGGTAAGTGTCAAACCCCTGCGTGGCCAGGGCGAACAACAAAGCATTGCCTTTGATGCGCTAGCAGCGCACTTGGCCACCTGCATCGTGCAGGGTTGAAGCTGTCAAACAGCCGAATTTAGCGATTAAGGAGTATTGGGGTGTCGAGTACTGAAGATGAGCATCTGGCCGAGTTCAAAGACTGGTGGCAGCGTAACGGCAAACCCCTGGTCACTGGCGGCCTGCTGGCGCTGGTAGTGGTGTTTGGCTGGCAGGCGTTCCAGAAATATCAGGGCAATCAGTCGCAAGGCGCCTCGATGCTCTATCAGCAACTGCTGGAAACCACGCTGACGCCCACTGGCAAGCCTGACCCTGCCCAAGTGGCGGACCTGGCCGGCAAGCTGAAAAAAGAATTTGGCGGTAGCACCTACGCCCAATACGGCAGCCTGTTCGTCGCGAAAGTTGCGGTCGATACCGGCAAGCTGGATGACGCAGCTTCCGAGCTCAAAGCCGTCGCCGACAAGCCGAACAACCCGACCCTGGGTGAAATCGCACGTCAGCGCCTGGCCCAGGTCCTGGCTGCACAGAACAAGGCCGACGAAGCACTGAAACTGCTCGACGGCGATGCTGACAAGGCATTTGTAGCCACTCGCGAAGAGCTCAAGGGCGACCTGCTGGTCCAATTGGGTCGTACCGACGAAGCCAATGCTGCGTACCAAAAAGCCAAGGCTGCGCTGTCTGATGAAGCAGCGGTCGGTGGCTTACAAATCAAGCTGGACGACCTGGCCAAAGGGGATGCGTGACGTGATCCGTTGGAAACATGCAGCATTGCTGGCTCTGGCCGTTTTGGCCGCGGGTTGCAGCAGCAACAGCAAAAAAGAACTGCCTCCGGCCGAGCTGACCAGCTTCAAGGAAGAAGTGGTCCTGCAAAAGCAGTGGAGCCGCTCCATCGGTGACGGTCAGGGCGACACCTACAACATGTTGGTACCGGCAATTGACGGTGACAACATTGTGGCCGCTGACGTGACGGGTGTTGTGATCTCCATGGATCGCATGAACGGCGACGTCAAGTGGAAGAAGGATCTCGAACTGCCTGTTTCCGGCGCCGTCGGCGTGGGTTACGGCATGGTGATGATCGGCACGCTCAAGGGCGAAGTCGTGGCCCTGGATTCGAGCAACGGTGAAGAGAAATGGCGCGCTCGCGTGACCAGTGAAGTCCTCGCACCGCCTGCCACCAACGGCGATATCGTCGTGGTGCAGACCCAGGATGACCGTGTTATCGGCCTTGATGCCAACACCGGTGAGCAGCGCTGGCTGTACGACAGCACCCCTGCGGTGTTGACGTTGCGCGGTACCAGTGGTCCGGTTGTGACCAATAACCTGGCGCTGGCTGGCCTTTCGACCGGTAAAGTGGTCGCCCTGGATACCCAGAACGGCGTGCCGGCCTGGGAATCGCGGGTCGCCATTCCGCAAGGTCGTTCCGAGTTGGACCGTGTCGTGGACATCGACGGCGGCTTGCTGCTGTCGGGTGAAACCCTGTACGTCGCCACTTACCAGGGCCGTGTTGCGGCGCTGGACCTGCAAAGCGGCCGCGTCCTCTGGCAGCGTGATGCTTCCAGCTACGCCGGTGTCGCCCAAGGGTTTGGCAGCGTCTACGTGAGCCTGGCATCCGGTACCGTTGAAAGCGTCGATGAGCGTTCCACCACAGCCCTGTGGAGCAACGACTCGCTGGCTCGTCGTCAACTGTCGGCTCCGGAAGTGTTCTCCAGCTATGTAGCGGTAGGCGACCTGGAAGGTTACCTGCACTTGCTGAGCCAGGTGGATGGTCGCTTTGTCGGCCGTGAACGTATCGACAGCGACGGCCTGCGTGCGCGTCCGCTGGTAGTAGGCAACATGCTTTATGTGTTTGGTAACAGCGGCAAGCTGGAAGCCCTGACCATCAAGTAAGAACTATGCTTGGGGTAACCCCCAGGCGGCCCTGCTACAACGCTTTTTGCTTTTTGTAGGAGCGAGCTTGCTCGCGAAGGACCTGAGGAGCACGCGTTTAATCAGGTTAAACGCGTTATCGTTAACGTTCTTCGCGAGCAAGCTCGCTCCTACAGTGATCAGTGTTGTGCAGGGCATGTGGCATTTCAAATGCCGCCCCGAGCACCAGCCGCTGCCTTGCAGCGGCTTTTGTATTTTCTGAAATAACGCAGTGGAGAGCCGCATGGTTCCCGTAATCGCCCTGGTGGGCCGACCTAACGTCGGCAAGTCCACCTTGTTCAACCGCCTGACCAGGACTCGCGACGCCATCGTCGGCGACTTGTCCGGTCTGACCCGTGATCGCCAATACGGTGAGGCAAAGTGGCAAGGGCGCTCCTACATTATTGTCGACACCGGTGGTATCTCCGGTGACGAGCATGGCATGGACGAAAAAATGGCCGAGCAGTCGCTGCTGGCCATCGAAGAAGCCGATGTCGTGTTGTTCCTGGTGGATGCCCGCGCGGGCTACACCGCTGCCGACCAGATGATTGGCGAGCACCTGCGCAAGCGCAACAAGCGTTCCTATCTGATCGCCAACAAGATCGACAACATCGATCCTGAGGCGGCCCGAGCCGAATTCAGCCCGATGGGCCTGGGCGACGCGATCCCGGTCGCCGGTGCCCACGGTCGCGGCATCACCCAGATGCTGGAAATCGCCCTGCGCGACTTCCCCAAGGATGACGACGAAGAAGTTGAAGGCGAAGAAGAAGTCGTTGCCGAAGGTGAGGAAGCCAAGCGCATTCCTGGCCCAAGCGAAAAAGACGGCATCAAGATCGCTATCATTGGCCGTCCGAACGTCGGCAAGTCGACCCTGGTCAACCGCATGCTCGGTGAAGACCGGGTCATCGTCTATGACCAGCCAGGCACGACCCGTGACAGCATCTACATCCCGTTCGAGCGTAACGACGAGAAGTACACGCTGATCGACACCGCCGGTGTGCGCAAGCGCGGCAAGATCCACGAGGAAGTCGAAAAGTTCTCGGTGGTCAAAACCCTGCAGGCGATCAAAGACGCCAACGTGGTGATCTTCGTCATGGACGCCCGCGAAGGCGTGGTCGACCACGACCTCAACCTGCTGGGCTTTGCCCTGGAGGCCGGTCGGGCATTGGTGATCGCGATCAACAAATGGGACGGCATGACCCCGAGCGAGCGTGACTTCGTCAAAGTCGAGTTGCAGCGCCGGTTGTTCTTCGTCGACTTCGCCGATATCCACTTCATCTCGGCGCTGCACGGCACCGGTGTGGGCAACCTCTACGCGTCGGTACAGAACTCGTTCAAGTCCGCGGTTACCCGCTGGCCAACCAACCGCCTGACCCAGATCCTTGAGGATGCAGTTGGCGAGCACGCGCCGCCGATGGTCAACAACCGCCGGATCAAACTGCGTTATGCCCACTTGGGTGGTGCCAACCCGCCGATTATCGTGATCCACGGTAACCAGATCGAGAAGGTGCCAAAGTCCTACGTGCGTTACCTGGAAAACACCTACCGCCGTGTCTTGAAGCTGGTCGGTACGCCGATCCGCATCGAGTTCAAAGGTGGCGATAACCCGTACGAAGGCAACAAGAACAGCCTGACTGATCGCCAAGTGAACAAGAAACGTCGCTTGATGAGCCACAACAAGAAGGCTGACAAAAAGCGTAAAGACCGCCGCTGATCCCTGTAGGAGTCGGCTTGCCAGCTTCTACATAAGATAGGCGTTACCCAAGAAGGGGCTCTGAATGAGCCCTTTTTTGTGCCTCACGATTGACCCCTCGGCGCTTGCAGCTTACAACTTGTAACTCACCGTCAGGGGCCCACCGAATGATCACCAGCAAGCTGCCGAACGTCGGCACCACCATCTTCACCACCATGTCGCAACTCGCTGCGCAAACCGGTGCGCTGAATCTGTCCCAGGGCTTCCCCGATTTCAACGGCCCCCAGGCCTTGCTCGATGCGGTGGGCAAGCACGTTGCCAGTGGCCACAACCAATACGCGCCGATGACCGGCTTGCCGGCCCTGCGCCAGCAAGTGGCGGCCAAGATCGCCCGCAGCTATGGCGTGCAGGTCGATCCCGACAGCGAAGTGACCATCACCCCCGGCGCCACCCAGGCGATCTTCTGTGCGATCCAGGCGGTGATCCGCAGTGGTGATGAAGTCATCGTCTTCGATCCGTGCTACGACAGCTACGAGCCAGCGGTGGAGTTGGCCGGTGGGCGTTGCGTACATGTGCAATTGGGGCAGGAGGACTTCAGCCTGGACTTCGAGCAGATCAAGGCTGTGCTGTCACCGCGCACACGCATGATCATCCTCAATACCCCGCACAACCCCAGCGGCGCCCTGATCAGCCGTGCGGAGCTGGACCAACTGGCCGAGCTGATTCGCGACCGCGATATCTATCTGGTCAGCGATGAGGTCTACGAACACCTGGTATTTGATGGCGTGCCCCACGTCAGCGTTCTGGCCCACGAAGAGTTGTATCAGCGAGCGTTCGTGGTCAGCTCCTTCGGCAAGACCTATCACGTCACTGGCTGGAAGACCGGCTATGTCGTCGCACCAGCAGCTTTGAGCGCGGAGTTGCGCAAGGTGCATCAATACGTCAGCTTCTGCGGGGTGACGCCGTTGCAGTACGCCCTGGCCGATTTTATGGCCGAGCACCCGGAGCACGTCGAAGAACTACCGGCCTTTTACCAGGCCAAGCGCGACCTGTTCTGTGATTTGTTGGCGCCCTCGCGTTTCAGTTTCACGCGGGTGACCGGTACTTACTTTCAACTGGTGGATTACTCACAGATTCGCCCGGACCTGGACGACGTGGCCATGTCGCTATGGATGACCCGCGAGCATGGCGTGGCGACGATTCCGGTCTCGGTGTTCTACCAGAACCCACCCCAGGGCCAGCGCCTGGTGCGCCTGTGCTTTGCCAAACGCGAGGAGACGCTGCGCCAAGCAGCCGAGAAACTATGCGTGATCTGAGTGCGTTACCCGACCTGAACATCGCCCTGGTACAGACCACCCTTGCCTGGCATGACCGCCAGGCCAACCTGGAGCATTTCGAGTTGCTGCTGGAGCAGGCCAGGGGCGCCGACTTGATCGTGCTGCCGGAAATGTTCACCACTGGTTTTTCCATGGAGTCCCAATTGCTGGCCGAAGCCGAAAACGGCCCGACCCATGAGTGGCTCAAGGCCCAGGCGCAGAAGTACAACGCGGTGATCACCGGCAGTGTGATTATCCAGGCCGCTGATGGCAGCCACCGTAATCGCTTGTTGTGGGCGCGGCCCGATGGTGAGGTGCTGCACTACGACAAGCGCCACCTGTTTCGCATGGCGGGCGAGCACAATCACTACACCCCTGGCGAGCGTCAGGTGCAGTTCGAACTCAAGGGCTGGCGAGTTCGCCCGCTGATCTGCTACGACCTGCGCTTCCCGGTGTGGAGCCGTGATGCCCAGGACACCGACCTGCTGCTGTACACCGCGAACTGGCCGGGCGCCCGGCGCCAGCACTGGAACCGCCTGTTACCGGCCCGGGCTATCGAGAATCTGTGCTATGTGGCGGCGGTGAACCGGGTAGGCACCGACGGCAAGGGTTTTGCCTACACGGGCGACAGCCAGGTCCTGGACTTTCAGGGTGAAAGCCTGTTGAGCGCAGGGGAGGCGGACGGGGTGTTTCAGGTGTGCCTGGAGGCGGCGCAGTTAGCGGAGTATCGCCAGAAGTTTCCGGCGAATCTGGATGCCGATGCCTTTCAGTTTGTCTGATAAATCTTTGGTGTATGGGAGATAGCTATCGCGGGCAAGCCCGCTCCCACATTTGGAATGCATTCCCCTGTAGGAGCGGGCTTGCCCGCGATGAGGCCATCAGCATCACCACCACTCCAAAGTAAAAGGCCCCTGGGTTCTCACCCAGGGGCCTTTTGCATTGCGGCAGGCTGTTACGCCGCTTTCGCTTCCAACTGGCTCAACGAGCGGTTCAGCGCGCTGAACACCGCCTTGAAGCTGGCCGTGGTGATGTTTTCATCGATCCCCACGCCATGCACCGGACGCTCGCCATTCACGCGCAGCTCGATGTAGGCCGCGGCCTTGGCGTTAGTCCCCGCGCCGATTGCATGTTCGTTATAGTCCATGATCTCGACACCAATCGGCAGGCCGGCTACCAGCGCTTCCAGCGCGCCGTTGCCCTTGCCGTGCCAGCGCAGGTTGGTTTCGCCCTGGCCCTTGCCGGAGACTTCAACTTCTACCGAGCTGTTGCCGTTTTCTTCCTGCAAGCGGTGGCTGACCAGCGCGTACGGGGTATTGGCTTGCAGGTATTCACGCTGCAACAGCGCGTGGATCTGCGAGGCAGTCATCTCCAGGCCTACGCGGTCGGTTTCGGCCTGTACCACCTGGCTGAACTCGATCTGCATGCGGCGTGGCAAGCTGATGCCATATTCCTGTTCCAGCAGGTAAGCGATACCGCCCTTGCCCGACTGGCTATTGACGCGGATCACCGCCTCGTAGCTGCGGCCAATGTCGGCCGGGTCGATTGGCAGGTACGGCACTTCCCACAAGGTATCCGGTTTCTGCTGGGCGAAGCCCTTGCGGATCGCGTCCTGGTGGGAGCCGGAGAATGCGGTGTGGACCAGGTCGCCAACATACGGGTGACGTGGGTGTACCGGGATCTGGTTGCACTCCTCGACCACTTTGCGCACGCCGTCGATGTCGGAGAAGTCCAGCTCAGGGTTTACGCCCTGGGTGTAGAGGTTCAGCGCCACGGTGACGAGATCGACGTTACCCGTACGCTCGCCGTTGCCGAACAGGCAGCCTTCGACACGATCGGCACCCGCCATCAGGCCCAGCTCGGTGGCGGCGACGCCAGTGCCACGGTCGTTGTGGGTGTGCAGGCTGATGATCACGCTGTCACGACGGTTGATATGGCGACCGAACCATTCGATCTGGTCGGCATAGATGTTCGGCGTGGCGCATTCCACGGTGGCCGGCAGGTTGAGGATCATCTTGTGCTCGGGCGTCGGGTTCCACACCTCGATCACCGCGTCACACACTTCCTTGGCGAACTCAAGCTCAGTGGCGCTGAAGGTCTCTGGCGAGTACTCGAAGGTCCACTGGGTTTCCGGCTGCTGGGCGGCGTACTTGACGAACAGCTTGGCGGCGTCAACCGCGATGGCCTTGATCCCGTCCTTGTCCTGGTTGAACACGATACGACGGAAGGACGGCGAGGTGGCGTTGTACAAATGCACGATGGCCTTTTTGGCACCGCGCAGGGATTCGAACGTACGCGCGATCAAGTCTTCACGGCCCTGGGTCAGCACCTGGATGGTGGTGTCCTCGGGGATGTGGTTGTCTTCGATCAGGGTGCGCACGAAGTCGAAGTCGGTTTGCGATGCGGCTGGGAACGAGGCTTCGATTTCCTTCACACCGACGGCGACCAGGGTTTTCCAGAAGCGCAGTTTCTTCACCGCATCCATGGGCTCGATCAGCGACTGGTTGCCATCACGCAAGTCGGAGCTGCACCAGATTGGCGCGCTGGTGATGGTCTTCGACGGCCAGGTGCGGTCCGGGATATCAATGGTCGGGAATGCGCGGTATTTCGAAGACGGGTCTTTGAGCATGCTCATCAGAAGAATCCTTGTTGTAGGGCCGAAAAGAGGCGGCCTGCCAGAAAGCGTTTATTAGGGATGCAAATCGGGGACGAGGCAGATCGATTCAGCCTGGCAGTCGTGCGCTGACAAGGCACAGGCTGCGGTGCTGACGAAGCTGAATGAGGGTATGAGAGGTTTTCATGGGTTTAACCCTAACCGCGGGAAGGGAGGATGGCAAGCAGCTGGGAAAAATTGAGATAAACTCCATCGTTTATGAAATAAGCGAGATTTTATTGTGTGAATATTTTGCTTTGTTTGTTTTTATTGCTTTGTATTTCTAAGGTGCGCAATCGGTTTGGCGGCAGACCATGAGATTTTCAAACCCCATGGTCGTTGCCAATACGACGGTCTTCGGCTAGAGCGTCAGTTTGTCGATGTTGTAGTCGATATGAATATCTCCCACAGGCTCCGGCATGCTGGTGCCTCGTATGATCTTCAGTGGCGGCGGCGGGGTATGGGGCGGGTGGCTGACTGTGCTCGTCGTACCTTTGATGGACGGGGAGAGAGAAATTCCCACGCCTCCCGTCAACTCAGAGACACCCGGAATATTGTCATAAGTGTTGATATGCGCTTTACCGAGCAGTGCCACGAACTTTTCTCCAGTCGGGGTCTGCTTGATGATTTGCGTGGCGGCATAGTTGAACTCTGCCAGACGGTCATCGGTGAAACGTACATTGTTTATCCTGGATTTGAGGTTGTCTGTATGCATGGTCAACTCACGATGTTCAAGGCCGATGACCTTGATATCGTGGGCCTCGGCGGCCTTGATGACATCTGCGAACGTTGGGCTGTTCGGTGTATAGGCCTGCTCATAAGATCGCGGCCAGGCGTACACGGCATCAGCGGGGGTATAGGCTCCGGAGCCAAAACCGGGAGCGCCTTGCAGAAATGGCGCATTTTCCAGATAAATGACAGTGACGCCGTTATTTTTGAAGTGCTGCATCTGATCGATCAGGAACTGAAAACCGACCGGTTCGTCATGGACTTCGCCGAACACCAGCCCCCTGACGCCAGGTTGTGACAGCGTGCTCTGGATGACGCTCTTGGGTGTGTCACTGGCGCCCAGTGGTTGAAGCAGAGGGCGTACAGGCATCTGGCCCGAGGCCTGGCTGGCGTAAAACTCATCCATGTCTCGCCTGAACCAGCGCCGCAGTTGTCCGGTAACAGCGGGGTTTCCATTAAAGTCACCGGCTGCAACGCCCTTGATCACGCGGTCCATATACTCATCAAGTGGTGGTGCATGTTTTCGCCTGTTTCCTCCCGGCAATTGACTCAACCGCCATTCCCCGCTCTCTGTCGATTGCATGAACGCCACATTTCTGATGGTTTTCGGCGCATCCAGCGGTGCATTGGGGTCAACAATATTCACCTGGCCATATCTGGCCTTGAACGCTGAATCAATTTGATAAGGCTTGTTGATTCCAGTGCTGTCGGTGAAGCGGATGTACCAGTTTTCGCCGGCCTGATAAATGCCGTCGGCTCTGGGTTGGATGTCCTTGAGGACTTCTTCGGGGACGCTGTAGGCGCTGAGGTCTCGCATGGGGATAGCGGTGGGAGCGTCGGGCAGAACCTGGGAAAACCGGATGCCCACGCTCGTTGAAGGGACGACGGGAGGGATAGGTGGCTTGGGCGCAAACTCTCCTGGTATCGATAGCGATCTGGTCGACGGTGCCCGTACAGTTGGCGCTGAGACCGTGCTGAAGACTGGGCGCAAGGGGGCGCTCGGTGCGTGGGGAAGGCCTGAGGCGTGGGTGGTAAAGTCCGCGTAAAGTTGGGCCCGGACACCTTTGTTCAATAGTCCGCCGGGCAATTGCCAGGCATGGGTCCGTATGGTTTTCAGCGCGGCCTTGACTAACCGATTGCCGAACTTGACCACGGTAGAAACGCCGCGGCCGATAACCGGGAGCAAGTCCAGGAAAATCGTAGCTACTTCGATGCCAAACATAATTTTGTTACGTGTCGATTGGGTGGCCACTTCTGCGCTGCTGGTTGATTGAAAGTCGGCTTTGTCGATCAGCAAGCGTGACAGTTGGCTGTACATCTCATCGTGGATATTCGTAGGTATCGGCGTAAGGGTGGCGAGGCCAGCGTGACGCTTGCCAATATTGCCGGTCGCATGGGCTAGTTCGACGAAATCGGAACCAAGACTCTGGGAGAACTTTTTTATCGACTCCGTGGTTTTTTCGAAGTCGTTTTTTTCTATCGGTGATTTCCTGCTGGCGGTGTAGGCCTTCCATTCTTTCTTATCCAACAGCGTCGTCAAAGCCTCCAGGTTGGGCAACTCACGGAACGACAACCCATCAGGAGCCCCCGGTGTGTAGAGCACCAGGGATGAATCGGTGTTGTTGCCGATGACCATCGTGCCACGCACAGGCTGGCCAAGTTGGGCCAGGGTATTGGCGACAATGTTTTGCCCGTCCACCTGAGGGCGATTGGTCGGGGCTGGATAATCAAGGATCGTTTGAATCCACTGCATACCCCGCTTCGAGGTGGTATCCGTGGTGGCTTTAGCCTGGAACCCATCAGGGTTGAGTTGCGCCAGGAAGGCTTCTTTCTCCATCAACTCCGAGTGGTTGGCTTTCCAGGCATTGCGCAAGTCTGCGGCGGGGCCGGACTCTGCATCGGTCGCCATGCGCCCCTCAAGTAGCTTGGTGTATTCGCCGCCTACATCTGCGTCGTTGAGCAGGGTCTTGAGTTGTTGCATATCGAGAATGACCGGTAGCCCCTGACTATCCAGGATGGGGGAGCCCTGGGTGTCCAGCAGCGGAAGAGTCATGGTGGTTTTGGTGTGCTTGTTGCTCTCGCCTGTTTCCCAGTGGGTTGGGTTCTTCAGGGCCAGGTCGCTCAATGACAGGTAGGTCGTCGTGGTTGAGGGTTGCTGTGGAATACCTGAACGACCGAGGTGGAAACGTGTTTGGGTGACCACCTTTACCTTCAATTGGTCGGCATCCATATTTGTCAGAGGGTAGGCGTCTTTGATGGCGCCATTCATTTTTGTTCTGGAGAAGCTCGACAGGCTTGGAATCTTTTCCATGAGAGAGGCAAGTTTGGCGGTACTCTTTTCTTCTTTGCTTTCCAAGTGATTAAAGATTGTTTCTTGCGCGGGGCTGAGGTTCCTCAACCAGTCCGGCTGTTTTTTTTCGGCGAGCTTTTCGTTCCGCACGAGCATCGCGTTGGTGCCGTCGACTTGGGCTGACCAGTCTGCGGCTTCATCCAAGGCATCCATCAACTTCGGATCCTGTAACGGGTTGGTGGCCGGTGGGTTGTCAGACGTAAAGGTCTTGGTCAGGACAGTGTCGACTTCAGCCGCCTGGCGCTTGAGCAGCAAAGGTATCCCTTCGGCCAGCACATCCCCCGCCAGGGGGGTGGCCCCGAGCATCAGATCATCTCCCGTCGGCGGTGAGGCGCGGTTTTGCACCGGCAGCGGCAGGCTTTGCCTCAGCAGTTCGGCGCCGGGGCCGCCACTGTCAAGTCGTTGCACCAAGGCTTGGCGTAGCAGTGCTGGCGTTGCGAACTCCTCGAAACCTTCGCTGGGCGTATAGAGCACCACGGGACCGTTCTGCTCGTTGAGCGTGATTGCCCGGTTGCTCCCCGGTGATGTCAGAGTGTCAGCCGATGACCCATCGTTGCTGGTGATCATGAATGCACCGGCGAAGGCCGCTCCGTGTTCGCTGCCATCATCAATGGTGATGGGGTACACGCCGGGTCTTGTTCCGGTGGGCAGGTTGCTTTCCCGTTCTTCGAGTGTGGGGTAGCGCAATGCGCTGTCGACCAACTGTTTACTCGCCGGGCTCAGTGTACCGTCCATCACACGCAGGGCTGCCAGGGTCGACAGTTGTTGCTTGTGCATCCACAGCAGTTGTTCCAGGGGCGAGTGTGGGCTTTTGGGCGGGCCGGGTGTTGTCCAGTATTCCAGGAGTGCCCGTGGAAAGTCATTGGCAATAGCTCGGGCGAGGGTGTGCAGTGAGTCTGAGGCCTGGAGGGTATCGGTGGCGGTGGGCTGGGTCGTGAATTGGACCCTGACGTCCGGCTCTTCGATAAACCGTTCGGCCGGATTGGCATGAATCTCCCTGATTGCCCTGCCGAGGGCCTTCATGAGGGGCTCTGAAGATAGCAACGTATTGCCACGGTATCGGTTGAAGGAAATTTTGTCCGGGTCGACAGGGGCCAGTTTGGGAAACGCTTGCGCTATCCGTGCCTGCAGGAAATGTGCGAAGCCGGGTTGTTGATCTTGCAGTGCGGCCATGTTGTTCGCGAGTGTGGCGTACTGTTCGCTCAGTAACTGTTGGTCGCCGACCTTGAAGTGGTCCGAGAGTGGGCTACGCAGGGCGGTAGCGGGTCTTATGCCCGATGACTTGACTGACAGATTGTCCAGACCCCTAACGGAGGAGCGGCTCTTGGTAACTGCGGATGGGATGCCCGGATCGCTGGCCTGGTGAGCCGGCGGTGATTCTTCAGAGGGGGTCGGGGCAAGAAACGGTTGGGGCGCGATGGATTGAGGTGCAGAGATAGTCATCAAAGGAACTCCAAAAGGCTTGCTTTAGGTGTCCTTGCGCGCAGGTTGTCTTCCCTGGAATTCGAGGAGTGGGTGATGAGTCAACCCCTGGGGGTTCCTTAAAAAATGTAAGAGCATGGCCGAGCACTGCACCGAATTCGGAGCAGTCATCGTTGAGAGGGGGGCAGGTTGCTGCGTAGAGGTCTGCCGCTTAATGCAAGCGGCATGTTTTGCAGTATGTGAGGTCAGGTGTTTAAGGCTGGAAGGCCCCGATAAAAATCGCTGGGTCGACCCGAGCGTCATTGAGGCTGACATTCCAATGCATATGCGGCCCGGTTGCTCGGCCCGTCGAACCGACTTTGCCGACCACGGCCCCACGTACCAATGGCTGGCCCACCTTCACATCAATCGTCGACATATGGCAGAACATGCTGATAAAGCCCTGGCCATGGTCGACAAACACGGTATTGCCGTTAAAGAAGTAGTTGCCGATCAGGATCACCTTGCCGTTGGCCGGGGTCTTGATCGGCGTGCCTGCGGGCACCGCAAAGTCCAGGCCGGAATGCGGGTTGCGCTCCTCGCCATTGAAGAACCGGCGTACCCCGAACTTGCTCGACAGCGGCCCGTTCACCGGCTTGTCCAGCACCAGGTTGCTCGGGATATTCGGGCTGAAGGTGCGGTAGGCCTTGATCTGCACAGCCAATTCGCTTTCGATGCGCTTGAGTTGTGCGGGCGCTGGGTTTACCTGGCTTTTGTTCTTCAGGGTGATGCGTTGCTCCGGGTATTTCTTGAAGCCGACGATGAACGGCAGGTTGCGCCCGCCGCTGCTGATCTGGTGGTTGCCCGGCTTGATGGTCAGCGGGATGCCGACGATGGCCAGCCAATTGTCCTGTTCCTTGACCACCAGCACCGGTTTGCCCTGATAGGTCGCTTTCGGTGGTGTGGCCGCAGCGCCCAGTTCGACCACTGCCACGCCACCCGGCACCGGTTTGTTCAGCACGCGGGTGATGTAGCTGTCGGCATGGGCGGTGAAGGTCAGGCACAGCAGCATCAGCAAACTTGAAATACGCAGCATGAATCAATCCAGTAAAGAGAGGGTGACAGGGGTGAGGTGGTTGTCTTCCACCCGCACCTGCAACTGGCCTTCGCCGAGGCGCGCAGTAAGGCGCTGACCGGTATGGGTTTGCGCAGCATCGCGAATGGCTTGGCCGCGCTCATCCAGCAAAATGCTGTAGCCGCGCCCCAGGGTCGCCAGCGGGCTGACGACGTGCAGGGTTTGCACCTGGCTTTGCAGTTGCAGGCGCCGGGCCTTGAGGCCTTCGCGCATGGCCCGCGGCAGGCGTTCGGCGAGACTGTCCAGGCGCTGGCGCAGCAGCGCCAGTTGCCGCCCCGGATGCTGGCCGGCCAGGCGGGTTTCCAGGCGGATCAGGCGTTCGCGCCGGGTGTTGAGATTGCGCTCGAAAGCCCGACGCAGGCGCATATCCAGGTCGTCCAGGCGCTGTGCCTGCTGGCGCAAACGCTCGCCGGGATGGCGCAGGCGCCGGGCCATGCCTTCCAGGCGCAGGCGGTCATGGACCAGGCGATTGCGCATCAGCATCACCAGGCGCCGGTGCAGGCTATCGACCTGGCGCACCAGGTTGCTGGAGTCCGGCGCCAGCAATTCGGCGGCGGCGGAGGGCGTTGGTGCGCGCACGTCGGCCACGAAGTCACTGATGGACACATCGGTCTCATGGCCGACCGCACTGACGATGGGCGTTACGCAAGCATCAATGGCACGTGCCACGGCTTCTTCGTTGAAACACCAGAGGTCTTCCAGTGAGCCGCCACCACGGGCCAGGATCAGCGCATCAAAACCACGGGCATCCGCCAGTTTGAGGGCGCGGACAATCTGCGCGACGGCTTCACGGCCTTGCACGGCGGTGGGGATCAGGGTCAGTTGTACGTTCGGTGCACGGCGCTGGAACACGCTGATGATGTCGCGAATAACCGCGCCGGTCGGTGAGCTGATAATGCCGATCCGTCGCGGATGGGCCGGCAGCGGCACCTTGCGCTCGGCACTGAACAGGCCTTCGGCGCTGAGCTTTTCCTTCAGCGCATCGAAGGCCAGGCGCAGCGCACCGTCGCCGGCCGGCTCCACGGTGTCGAGGATCAATTGGTAGTCGCCACGGCCCTCGAACAGCGAGACCTTGCCGCGCACCTTGACCGCCAGGCCATCCTTGAGCGCCTGGCGTACCCGCGCGGCGTTATTGCGAAACAGCGCGCAACGCACCTGCGCGCCGCTGTCCTTGAGGGTGAAGTACACATGACCGGAGGCCGGGCGGGCGAGGTTGGAGATCTCGCCTTCGACCCAGATATTGGTGAACACGTCTTCGAGCAACACCCGCGCACGGCCGTTGAGCTGGCTGACAGTCAGGACTTCGCGGTCCAGGCCCAGGCGGGCAAACGGGTCTTTAATCATGGGAGGAGATCTTTAGTCATGGGCGGCAGTTTATAGGCATTCGCCCAGTGTTTGACAGAACTGCGCAACCAACGCGCTCGGCGCCTGCGCGCAGGCCAGGGCCACGGTGCTGTGGCAATCGGGGTCGGCCAGGGGTAGGAAGTGAATGCTGGCTGGAGCTATGTCGCGCATCGACTCGGGCAGCAGGGCAATGCCAAACCCGGCCTGAATCAATTGCAACTGGGTGGTTTTGCGCGACATCACCCGCGCGGCCTTGGGGAAAAATCCGGCACGCATGCACAACTCTGCTGACAGATAGCTCAGGCCACCGCGTTGCGGATGCGGGATCGAGATAAAGGCCTCGTCCTTCAATTGCGCCAGTTCAATGGCCGATGAGTGTCGGGTCAAAGGATGAGCGGGCGGGACTGCCAGCAACAGCGGCTCCTTATATAAAGGCATGATGTGTACCCCTTCGCGCTGGCGCAGCACCGGCAAGCGCAGCAGGCCAACCTCCAGCCGCCCATCGGCAATGTCTTCCAGCTGCGCCTCAGAGGACAGCTTGACGATATCCATCGACACACCGGGGCACTGTTCCAGCCAGGCGCTGATCCCACGCAGCACGCGCCCGCTCATCGGCACGGTGCTGGAGTGGCTCAGGCGCAGGGTGCCAAGCTGGCCGTGGCCCACTTGGGTCGCCAGCTCGCTGGCCTTGTGCAACTCGCCCAGCAGGTTGCGTGCTCGTGGATAAAACGCTTCGCCTGCGGCTGTCAGCCTCGGTTGGCGGGCGGTGCGCTCGAACAGCGGGGTTTGCAGGAGGTTTTCCAGCTCCTTGATCTGTCGGCTGAGGGCCGATTGCGCGACAAACAGGCGCTCGGCGGCGGCGCTGAAGCTGCCGCTTTCAGCGATTTCAACGAAATAACGCAGTTGCCGGGTGGAAATCACGAGTCATGCCTTTTCGAGATAGGTGGAGGGCTTTGAAGATATTAGTCGCAACCCAGCGCTTTGGCTAAAGTGATGGCCATCTCGAACAAGGAATACGTCATGAGCCTGGTTGAACTGATGAGTCAGTGGTCTTTTAGCAGTGTTGACTGGCTGGTGATCGGCCTGGGGATTGCCCTGGCCTATATCGTGTTTGGCATCGCCGGCTTCGGCACGGCGCTGGTGGCCGGGCCGATCCTGATTGTGTTCATGCCGCTGTCGAAGATCATCCCGTTGCTGGTGTTGCTGGATTTTGTCGCGGCCTTCGGCAACCTTCTGCAATCGCGGCGGGAGGTGGTCAAGCCGGAGCTGTTGCGGTTGCTACCGTGCATGGCGATTGGCTGCACCCTCGGCGTGATCTTTTTGCTCAACCTGCATTCGGACCTGTTGTTGCTGTTGATGGGCGTGTTTATCAGCACCTACGCCATCTACAGCCTGGCGATAAAGGCCAAGCCCACCGCCCTGGCTGCCGGCTGGGCGGTGCCGATGGGGGTGGTGGGTGGATTGTTTGGGGCCTTGTTTGGTAGCGGTGGCTTTTTATATGCGATCTACCTCAACAGCCGTTTGCCCAAGGACCCGGCCCGGGCGACCCAAAGTGCATTGATCAGCGCCAGCACCGTGGTGCGCCTGAGTTTGTTTTTGATCGCCGGGGTGTATGCCGAATTGCCGTTGCTGATGTTGGCGGTGTGTTTGCTGCCAGCGATGGCCTTGGGGCTGTGGCTTGGGCGCCGGTTGACCCTGCGCATGTCCCGCGAGGCGTTTGTGCGGCTGGTGACGTGGTTGGTGCTGGCCAGTGGCATAGCTTTGATTGGGCGGTACTTGAGTACTTGACCTGTGTGGGGCAGGGATTAAGCTGCCAGCCTTCAGGGCCTCTTCGCGAGCAAGCCCGCTCCCACATTCCTGTAGGAATGCAGTCGAATGTGGGAGCGGGCTTGCTCGCGAAGGCGCCAGACGCCACACCGCAGGACTCCCATGAATTCCCAAAGCATCCTTGTCCCGAAAATCTCCACCTTGCCCGTCCACGAACCCCGCGCCCGGGCCATCGTGCGCTGGCTGGTGCGCAAGAACATCATCAAGGAAGAGTTGAGCACCTGTGGCCGTACCGGTAACCGCATGGGTTATGCCTTGGCCGACGGTGCGCGTGCCGTGGTGCTGCACCCCGAGGCGCTGCCGTTCAACGAGCCGGTCAACGGGCTGGAAATCATCTACAAACGCTGCATCTATACCCCGGCCAAGGGTTTTCTCGAAGAAGCCGGCTGCCCGGAGTGCCGCAAGGAAGTTGGCGAGGCACTGTTCGAAAGCCTGGAAGACTGGATGCCCGGCCATACCGATAACTTCACCTGCCCGTTGTGTGGGCATGAGGACGACATCAACGGTTTCCTGTTCCTGCAGGAGTGTGGTTTCTCCAACCTGGGCTTCATCTTCAACAACTGGGCGGAGGCGGGGTTCAAGCAGAGCTTTATCGACGAGTTTGCCGACTGGCTCGACCAGAAAATCAGCTGGGTCAAAGTCGAACTGTAGGAGCGAGCTTGCTCGCGAAAATCGTCAACGATAATGCGGGCGGTCTGTTTGTAACGCGGCGCCCTGGCGTTCTTCGCGAGCAAGCTCGCTCCTACAGAAAAGCCGCGTGGTTTATCCATCTATCAGTATTACCAAGTTTGTCAGAGTTTTACATTGAGCCTGGCAGGGTGCATGTATATAATGGCGCGCTTCCATTTTCCCGCTCGGGAGCCCCCGCGATGCTGCGTATCAGCCAAGAAGCTCTGACATTCGACGACATTCTCCTAGTGCCCGGTTATTCCGAGGTGCTTCCTAACGAAGTCAGTCTCAAGACCCGCCTAACCCGTGGCATCGAGCTGAATATTCCCCTGGTTTCCGCTGCCATGGACACCGTCACCGAAGCCCGTTTGGCAATCGCCATGGCTCAGGAAGGCGGCATCGGCATCATCCACAAGAACATGACCATCGAGCAGCAAGCTGCCGAAGTGCGCAAGGTCAAGCGTTACGAAGCCGGTGTGGTGAAAGATCCGATCACCATCGAAGCCGACGCCACCGTGCGTGACTTGTTCGACCTGACCCGCCTGCACAACATCTCCGGTGTTCCTGTGCTGCACGATGGCGACCTGGTTGGCATCGTCACTTCCCGTGACGTGCGTTTCGAAAACCGTCTTGAAGTCACCGTCCGCGAAGTGATGACGCCCAAAGAGCGCCTGGTCACGGTCAAGGAAGGCGCCGACAAGAACGATGTGCGTGAACTGCTGCACAAGCACCGCATCGAGCGCGTGCTGATCGTCGACGACAAATTCGCCCTCAAGGGCATGATGACCGTCAACGACATCGAAAAAGCCAAGGCCTACCCGCTGGCCAGCAAGGACGATCAAGGTCGTCTGCGCGTGGGCGCTGCCGTTGGTACCGGTAAAGACACCGGCGACCGCGTTGCGGCCCTGGTCGCTGCCGGTGTTGACGTGGTGGTGGTCGACACTGCCCACGGTCACTCCAAAGGCGTGATCGACCGCGTACGCTGGGTCAAGCAGAACTTCCCTGACGTGCAGGTGATCGGCGGCAACATCGCCACCGGCGCTGCCGCCAAGGCCCTGGCCGAAGCCGGCGCTGACGCAGTCAAGGTCGGTATCGGCCCTGGCTCGATCTGCACCACGCGTATCGTCGCAGGTGTAGGCGTGCCGCAAATCAGCGCCATCGCCAATGTCGCCGCTGCCCTTGAAGGCACTGGCGTACCGTTGATCGCCGACGGCGGCATCCGTTTCTCCGGTGACCTGTCCAAGGCCATCGTTGCCGGTGCTTCCTGCGTGATGATGGGTTCGATGTTCGCCGGTACCGAAGAAGCGCCGGGCGAGATCGAACTGTTCCAGGGCCGTTCGTACAAGGCTTACCGCGGCATGGGTTCGCTGGGCGCCATGTCCCAGGCCCAAGGCTCGTCCGACCGTTACTTCCAGGATTCCTCGGCAGGCGCCGAGAAGCTCGTACCGGAAGGCATCGAAGGCCGTGTGCCGTACAAGGGCACCCTGAGCGCCATCATCCATCAACTGATGGGCGGCTTGCGTTCCTCGATGGGCTACACCGGCAGCGCCGACATCGAAGAAATGCGCACCAAGCCCGAGTTCGTACGGATCACCGGCGCCGGCATGGCTGAATCCCATGTCCACGACGTGCAGATCACCAAGGAAGCGCCGAACTACCGCGTAGGTTGAGGCTTCCAGCAAAACGTTAAGTAACCGGGGCTGTTCTTTCAGCCCCGAGTTGTTTCTGATTCATTAGACGAGACTGACTTCATGGCCCTCGACATTCACGCCCACCGCATCCTGATCCTCGACTTCGGCTCCCAGTACACCCAACTGATCGCGCGCCGCGTGCGTGAAATCGGCGTGTACTGCGAACTGCATCCGTTCGACATGGACGACGAAGCGATTCGCGAATTCGCCCCAAAAGGCGTCATCCTCGCCGGTGGCCCCGAGTCCGTGCACGAAGCCAACAGCCCACGCTGCCCACAAGCCGTATTTGACCTGGGCGTACCGGTCTTCGGCATCTGCTACGGCATGCAGACCATGGCCGAGCAACTGGGCGGCAAGGTCGAAGGCTCCGAACTGCGTGAATTCGGCTATGCCCGTGTGGACGTGGTCGGCAAGAGCCGCCTGCTGGACGGTATCGAAGACCACGTTGACACTGACGGCCTGTTCGGCCTCGACGTGTGGATGAGCCACGGTGACAAAGTCACCAAGATGCCGGAAGACTTCCACATCCTGGCCAGCACCCCGAGCTGCCCGATTGCCGGCATGTTCAACGACGAGCGCGGCTACTACGGCGTGCAGTTCCACCCGGAAGTGACCCACACCAAGCAAGGCGGGCGCATCCTGTCGCGCTTTATCCTCGACATCTGCGGTTGTGAAGCCCTGTGGACCCCGTCGAAAATCGCTGAAGACGCCATCGCCAACGTGCGCGCCCAGGTTGGTACCGATAACGTGCTGCTCGGCCTGTCCGGCGGCGTTGACTCCTCGGTGGTTGCTGCGCTGCTGCACAAAGCCATCGGCGACCAACTGACCTGCGTATTCGTCGACAACGGCCTGCTGCGCCTGCACGAAGGCGAGCAAGTGATGGCCATGTTTGCTGAGAACATGGGCGTCAAAGTGATCCGCGCCAACGCCGAGGACCAGTTCCTCAACAACCTGGCCGGCGAATCCGACCCAGAGAAGAAGCGCAAGATCATTGGCCGTACCTTCATCGACGTTTTCGATGCCCAGGCCACCAGCCTGGACAACATCAAGTACCTCGCCCAGGGCACCATCTACCCAGACGTGATCGAGTCGGCTGGCGCCAAGAGCGGCAAGGCCCACGTGATCAAGTCCCACCACAACGTGGGTGGCCTGCCTGAGGAAATGAACCTCAAGCTGGTAGAACCGCTGCGCGAACTGTTCAAGGACGAAGTCCGCCGTCTGGGCCTGGAACTGGGCCTGCCGTATGACATGGTCTACCGCCACCCATTCCCGGGCCCGGGCCTGGGCGTGCGCATCCTCGGTGAAGTGAAGAAGGAATACGCCGACCTGCTGCGTCGTGCCGACCACATCTTCATCGAAGAACTGCGCAAGGCCGACTGGTACCACAAGGTCAGCCAGGCCTTCGTGGTATTCCAACCGGTGAAATCGGTTGGCGTGGTCGGTGATGGCCGTCGTTACGCCTGGGTCGTGGCACTGCGTGCGGTAGAAACCATCGACTTCATGACCGCCCGTTGGGCACACCTGCCGTACGAACTGCTGGAGACTGTCAGCGGCCGTATCATCAATGAGATCGAAGGTATTTCGCGCGTTACTTATGACGTGTCGAGCAAGCCGCCGGCGACCATTGAGTGGGAATGACCCCCTTAACCTCAGCGTCTATTGCCACTGTGTAGAACAGGTTGGCGATGACGCTGGCACCGATCGGGAGGGCTAATCGTGGCCTTCCTGTTCTCTGTCAAATCTTGATCCTGCAACATTCCCCCTCCCTCCTGCGTTTCCCCATTCTGATCCCTCGGTGATTGTGCTGTAGGGCATATCGTCATGGCCTTTGCGCCAAAAACACCGCCTGCCTGACCTGGAGCGTATTTCGATCGACGCCACGGGTATGTCTTTGATCGCAATAAATGTATTGATCACTAAAAAATAATTGACGAATGCATCGTAATGGATATTACATAGTGATCACTATATTAATGGTGTGAACGTTCTCCAGGAGTTGCTTCATCATGTCTAAAAAGCTCTACAGCCCATTGCCGGTTGGCCCGGTTTTATTGCCCAATCGCCTGGTCATGGCACCGATGACTCGTTCTCGTGCGGCACAACCTGGTGACATACCAGTGGAAATCAACGCGACTTACTACGCACAACGTGCCAGTGCCGGTTTGATTATCAGTGAGGGGACTCAGGTCTCACGGCAGGGCCAGGGCTATGCCTATACCCCTGGGATTTTCAGCCCTGAACAGTTGGCGGGCTGGAGAACGGTTACCGATGCGGTCCACGCGGCGGGAGGTCGAATTGCTGCCCAGCTTTGGCATGTGGGGCGGATGTCCCATGGGTCGATGCAGTTGGAAGGTGAAAAGCCATTGGCGCCTTCGGCGATAACTGCCAAGGCCCAGGTTTTCGTGAGTGATATGAAGGGGGGCGGCACCATGGCGCCTGCCGCCGAACCGCGTGAAATGACCGTGCAAGACTTCAAGCAAGTCCGCCAGGAGTTTGTCCAGGCTGCTCGCGCGGCGCTGAGTGCCGGGTTTGACCTGGTGGAAATGCATGGCGCCAATGGCTATCTGTTCGACCAGTTTCTGGCCACGGGCAGCAACCGACGAACAGACGACTATGGCGGGAGCGTGGAAAACCGTGCGCGATTTCTGCTCGAAACCCTCGATGCCATGATTGCGGTCGTGGGCGCCGAACGTATCGGGTTGCGGTTGTCGCCGTGGGGGTCGATCAATGATATTCAAGATGATGAGCCTGAGGCGATGACCTTGTATCTGGCCGGTCAACTGCAACAGCGCGGCCTGGCGTATTTGCATATTGCCGAGTGGGAGTGGGCGGGCGGTGCCCCTTATCCGCAAGGTTTTCGCGAGCGCCTGCGTGCCGCTTTCAATGGGCCACTGATTGTTTGCGGTAACTATGACGGCGCGCGTGCCGAGGCGATCCTCCAGGCAGGCCTGGCCGATGCGGTGGCTATTGGGCGGCCATTTATTGCAAACCCTGATCTGGTGCAGCGGATCCACGAGGGGGCATCACTGAGCGTTGCAGATCAATCCACGTTCTACGGTGGCGGTGCGGCTGGCTACATCGACTATCCGACGCTCTCCTAGCAGCCTGACACTCTCCTTCTAGCTGAATTCCCCCATTCGACGGCCGCCAGCAGGGCGCTATTGATGGTGTTCGCCGATCTTTTGACCTGGACCTACAAAATCATGAAAAAAGTCTTATCAGCAGTCCTTTTATCTTCCTTGCTGGCCGGCCCATCCTTGTCGTGGGCGGGATACGATCCGGCGATGAAGTCAATCGACACACCACCCAGTGTGTCTCGCCAGCAGTTTGATACGGTCAAGAATAATCATCTGGGCCAGTATCAATATGGTGCCGGGCTGTCGAGCAAGTTTATCGATGTCGACGGCACGCGTATTCACTATGTCGAAGGCGGCAGCGGTGGGACCCCGGTGGTCTTTCTCCACGGCTTTGGTTCCACCTGGAAGATGTGGGAGCCGGTGATGCAGGCCTTTGCCAGGAACCGTACGGTGATTGCCGTTGATCTGCCCGGCCTTGGGCAGTCGGGTCCGATCAAGGGCGACGACTATTCGGCTGAGAATGTCTCCAGGATCCTGTTGGGCGCGGTGAAAAAGATCACCCCGGCGCAGTCCATCGACTTCGTCAGCCATGATCTGGGCAACTCCGCCTCATACCCGTTCGTGGCCCGCAACCAGGGTAGCTTCATCAAGAAGGTGGTGTTCATGGATTCGCCGATTCCCGATCGGGATATGTTCACCTACCCAGGCTATACCCCGTCAGGCCCGGGGCTCGGTTGGCACTTTGGCTACTTCAGCTTCGGTGATATTGCCGAGAAGCAAATTGCTGCCGATCCAAGCCTGTTTTTCTCGTACTTCATCAAAACCTACGCGGGCAAAAAAGAGGTGTTCACCCCTGAGTTGCTCAGTGAGCTGATCGAGCCTTATTCGACCCGCGAGCGGCTGCACGCTGCGTTTGGTTACTACAAGTCTCATGCAGACTCGATTGCACAGAACGAGAAGTTGCTGGCTGACGGCAAGTTGCTGAAGATCCCGTCGATGGCGCTCACCGGTCAGCAAGGGGTCAACGATGTGCTGACCAAGGAAATGGCCGCTCGTTTTGTCAGTGATCCTTCGCAACACACGGGCAAAATCCTGCCGGGCTGCGGTCATTGGATGGTCGAGGAGTGTGCGCCGCAAGTCACTGCCGAGTTGAGCCGCTTTCTTGGTAAACCTTGATCACTGAGTGATGCCGCGATGTGCAGGTCGCCCATGGCCACCTGTGCATCGCTTGTACTTGACGGGATCCGGCTCTATCGCCGCGCAATATCTGAAAAGTAAAACTTATCCAACGTATGCCGCGACTCGGTGTACTCGAACTGCCGCCCATCCTGCAAAAACGTCTGGTTACTCACCACGATCACATGGCTTTGCCCGTCGAGGTCCAGGTGCGCCTGGTCGTCCTTGCTGCGGGGCAGGGCCTCGATGGTGCGTTGGGCGTAGCTGATCTGCAACTGCAACGTCTGCTCGATAAACGCATAGATCGACTGCTCGGCAATCGTCTGGTCCAGGCCCGGGATCAGATCGGCGACGAAGTGGTTGATGTCGAGGATCACCCGTTTGCCGCCGATGCGCCGTACCCGCTTGATGCGGGTGATCAGGGTGCCGGGCTCGGCCTCGATATGTTGCAGCAGCGAGCCTTCCAGAGGCAATTGAGTGAATTCGACTACTTCGGTGCGTACGTCATCGCCCAGGTCGGCGTGGGTTTCGTGGAAGCTGACGATGCCGCCCAGTTGAAACTCAATCGGGTTTGGCGACAGCACGAACGTCCCCTTGCCGTGAATCTTTTGCGCGAATCCACGTTCCTGCAACTGCTCGATGGCCCGGCGCACGGTGCCGCGGCTGGCCTGGTAGGTATCCATCAACTCCGTTTCGGAGGGCAGGCGGGTGCCGCGTTGCAGGCGTTCGGTGGTGATGCTGGCAAGCAGATCAGTGTAGATCTGGTTGTATTTACTCATGGGAATGGCTCTGTGCCGCGATTGCATTCAAGGCAGGAACCTTAGAGGCAGAGGTGGGGTTTGTCCATCAGCCCCTCGGATATCGCAAATCCCTGTAGGCGCGAGCTTGCTCGCGAAAATCGTTAACGATAACGCGAAAAAACTGACACCCCGTGTTGCCCTCAGGTTCTTCGCGAGCAAGCTCGCTCCTACAGAAAAGCGCTCATTCGATATTTTTGTAACTCGTCTGTACGAGTTATTGCTTTAACTCGTACAGACGAGTACTTTTGCCCTCGGCATGCTGCCAATAACAAGAATCTAAAGTGGAAGAACAAGCATGAGCCACGATTACCCCAACATCGCCCGCGAGATTCTGCAGAACCTCGGTGGCAGCGACAACCTTGAGCAAGCGGCCCACTGCGTGACGCGCCTGCGCCTGGCCCTCAAGGACCCGAGCCTGGTCAACGCCAGTGCGCTGAACCAGGTCGATCTGGTCAAGGGCTCGTTCTTTACCGGCGGCCTGTTCCAGATTGTCATCGGCCCTGGCGAGGTGGAAAAGGTCTACGCCGCCCTGCGCGAACAGACCGGCCTCGGCGTCTCGACCATCGCCGACGTGAAGAAAGCCGGTGGCGACAAGACCAACCCCATGCAACGCCTGGTGCGGGTGTTCTCCGATGTGTTCATGCCGATCCTGCCGGCGCTGATCATTGCCGGCCTGTTGATGGGTGTGAACAACCTGATGGGCGCCAAGGGCATGTTCATCGAGGGCCAGACGCTGCTGGAGGCCTATCCGAACCTGGATGGTCTGTGGAGCCTGATCAACCTGATGGCCAACACGTCGTTTGTGTTCTTGCCGGCGTTGGTGGGCTGGTCGGCGGCCAAGCGCTTTGGTGGCAGTGAAATCCTCGGCATCGTGCTCGGCCTGATGCTGGTGCACCCAGACTTGCTCAACGCCTGGAACTACGGCAAGGCCGTGGCCGGGCTCGACGGCCAGAGCCTGCCGTATTTCGATATTCTGGGCTGGTTCCAGATCGAGAAGGTTGGCTACCAGGGCCAGATCCTGCCGATCCTGATGGCCGCCTACGTCATGAGCGTGATTGAAAAATGGCTGCGGGCGCGGGTGCCGAACGCCATCCAATTGCTGGTCGTGCCGATCACCACCATCGTCGTCACCGGGGTGCTGGCGCTGGCGATCATCGGCCCGGTGACCCGTCACCTCGGCATCCTGATCACCGAAGGCGTGGTCACGCTGTTTGACCTGGCGCCGATGGTTGGCGGGGCGATTTTCGGCCTGTTGTATGCACCGCTGGTGATCACCGGCATGCACCACATGTTCCTCGCCGTGGACCTGCAACTGATCTCCACCCAGGGCGGTACGTTTATCTGGCCGATGATCGTCATGTCCAACCTGGCGCAGGGCAGCGCGGCCCTCGGTGTGTTCTACATGAGCCGCAATGCGCGGGATAAAAGCATGGCCTCGACCTCGGCGGTTTCCGCCTATTTCGGCATCACTGAGCCGGCCATGTTTGGGGTGAACCTGCGCTTCAAGTTTCCGTTCTATGCCGCGTTGCTGGGCTCGGCCCTGGGCAGCATTTTCCTCTCGCTGAACAAGGTCCAGGCCTCGGCCATCGGTGTGGGTGGCTTGCCTGGGTTTATCTCGATCATCCCGCAGTACATCCCGATGTTTGTGATCGGCATGGCGGTGGCGATTGTGGTGCCGTTTGTCTTGACCTGTGGGTTGAGCATGAAGATTGTCCGGCCGGGTTATCGCGTCGCCTGATCGATCGCTTTCGCGAGCAAGTCCGCTCCCACATTTGATCGCATTCCAAGTTGAAGGAGTCCCCATGCAAGACTGGCAACACTCGGTGATCTACCAGATCTACCCCAAAAGCTTCCACAGCCACGTGGGTAACGCCACCGGTGACCTGCTGGGTATCGTGGACAAACTCGACTACCTCCAGTGGCTGGGCGTCGACTGCCTGTGGATCACCCCGTTCCTGCGCTCGCCCCAGCGTGACAACGGCTACGACATCAGTGACTACTACGCCATCGATCCCAGCTACGGGACCATGGCCGACTGCGACCTGCTGATCCGCGAAGCGGCCAAGCGCGGCATCAAGCTGATGCTGGACATTGTGGTCAACCACACCTCCATCGAGCACGAATGGTTCCAGCAGGCGCGCAGCAGCCTCGATAACCCGTACCGCGACTTCTACATCTGGCGCGACCAGCCGAACAACTGGGAATCCAAGTTCGGCGGTTCGGCCTGGGAATACGAGGCACAGACCGGCCAGTACTTCCTGCACCTGTTCGACCACACCCAGGCCGATCTCAATTGGGACAACCCCAAGGTGCGTGCCGAGGTCTACAAACTCATGCGCTTTTGGCGTGACAAAGGCGTCGGCGGTTTCCGCCTGGACGTGATCAACCTGATCTCCAAGCCGGCGGATTTCCCCGAAGACCGCAGTGACGGTCGCCGTTTCTACACCGACGGCCCCAACGTGCATGAGTACTTGCAGGAAATGCACCGCGAGGTGTTCGAAGGCCACGACCTGATTAACGTCGGCGAGATGTCGTCCACCAGCCTGGAACACTGCATTCGCTACTCTCGCCCGGAGTCGAAAGAGCTGTCGATGACCTTCAACTTTCATCACCTGAAGGTCGATTACCCGAACCTGCAAAAGTGGGTGCGCGCCGACTTTGACTTTCAGCAACTCAAGCAAATTCTCTCTGACTGGCAGTTGGGCATGCAGGCCGGCGGCGGCTGGAATGCGCTGTTCTGGTGTAACCACGATCAGCCACGGGTGGTCTCGCGGTTTGGCGATGACGGCGAGCACCGCGTGGTCTCGGCCAAGATGCTCGCCACCGCGTTGCACTTTCTCCAGGGCACGCCGTTTGTGTACCAGGGCGAAGAGCTGGGGATGACCAATCCAGGCTTCGACACCATCGAGCAGTACCGCGATGTGGAGACCTTGAACATCTATCGCCTCAAGCGCGATGCCGGTGAGTCCGAGGCGTCGAGCATGGCCGCGATCATGCAGAAATCCCGCGACAACGGCCGCACGCCGATGCAGTGGAACAGCCAGGCCAATGCCGGTTTCAGCAGCGCTGAGCCGTGGATCGGCATCCCTGCCAATGCGGCGCAGATCAATGTCCAGAGCCAGCTGGATGACCCGGATTCGGTGTTGCATCACTACCGTGCGCTGATCGCCTTGCGGCGCCTTGAACCGCTGATCCAAGAGGGCGTTTACCGCCAGTTGCTGCAGGATCACCACAAGGTCTGGGTGTATCTGCGCGAAGGCCATGGCGAGCGCCTGCTGGTGCTGAACAACTTCTATGGCCAGCCCTGCGAAATCCTGCTGCCTAGAAACGTGATCAGTGCGGCGAGCGCGCAACGCCAGTTGATCAGCAACTATCCCGACTGCCCGGTGCGCACAGACACGCTCACGCTGCGCCCTTACGAATCGGTTGTGCTGCACCTGACCGACTGACATTCCCCTTTTTGTAGGAGCGAGCTTGCTCGCGAAAAATTTCAAAGCGCCGCGTGCATCCGGAATGCCCACGTCATCGTTGACGATTTTCGCGAGCAAGCTCGCTCCTACAGAATCGCGTTACAAACAATAAGAAAAAAGGAGCGCTTCATGAAAACAACAATAAAGCTGGGTCTCGTTGCATCTTGTCTAAGCGTACCGTTTGCCGCACACGCCCTGGAGTTCGCGGGCTATCTGCGCAGCGGCGCCGGCACCTCGACCGGCAGTGGCCCGCAGCAATGTTTCCAATTGCCGGGAGCCCAATCCAAATACCGCCTGGGCAACGAGTGCGAACAATACGCCGAGCTGGAGTTGCGCCAGGACCTGTTCACCCTCGACGACGGTTCGGTGCTCAGCGTCGATGCCATGGCTTCGTTGTACAACAAGTACGACCGCGAGCTGAAGTTCCAGGGCGAGAACAACGGTTCGGCGCGCATGCCGCAGATGTATGCCCAGTGGTCGAACATGCCCAGCCTCAATGGCGGCTCGTTGTGGGCCGGGCGGCGCTACTACAAACGTAATGACATTCATATTTCCGACTTCTACTACTGGAACCAGAGCGCCACCGGCGGCGGTATCGAGGACGTGTTGATTGGCGACCTGAAATACAGCTACGCCTTGTCGCGCAAGGACAACCTGTACCAGAAGGAATACGCCACTCGGCATGACTTCAATGTGGCGGGCTTCAAGACCAACCCCGGCGGCGAGCTGGAACTGGGCCTGAGTTACATCGAACAGGCCGGTGGCCGCGACACCCACAGCGGCTGGGCGCTGACCGCCCAGCATGTACAAAAACCGTTCCTTGGCGGCAAGAACAAGTTCGCCCTGCAGTACGGTGAAGGGCCGGGTACCGGCCTGGGTTACACCGGCAATACGGCGCTGGAACGCAGCAGCAAAAGCTACCGCGCAGTGGAGTTTTTCGACTGGCAAGTGACGCCGCGTTTTGGTGGCCAGGTCGAGGCGGTGTACCAAAAAGACGTGCGTCCCGGCAGCCAGGATCAGACCTGGATGTCCATCGGTGTGCGCCCGGCGTATGCCCTCAGCGAACAGTTCAAGCTGGTCACCGAACTGGGCCACGATCAGGTGGATGCCAGCGGCGGCACGCGCAAACTCAGCAAGTTCACCTTCGCTCCGACCTGGTCGCCCAAAGGCCCGGATTTCTGGGCGCGGCCGGAAGTGCGGTTGTACTACACCTATGCCACCTGGAACGAAGCGGCCAAGCGTGCGGCCAATGAATTGGCGGCGGGCTCGGCGCTGTCCGACAGCGGCTCCTATGGCACTGCGCGGCATGGCTCCAACTTCGGTGTGCAGGTCGAATACTGGTGGAAGTAATCCCTCGGTCGTACGCGGATTGAATGTGGGAGGCGTGCTCCCACATTTGGATATTCGTCACCCCGGAATTTGCATTCGCCCCATGATTTTTACAGAACCAAACAGCAGGTGATGTCATGACCACAACTCAACCCCTGGAACTGCTGGCGCCCCTGGCCGGCGTTCTGTTGCCCCTGGACCAGGTGCCGGATCCGGTGTTCTCCAGCCGCCTGATTGGCGACGGCGTGTGTATCGATCCCACTTCGCAGACCCTCTGCGCGCCGCTGGCCGGGGTGATCAGCAATGTCCAGGACAGTGGTCATGCGGTCAGTATCACGGACGACAACGGTGTGCAGGTGCTGATGCATATCGGCCTGGATACCGTGAACCTGGCGGGCAAGGGCTTCACCCGTCTGGTCGAGGAAGGCCAGCGGGTTGAGGCAGGCCAGCCATTGATTGAATTCGATGCCGATTTCATCGCGCTCAATGCCCGCAGTTTGTTGACCTTGATGCTGGTGGTCAGCGGCGAGCCCTTTGTGCTGCTGGCGGAGGACCGCGGACTGGTTGAGGCCGGGCAACCATTGCTGCGTGTGACGCCGGTCACACGCGCTGCTGATGACGATGATGAAGAGGGCGACGCCCTGTTCTCCAAGCCCTTGACGCTGCCCAATGCCAACGGCTTGCATGCCCGCCCGGCGGCGGTACTGGCGCAGGCGGCCAAGGGGTTCAAGGCGAGCATCTGCCTGCACAAGCAAACCCAGAGCGCCAACGCCAAGTCCCTGGTGGCGATCATGGCGTTGCAGACGGTGCAGGGCGATACCCTGCAAGTCAGCGCGGCGGGGCAGGATGCGGCGGCGGCGATCCAGGCATTGGTTGCGCTGTTGCTGGAGGGGTGTGGTGAAACCGTTATGGTGGTGACCGAGGTGGCCGCGCCGCTCGCGCCGTCATCGTCGGCGACCGTGTTGCGCGGCGTGTGTGCGTCGCCCGGTTCGGCGTTTGGCCTGGTGGTGCAAGTGGCTGAGCCGCAGCTGAGTATCCCCGAATTCGGTGGCGCAGAGCAGGTCGAGCGCGCCCTGCTGGAGCGTGGCCTGCGCGCTGCAACCGAGGCGCTGCAAACCCTGCAAGCCAAGGCCGATGGCAGTGCCCAGGCCGAGATTTTCCGGGCCCATCAGGAGTTGCTCGAAGACCCGACACTGCTCGAACAAGCCCACGACCTGCTCGCCACAGGCAAGAGCGCCGCCTTTGCCTGGAACAGCGCCACGGTGGCCACTGCCGAACTGTTCCAGGGCCTGGGCAATGCTTTGCTCGCCGAGCGCGCGGCGGACCTGGCCGATGTCGGCCAGCGCGTATTGAAACTGATCCTGGGCGTCCAGGACACTACATGGGACCTGCCTGAACGCGCGATCCTGATTGCCGAACAACTGACACCTTCGCAAACCGCCAGCCTGGATACGCGCAAGGTCCTGGGGTTTGTCACCGTCGGTGGCGGTGCCACCAGCCACGTGGCGATCCTTGCCCGTGCCCTGGGCCTGCCGGCCGTCTGTGGGGCGCCGGCACAGGTATTGACGCTGGCCAACGGCAAGCAGGTACTGCTCGATGCCGACAAAGGCGAGCTGCACCTGGCGCCGAACTTGGCCGAGATCGAACAACTGGAAGCCGCGCGCAAACAGCACGTGCTGCGCCGTCAGCGTGACGTGGCGCAGGCTGCCTTGCCGGCGACCACCCGCGACGGTCATCACGTCGAAGTCACCGCTAACGTTGCCTCGTTGCAGGAAGTGGAGCAGTCCCTGACCCTCGGCGGTGAAGGCGTCGGCCTGCTGCGTTCAGAGTTTCTCTACCTGGAGCGCAACCGCGCGCCCAGTCCCGAGGAGCAGGCTGGCACCTACAGCGCCATTGCCCGCGCCCTGGGCCCTGAACGTAATCTGGTGGTGCGCACCCTCGATGTGGGGGGCGACAAGCCGCTGGCTTATGTACCGATGGACGCCGAGACCAATCCGTTTCTCGGCCTGCGCGGGATTCGCCTGTGCCTGGAGCGCCCGCAATTGCTGCGTGAACAGTTGCGGGCGATCCTCGCCAGTGCCGGTTTGGCGCGGCTGCATATCATGTTGCCGATGGTCAGCCTGCTGTCGGAACTGCGCCAGGCCCGCAGGATCCTGGAAGAGGAGGCGGCGACCCTGGGGCTTGCCGAGCTGCCGAAGCTGGGCATCATGATCGAGGTGCCGTCAGCGGCGTTGATGGCGGATGTGTTCGCGCCCCATGTGGATTTTTTCTCCATCGGCACCAATGACCTGACCCAATACACCCTGGCCATGGACCGCGACCACCCGCGCCTGGCCAGCCAGGCCGACAGCTTTCACCCGGCGGTGCTGCGCCTGATCGCCACCACGGTCAAGGCCGCCCATGCCCATGGCAAGTGGGTGGGCGTATGCGGCGCGCTGGCGTCTGAAACCCTGGCGGTGCCGATGTTGATCGGGCTCGGAGTCGACGAGTTGTCTGTCAGCGTGCCGCTGATCCCGAGTATCAAGGCCACGGTGCGTGACCTGGACCTGGCCGACTGCCAACTGATCGCCCATCAGGTGTTGAACCTGGAAGAGGCCGCCCAAGTACGCGAGGCCCTGAGCCAGTACCACGCAGCGACCGTCGAAACCTCATTGGTTGTGGAGAACTGAACATGTTCGAGAAATTGCAGCGGGCGTTCTGGAAAGCCCTGACCCCGGATCTGGTCGCCGAAACGGTGCTTGCCGAGCCGGCGGCTGATGCGTTGTTGGCGCCGGCGGTGCTGAGTGCACTGGGTGGGGCGAATAATCTCAAGTCACAACAGCGGGTGGCATTGACGCGGATCCGCGTGCAGTTACAGGACCCGGCACGGGTGGATGAGGCGGCGCTGAAGGCGGCAGGGGTTGCGGCGGTGATGATATTGACGGGCGGTGTGGTGCATCTGATCACTGGCCAATAAGACACCGCTGATCAAAAGTGTGGGAGCGGGCTTGCTCGCGATAGCGGTGGGTCAGTTGATGAATGTTTTACTGGCACACCGCTATCGCGAGCAAGCCCGCTCCCACATTGGGTTTTGTGGTGTTTGGAGGGTTGAGGTTACAACTGCGGGCTATCTTCGGCAGGCTTGGTCTTGTCCACACCCGGCACATGCAGGTTGCCTTCCACCACCTGGTTGCCCTCCAGCTGCGGCTGGGTCACCCAGGTCAGGATGTCGTAGTAGCGCCGGATGTTGGCCACGAAGTGCACCGGCTCGCCGCCCCGGGCGTAGCCGTAGCGGGTCTTGCTGTACCACTGCTTCTGCGACAGGCGCGGCAGCATTTTCTTCACGTCCAGCCATTTGTTCGGGTTCAGGCCTTCCTTTTGCGCCAGCTTGCGCGCGTCATCCAGGTGCCCTCCGCCGACGTTGTAGGCCGCCAGGGCAAACCAGGTGCGATCAGGTTCAAGGATCTTGTCGTCCAGTTCGCTTTTGATCATCGCCAGGTACTTGGCGCCGCCCTTGATGCTCTGCCGGGCGTCCAGGCGGTTGGACACGCCCATCGCCTGGGCGGTGTTCTGGGTCAGCATCATCAGGCCGCGCACGCCGGTCTTGGAAGTGACCGTCGGTTGCCACAACGACTCCTGATAACCAATGGCTGCCAATAGCCGCCAATCGACTTTCTCTTCCTTGGCCGAGGTCTTGAAGAACTTCTCGTACTTGGGCAGGCGCTGCTGCAAGTGCTGGGCAAAGGTGTAGGCGCCGACGTAGCCCAGTACATCGACATGCCCGTAGTAACGATCCTTGAGGCGTTGCAGGGTGCCGTTCTTCTCGACCTTGTCGAGGTAGCTGTTGACCTCGTTGAGCAGGCTGTTGTCCTCACCCGCAGCCACGGCCCAGCTCTGGTTGCTGGCGTCGCCCAGGTCGAAGGCGACCCGTACGTTGGGGAAGTACACCTGGTTCATCGCCACTTCATTGGAGTCGACCAGGGTCAGGTCGATTTGCCCCTCGTCGACCATGCGCAGCAGGTCGACTACTTCAACGGCGTCGGACTCTTCGTATTCAATCGCAGGATTCTGCTTTTTCAGCTCGGCCAGTTGCTCGGCGTGGGTACTGCCCTTGAGCACCATGATCTTCTTGCCCACCAGGTCGGCGGCGTTGGTGGGGCGGGACTGGCCGTTGCGGTAGATGATCTGCGGGGTGACTTCCAGATACGCATGGGAGAAGCGCACCTGTTGTTTGCGCTGTTCGCTGCTGACCAGGCCGGCGGCGGCCAGGACCGGGCCGTTGGGTTTGCCCAACTGGCCGAACAGGTCGTCGAGGTTGTCGGCGGTCTCGATTTCAAGCTTCACCCCCAGGTCGTCGGCAAAGCGCTTGACCAGTTCGTATTCGAAACCGGTTTCGCCGTTGCGGTCCTGGAAATAGGTGGCCGGACTGTTTCGGGTAACCACCCGCAATACGCCATCCTCCTTGATTCGCTCAAGCGTGCTGGGCTTATCAACACAGGCGCTGAGCATCAGGAAGAGTCCGGTGGCGATGAGCCATTTGGCGCATCGCGGGCGCAAAGCAGTTGGGGAGAACATCTGCGCAGTATACGCAAACGGCCCACGGCGCCATATATCGACAGCATGGGAGTTGTCTGCTAGCGCTGGCGAAACTGTGCTGCAGCCCGCAGAAACGTGGCCTGGGGCGCAATTATGACGGTTAAAATAACTGCGTCGGTAGCGCTGGAAAACGTCGCGATACCGTGCAATCTGTGCCAACTGACGTTCGGCAGCGGCCAGTCGTACCGTTTCGGGTGCCGTTGGCAGCGGTTTACGCTAGAATGCACGGCCTCAAAGCACACCCCCTTCCCGAGGCTGTCCCGAAGATGTTGATCCTGCGCGGCGCTCCTGCCCTTTCTGCCTTTCGCCACAGCAAACTCCTTGAGCAACTGAGCCAGAAGGTTCCAGCTGTTACAGGCCTGTACGCTGAATTTGCTCACTTCGCCGACGTCAACGGCGTTTTGACCGCCGACGAACAGCAAGTGCTGGCACGCCTTCTGAAGTACGGTCCCAGCGTTCCTGTTCAAGAGCCGACTGGCCGCTTGTTCCTGGTTCTGCCACGGTTCGGCACCATCTCGCCCTGGTCGAGCAAGGCCAGCGATATCGCCCGCAACTGCGGCCTGTCGAGCATCCAGCGCCTGGAACGCGGCATTGCCTTCTACGTGGCTGGCCAGTTCAGCGATGCCGAAGCCGAGCTGATCGCCAGCAGCCTGCATGACCGCATGACCCAGATCATCGTCAGCCAGCTGGAACAGGCTGCCGGCCTGTTCAGCCACGCCGAGCCCAAGCCGCTCACCGCGATTGACGTGCTTGGCGGTGGCCGCGCCGCCCTTGAGAAGGCCAACACCGAACTGGGCCTGGCCCTGGCCGAAGACGAGATCGACTACCTGGTCAACGCCTTCACTGGCCTTGCGCGCAACCCGCATGACATCGAACTGATGATGTTTGCCCAGGCCAACTCCGAGCACTGCCGTCACAAGATCTTCAACGCCAGTTGGGATATCGACGGCCAGAGCCAGGAAAAAAGCCTGTTCGGCATGATCAAGAACACCTACGTGATGCACAGCGAAGGCGTTCTGTCGGCGTACAAGGACAACGCCTCGGTGATTGTCGGCAGCGTCGCCGGCCGTTTCTTCCCGGACCCTGAGACCCGCCAGTACGGCGCGGTGCAGGAGCCGGTGCATATCTTGATGAAGGTCGAGACTCACAACCACCCGACCGCGATTGCCCCGTTTCCGGGTGCAGCCACCGGCTCGGGCGGCGAAATCCGCGACGAAGGTGCTACCGGCCGTGGCGCCAAGCCCAAGGCGGGCCTGACCGGCTTCACCGTGTCCAACCTGCAGATCCCGGGCTTCGAACAGCCATGGGAAGTGCCGTACGGCAAGCCTGAGCGCATTGTTACCGCACTCGACATCATGATCGAAGGCCCGCTGGGCGGCGCCGCGTTCAACAACGAATTCGGGCGTCCGGCGCTGACCGGTTATTTCCGTACCTTCGAACAGTCCATCACCACCCCCCATGGCGACGAAGTGCGCGGCTACCACAAGCCGATCATGCTGGCCGGCGGCATGGGCAACATCCGTGAAGAACACGTCAAGAAAGGCGAGATCCTGGTCGGCTCCAAGCTGATCGTGCTCGGCGGCCCGGCGATGTTGATTGGCCTGGGCGGCGGCGCGGCTTCCTCCATGGCCACCGGCACCAGCTCGGCCGACCTCGACTTCGCTTCGGTACAGCGCGAAAACCCAGAGATGGAGCGTCGCTGCCAGGAAGTCATCGACCGTTGCTGGCAGTTGGGTGACAAGAACCCGATCAGCTTCATCCACGACGTCGGTGCCGGTGGTTTGTCCAACGCCTTCCCGGAACTGGTTAACGATGGCGACCGTGGTGGCCGTTTCGAGCTGCGCAACATTCCAAACGACGAGCCGGGCATGGCCCCGCACGAAATCTGGAGCAACGAATCCCAGGAACGCTACGTACTGGCCGTTGGCCCGGCGGACTTCGAACGCTTCCAGGCCATCTGCGAGCGCGAGCGCTGCCCGTTCGCGGTGGTCGGCGAAGCCACTGCCGAGCCGCAACTGACGGTCACCGACAGCCACTTCGGCAACAGCCCGGTGGACATGCCTCTGGAAGTGCTGCTGGGCAAAGCCCCGCGCATGCACCGTTCGGCGGTACGTGAAGCCGAGCTGGGCGATGATTTCGACCCAAGCACTCTGGACCTGGCCGATAGCATCGAACGTGTGCTGCATCACCCGGCCGTGGCGAGCAAGAGCTTCCTGATCACCATCGGCGACCGCACCATCACCGGCCTGGTTGCCCGTGACCAGATGGTTGGCCCATGGCAGGTGCCGGTAGCTGACGTTGCCGTGACCGCCACCAGCTTCGACGTGTACACCGGTGAAGCCATGGCCATGGGCGAGCGTACCCCGCTGGCCCTGCTGGACGCCCCGGCGTCGGGCCGCATGGCCATTGGTGAAACCATCACCAACATCGTCGCTTCGCGCATTGGCAAGCTGTCCGACATCAAGCTGTCGGCCAACTGGATGTCTGCCGCCGGTCACCCGGGTGAAGATGCGCGTCTGTATGACACCGTCAAGGCGGTGGGCATGGAGCTGTGCCCTGAGTTGGGTATCACCATCCCGGTGGGCAAGGACTCCATGTCCATGGCCACGCGCTGGAACGAAGACGGCACCGACAAGAGCGTCACTTCGCCGCTGTCGCTGATCGTCACCGGTTTTGCACCGGTCACCGATATCCGCCAGACCCTGACCCCGCAACTGCGCATGGACAAGGGCACCACCGACCTGATCCTGGTCGACCTGGGCCGTGGCCAGAACCGCATGGGCGCCTCGATCCTCGCCCAGACCCATGGCAAGCTCGGCAAACAGGCACCGGACGTCGACGACGCCGAAGACCTGAAAGCCTTCTTCGCGGTGATCCAGGGCCTGAATGCCGACGGTCACTTGCTGGCTTACCATGACCGTTCCGACGGTGGCTTGCTGACCAGCGTCGTCGAAATGGCCTTCGCCGGTCACTGCGGCCTGAGCCTGAACCTCGACGGCCTGGCGGAAACGTCTGCCGATATCGCCGCCATCCTGTTCAACGAAGAGTTGGGCGCAGTGATCCAGGTTCGCCAGGACGCCACCCCGGACGTGTTGGCACAGTTCAGCGCCGCTGGCCTGGGCGACTGCGTGGCCGTGGTCGGCCAGCCGATCAACAACGGCGTGATCAACATTGTCTTCAACGGCGATACCGTGTTCGAAGGCCAGCGCCGCCTGTTGCAACGCCAGTGGGCCGAGACCAGCTATCAGATCCAGCGCCTGCGTGACAACGCGGACTGCGCCGAGCAGGAATTCGACGTGATCCTGGAGGAAGACAACCCGGGCCTGAGCACCAAGCTCAGCTTCGACGTCAACCAGGACATCGCCGCGCCTTACATCAAGAAAGGCATTCGCCCACAGGTTGCCGTACTGCGTGAGCAGGGCGTCAACGGCCAGGTGGAAATGGCGGCTGCATTCGACCGCGCCGGCTTCAATGCGATCGACGTGCACATGAGCGATATCCTCGCCGGTCGCGTTGACCTCAACGCGTTCAAAGGCCTGGTGGCCTGCGGTGGCTTCTCCTACGGCGACGTGCTGGGTGCCGGTGAAGGCTGGGCCAAGTCGGCCTTGTTCAACAGCCGTGCCCGCGATGCGTTCCAGGGTTTCTTCGAGCGTAACGACAGCTTCACCCTGGGTGTGTGCAACGGTTGCCAGATGATGTCCAACCTCAGCGAACTGATCCCGGGCAGCGAGTTCTGGCCGCACTTTGTGCGCAACCGTTCCGAGCAGTTCGAAGCCCGTGTAGCCATGGTGCAGGTGCAGGAGTCCAACTCGATCTTCCTGCAGGGCATGGCCGGTTCGCGCATGCCAATCGCCATTGCCCACGGTGAAGGCCATGCCGAGTTCGAAAGCGAAGAAGCACTGCTCGAAGCCGATCTGTCCGGCACCGTGGCCCTGCGTTTCGTCGACAACCATGGCAAGGTCACCGAAAGCTACCCGGCCAACCCGAACGGCTCGCCGCGCGGGATCACCGGCCTGACCAGCCGCGACGGACGCGTGACCATCATGATGCCGCACCCGGAGCGTGTATTCCGCGCCGTGCAGAACTCGTGGCGCCCGGAAGAGTGGAACGAAGACGGCGCGTGGATGCGCATGTTCCGCAACGCTCGTGTGTGGGTGAACTAAGACGGTGTACAAGCTCGCCTTCTTCGTACCCGACAGCCATGTGGAGGCGGTGAAAACCGCCGTCTTCGCAGCCGGCGGCGGGCGCATCGGCGACTACGACAGCTGCGCCTGGCAAGTGCTGGGCCAGGGCCAGTTTCGCGCGTTGGACGGCAGCCAGCCGTTTCTCGGGCAGATTGGCCAGGTTGAAGTGGTTGAGGAGTGGAAGGTCGAGCTGGTGGTGGCCGATGAGTTGATCAAGGCGGTTGTCGCGGCCTTGAAGCTCAGCCACCCCTACGAGACACCGGCGTATGAAGTGTGGCAGTTGGCGGATTTCTGATCGGCTGGCTGTTGAAACAAGAAACCCGCTGGGCCAGGTTGGTCAGCGGGTTTTTTGTTTGCTGTCATGTAGCCAGGATCAAGGTATCAATGGTTCACGGCGCGGGTCTCAACCCCACTTCAGCCTGCAGCGCCTCAATCAGTATGTTTTCGTAGCTGAAACGCTTGCCTTGCATGGGCTCCCAACGGTCGACATAAAACAGGCCGTTGTCGTCGACCTTGATTGGTGTCGACACTATTTCCCCGGTGCGGGAGCGGTGCAACACATTATTCTGTGCCGGTGATGGGCGTTCTATCAGGAACAGGCCTGGGCGATTCAAGCGTGACCGGTCCACCGGGACGAAGGGGGTAAGGGCTTTGATACCGTCAACGCCGGCGTCCAAGATGAAGTCACTGCGCAAGGCTCGCTTATAAGGGCTTATGCCCTCGGCAAATGTTTCCCAGTCACCAGGGCGGATATTCTGGGCCAGCGCAGGCGCCGTGTCCCGGACATGCAGGCTGACAGCACCTTGCAGCTGCACCAGGCCGGGTACTTCCAGATTGGTATTGGTGTGTACGCTGCCGACGAAAGCGACCCACTTGTGAGGCCCATGCGCAGCCTGGTCAGCCTTGATCACCTCAGAGGCGAAGTAGCTGAACATCCGGTTGCGCAACACGTCCGCATCTCCCGCCCCCTTGATGTTGTAGCTGGCGGTGCAGTCCAGCGCCCGGATACGCAGGCCATGCTTGGCTGCGGTTTGGATGACCTCGGTGTAGGTGTTGCTGCCGGTGTAGTTCGGCATATGGCCTCGGTCCAACTGCCTGAGATAGTGCTTGAGATTGTCGGGCAGCCGTTGGGTACGCAGGAACACATCCAGGTCCGCCTGATGCATATCGGTCAGCAGGTGCTCAACGTACAGGGTCTTGAACTCCAGCTTCTTGAGTTTATTCATGTAGTCGCGCAGCAGTCGCTTGCTGGATTGAGCCCCGTGCCCTTCACCCAACACCAGCCCCGAGAACTCGCTGTGAGCAACGCTCTCCAGCAATGTGTCCGGTGCTTGCGGCGAGCCCAGCACGGAAGGATCGGGCCTTGTCGGTGGCACGTGGCTGTCCAGGTAGGTGTCTGCGTCTTTACTCAGGCGTGTTCTGGCCTCCTGAAAAGCCTGGAACGCTTCATGATGCTCTGGATTCTGTGGGAAGTAGCGGGTGTCCAGGCCATGGCGAGTATCGCTCTGTCGGCTGATGCTGTCCCGGAGCGCGGGGGGAATATCGTACTCACTGAAATGCGTCACGACGTCGGCCGGTGCTGCGCTGGCTGACGCGGCCTGTTCGGGAGCTTTGTACGCAGTGTGCAGGCTCAACCGGTAGTCGCCCCTGGCCGACGGGTCACCCGCGATAGCGCCCGGCGTGTCGATCCAGAGGCCCACGGGTTGGTTCGCGCCCACATCCTCCACGCGCAGTGCGACTGCATCCTGCAAGTCCGCCAGGCCAGGGGTTTGCTCGAATGTCCGCAGGCGCGAGTGATCCACGAGGGCAACCCAGCGTTCATCCTGTTCATTGAGGGCATCGGCCTCGATGGCTTTGTGGGTGTAGAAGTTCCTGATGCTATTGCCCCGTACCGTGGTCGGCGGGGTATCACCCATTTGCAGCGCATCGTCCAGCAGATAGGAGGTAGAGGCGTCCAGAGCCTTGATCTTCACTCCCTTCTCCTGGGCCTTTCGGACCAGCGAGACATAGGAATACTGGGCGTCCTCGGCAAAACCGAGCGCTTTATCGACGGCTCTCAGATGTCGTTCGATGTGCTTCCAGGATTTGCCGCTGTTGAGCTTCTCCAGTTTCAGGCGGAAGACATCGGTGGGCAGGTACTCGATGTAGAGATGCTTGAAGCCTTTGCTGACCAAGGCGTCCATCTGGGTGATTAGCAGTTGTTTACTGGCGATGGAACCCGGTATCGCGCCGATGACCAGGTTCTTGTTCCCGCTGAAGACGTTGCTGGTGATCAGCTGCGAAAGAGATGTGCTGGCGTCGAGGGCCGGGGGTTCGGCGCGGGCAGCCAGCGGGGCGAGGCTTTTGAAAAAGTCTTGGGCGTCTGCTGTCAGGCGCTCGGCTTGTTGCAGATAAATCGTGCGCAGGGATAGAAGCTCAATGGCGCCAGTTCCCCGTGCGACCTCCTTGGAGCCGAACTCCCATTCAGACCGCAATAGTATTCCTGCCCGCACCTGCGGGTTGAGCGCCAGCTCCATTTTGCCCGCGTACTTTGCCGGTATTTCATAGGGCTTGAGCTGTTCCGGAGTGTCGGGCAGTTTTTCATACTTGGGCGCGCCCCCGGTGATGCCGGTACGACTCCAGACGCCCTGTGCATCGGGGGCGGCCACGCGGGTTGTGGAAACCAGTTTGCCGGTGACCGGATCCAGTCGGTACAGCAAGTAGCGGCCGATTGCATCCGGGGTCTTTTTCGCCCACAGGGCCTCGCCACCGAACAGTACCGCCTGCATGTCCGCTAGCGCCAACAGTTTGGGTTGCAATGGCTGGATCAACTTCAAGGCTTCGCTTGGAACGGCAGCTATCTTGGCCGCTTGACGCAGGGGCGTTTTTGCAAGCTGTTTGAGCGAAACCAAGGCCGGTCGTAGATCGGTGAATACCGCACCGGCGCTGTTGAGCACGTAACCGATCAAGTGCTCGACGGCTGCTCTGGTATCGCCCTGTTGATAGGCGTGCAAGGCCAGCATGCCATCCTTGAACGCCAGCAACATGCCCAGGCTCAGGCTGAGGATGGGGAACGGCGCGGTGGCAATGGCGGTAACCCATTCCACGCAGGTCCACAGGATAGCGGAGACCATTTGGTGGCGATTGACCGTAGTGCCTTCAACATCGTCGATCTTGCGCTGCAGCTTCATGTTGTACAGCGCCTGACGCAGGTCCATGAGTGGCGGCTGGCCGTGAGTCGAGTCATAGCGTGCGGGGCTGGCAGACGTCTTATCCAAGTCCTCGGGCAATTGCGCCTTGGCGTTTTCCAGGAAGGTGCGTACCCGGGTCTGTGACTGGGCACCGACTCGTAGCGTGAAGTAGCCGACCATCCCGGGCGTTTTTTTCAGCAGGTAATTGAATTGCCGTGCCTCACGAAAGCTAATGCCGTCCGGTGCGTTGGGGGTGTAGAGCAGCGTAGGGAAACCGGCGTGACTGAAGAGAAAGCTGTCGATCACCCACTCACCGTCGACCAGTAGTCGATGGATGGCATAGGTGCCGCGCGTGTCGGCGGCGCTATCGCCCATACTGGCGATGCTACGATCCAGCCATTCCCAATCCACCCCGGCGATATACCCTTGCAGGCGGCACTCCAGGGCCGCGCTTTGCATCTGGTACTGGGTAATGCTCAGGGTTGCATTACGCCGTAGCTCATAGCCCGCGCTGCTGGCATTCAGCAGCTGGGTCTTGACTTCGTTGATATAGCGCTGGCCAATCCAGACTCCGGTGACTGAGCGTGCGACCTTTTCAGCGGTCAGTGGTCTCAGGTCAATATCTTTAGGGCCTTTGAAACGTGCAGCCCTGGAGAACTTCTCATCGAGAAAACCCACGCCGTCGGCATAGCCGTCACGGTACAGTTGGGTGTAGGTCAGGGGGGCAGGGGTCCATGAAGCGAGCAGCGCTGGTGGTGAAAAGGCCCAGACGGTATCGGGATCAACATCGTTCTGGCGGCGCCCCAGTAGTTCGTTCAGGCGCTTTTTCGCTTGCTCATGCAGGTAGCTGGAGAAGCTTTGGAAGCGTGCATCGGACAGCGGGAAGTCGTTGTAGGCTTGCAGCGCACCTTCGGCGTTTTCAGATAGTTTCAGCAGTTTCTGGCGGTTGGCGGTACTGGTGGCGCGATACCAGTCCGGCGTGCTGAACGCATAGTCGTCGACCCGTGTCGCCAGCACATGCTGCGACATGGCCTGCAGGCAGTGGGCGTGGCTGCCGATGTTGCCAAACCGGACCTTTTGGTATTCCTGGGCGTGAGGCTTGCCGCTCAGGCCGGTCAATACCTGCTTCATTGCGCCGCGAAAACGCAGGGCGACTCGCTTGATCAGGTAGTCGGTCAGAGTACCCGGGGGGTGTTTCGCGCCATTGTCCAGGCTCCAGCCGAGGATGTGGCTCTGGCAGGCGATCTCACTGTCGAATGCCTGGAACTGCTGTTCCCGAGGTGCTTGTGGCGTACACAGCAGCAAGCGTGTGACTGTGCCACGGGCGTCGCTCTGGCGCAGCACCCACATATCCTGCAGCTGGGCTTCATGCAGTGACAGGGTCGCGGCGCTCAGGCGGGTGTCGGTGCCCTGGCGCAGGTTCTGCACCAACTGGAAGTCACCCTCACTGAGGTGCCCCTGGAGCAGAGCGGTATAGGCCAGCGCGTTGATCCGTTGGTCGAGCATCTGTTCGATCGCTTGGCTGGTTTCGGGCTTTGCATGCATCTGTTGCTGCACCGCCGCGAAGTCGAGGCGCGGTTGCAAGGTGTTGAGCGTTTGCGCCAGCCAGGCCACCGTCAAGTCCTTGTAGGCCTCGGGCAGAGGCGCCTCTTTATAGGTGAGCGTGGTTTTTTTCAGGAAGTCCGAGCCCGTCTGTTCGTCACCTTCGTGCAGCCCGCGCAAGGCCAGGTCGATCAGCGTACGGCGGTGTTCGTACTCGCCGATGGGGGCGACGTAACGGCGAGTGTTGATCACCAGGTGTTCTGGCGCCAGGTCGTGGATATCCAGCTCGTCGCTCAGTCGTTCGAGGACTTGATAGCGGGCCAGGGTTTGTGGCGTGGTGACCGGGCCCAGCAGATCAAGCAGGTTCTCGCGGGCTGCGTTGTACTCCGCCAGGTGGCCGGCGAGCGTGATTCGGTGAGCATCGCTGGCGCTGCGGTACCAGTCTGGGGCGCTATGGCGCAGGTAACGTTCCAGCAGGCGTTGGGCGCGCCACGCCAGGCGTGAAGTCAGGTCGGGCAGCGAGGCCACGATGGCTTGATCCAGTGCGTTGATCAACTTATCCATGGCCTGTTCGGGGTTGCCCACGAGGTTCAGCGCGTGGTCGATGTCTTCGGTGCGCTTGTTGATCAGGGCGTTATAGGTGTGTTCGAACAAAGGCCTGTCGTTGATGGGCGTCAGCTCCAGCGGCCAGATCGCACCGGGTGTGATGTCGTGGTAGCGCACCGGTAACAGTTGCATGAAGGCGTGCCGCTGCGCTGCGTCGTCCATGCCCTGCTGTAAATGCGTATTCAATTGAGGCAGGGAGCCAAAGGCTTCAATCCCACGGGCAGGGGTGAACAGCATGACTTCGCCAACGGCCGGCATGGACGACAGGTCGGTGATCTGCGGGCTGGATTTTTCGGTCAGGACAAAGGCCCCGGCCAGTTCGATGGGCCGCTCCTGATAGCGCAAGGTCAAGGCGTAGAAGCCAGGGCGCAGGGTGCTGCCCAGCGGCACGCGCTCCAGCATGGCTTGCTGGTGTGGGTGCAACAGCCGGTCCTGGGTGCTGAGGGTCGTCTCATTGGCCAGGGCGGTGAAGCCTGCCTCAAAGGTCATGAAGGATTTGCAGGGTTTTCCATCGATTTGCTCGTAGAGGTCGAGCTGTTGCAGGTGTGCGTTGAGCGTGGTCTTGAGCGAAGCCAGCTGTTGGGGCAGGTCACTTTGTTTGAGTGATTGATAAAGAGCCCGGCCCTTGCGCAGGAACTGCTGCCGGTAGTTCGTCAGGATGGCGTTGGTTTTTTCCAGATAAGCCAGTTCGACTGATGGTTTATGTGCGGGCAACAGTGATGCTTTGACGTCGAGCAGGTGATGACCGATCTGATTGAGGTTGCCTTTGATGCCTTCAAAGGCTTGGGTTGATGTGCTCACAAGTACGTTCTCCATGCTGGGGATAAGAACCCGCAGCATGGGGAGTCGCGCCTTTGGCAGGGCAGTAGATAAGTAGCGGCGTCAGGCGCCGGTGCGCACCGTGTTGCGGCTGGCCAGGGCCTTGAGTGCAGTGCTCAAACCCTGTGCCGATTCGCCCACCAGCAGGTGCCAGATACCGTCGTCGAGCTGGCTGATACCCTGGCACCCCAGGGCCTTGAGTTGCTGCTCTGACAGCATCTGGTCATCGGCCAGTTGCAGGCGAATGCGGGTCATGGCTACACAATCCAACAGCAACACATTGTCTGCGCCGCCCAGTGCATTTAGCCATTGCTCGGCGTGTGACGGTGTAACGGTGCTGGCTTGAGGGAGAGGAGCGACGGATGGCGACGCGAGCTGGCTGGATGCAGGCATGGCCAGACGAATTTCATCGGCAATGCTGTCAGCCATTGGCCCCACCACCACTTGCAAGCTGCCGCCGTTGCCGGGACGCACCACTGCCATCGCGCCCAGGGCCTTGAGTTCTGCATCCACCGCCTTGCTGCGATCGACCATATCCAGGCGCAGGCGTGTGGTGCAGGCGCCGACGCTGAGCAGGTTGTCGGCACCGCCCAGGGCACGGATGTAGGCGGTAGCGCGCTGGTTGTCGGTCATGGCTTCGGCCTGCGCCACCTGGATATCTTCACGGCCAGGGGTTTTCAGGTTGAAGCGACGGATGCAATAGTTGAACACGCTGTAGTAGATCACCGCGTAAGCCAGGCCCACCGGGAAGACCAGCCAACCATTGGTGGACTTGCCCCAGCCCAGCACCATGTCGATGAACCCACCGGAGAAGGTAAAGCCCAGGTGGATATTCAGCAGGTTGGTGACGGCCATCGACAACCCGGTGAGTAGCGCATGTAGCAGGTACAGGAACGGTGCGAGGAACATGAAGGCGAATTCGATCGGCTCGGTGACCCCGGTGAGGAATGAGGTCAGGGCCATCGACAGGAAGATCCCGCCCATGATCTTGCGCCGCTCTGGCAGGGCGTTGCGGTACATCGCCAGACACGCGGCGGGCAGGCCGAACAGCATCACCGGGAACATGCCGGTCATGAACTGGCCGCCTTTGGGGTCGCCGGCAAAGTAGCGGGTCAGGTCGCCCGTGACCACCGCGCCGGTGACCGGGTCGGTGAAGCTGCCGAATACAAACCAGGCCATGTTGTTGAGGATATGGTGCAGCCCGGTGACGATCAGCAAGCGGTTGAACACGCCGAACACAAAGGCGCCGAGGCTGCCGCTTTCCATCAGCAGCACGCCGAAGCTATTGATGCCGTGCTGCACCGGTGGCCAGATCAGCCCGAAAATCACCCCCAGGCCCACCGCCGAAAACCCGGTGACAATCGGCACAAACCGCCGCCCGCCGAAGAACGCCAGGTACTCCGGCAGCTTGATGTCCTTGAAGCGGTTGTACAGCGCGCCGGCCATCAGACCGCTGACGATCCCGGCCAGCATGCCCATGTTGATGGTGCTGTCCATCACCTTGAGCGTGGAGACCATCACCAGGTAACCGATGGCTCCGGCAAGGCCGGCCGTGCCGTTGTTGTCGCGGGCAAAACCCACGGCGATGCCGATGGCGAAGATCAGCGCCAGGTTGGCGAAGATCGCTTGCCCGGCATCGTGCATCACCGCGATGTTCAGCAGGTCGGTGTCACCCAGGCGCAGCAGCAGGCCGGCAATCGGCAGGATCGCGATGGGTAGCATCAGCGCACGGCCCAGGCGTTGCAGGCCTTCGATAAATAGTTGGTACATGGCGAGTCTCCTTTTTCTTGTTGTTGTCAGCTCAGCGGCCAGTGGTGGTGACAGGCTTGGCGAACGGCTTTGGCGCTGCTCAGATTGAGCAATTCCTGGCTCCGTTGCCGGCATTGCGCGGCGTCCAGATGGCGTACGCGATCCTTGATTTCGGCAATTTGTGGCGGGCTCACGGACAGCTCGCGCACCCCCAGGCCAACCAGCACCGGCGTGGCCAGCGGGTCAGAGGCCAGGGCGCCACACACACCGACCCACCGGCCATGCTTCGCCGCGCCTGCGCAGGTCTGGGCAATCAGGCGCAACAGCGCCGGGTGCAAGGCATCGACCCGGGCGGCCAGGCCGGCGTGGTCACGGTCCATGGCCAGGGTGTATTGCGACAGGTCATTGGTGCCGATGGACAAAAAGTCCGCATGTTCGGCCAGTTGTTCGGCCATCAGCGCGGCGGCCGGTACTTCGATCATCACTCCCAGTTCCGGGCGTTGGGTCAGTTCCAGTTCGGCGCACAGTTCATCCAGGCGCTGGCGGATGTGCAGCAACTCGTCGACTTCGCTGACCATCGGCAGCAGGATCCGGCAGCGGGCCAGCGGGCTGACTTGCAGGAGTGCGCGCAGTTGCTGGTCGAGCAGTTCCGGGCGCACCTGGGCCATGCGGATACCGCGCAGGCCCAGCACCGGATTGGCCTCGGCGGGCAGTGGCAGATAATCGAGTTGCTTGTCGCCGCCGACGTCGATGGTGCGGATGATCACGGACTTGTCGCCCATGGCATCCAGCACGCCCTGATAGGCCAGGCGTTGTTCCTGTTCATCGGGTGCGGTGTGGCGGTCAACGAACAGGAATTCGGTACGCAGCAGGCCAACGCCGTCGGCGCCGTTTGCAAAGGCAAGCTGTGCTTCGCTGCTGGAAGCCACATTGGCGGCGACTTCGACACCCACGCCGTCGAGGGTCTGGGCCGGCGTCCGGGCCAGGGTCTGTTGCTGCTGGCGCTTGAGTTTTTGCGCATCGCGGATCTGATGGACTTCGGCGTGTCGTGCCTCGTCAGGGTGCAGTTCGAGGCGGCCATTGGCAGCGTCCAGCACCACCCGTTGGCCTTGCGGTACATCCAGCACTTCGCCGCCCAATGCCACTACGCACGGCAAACCTTTGCCCCGGGCCAGGATCGCCACGTGGGAGGTGGCGCCGCCTTCGGCCATGCAGATACCGGCCACGTCTTGCGCGCTCAGTTGCAGCAGGTCCGAGGGAGTCAATTCATGGGCGACGACAATGGCGCCTGCTGGCAACTCGAAATGCCAGGCCTCGCCCAGCAATGCGCGCAGTACTCGTTGCTGCAAATCCCGCAGGTCGTTGGCGCGCTCGGCAAACAAGGGTTTGCCCAAGCCCAGCAACACCGCGCATTGGGCCTGGATTGAGTCGCGCCAGGCATGGGTGGCGGCGCTGCCTTGTTCGATGGCGCCAGTGGCGGCGTCCAGTAGCGTCGGGTCTTCCAGCAGGGCCAGATGGGCGGCGAAGATCTCTTCTTCCTCGACGGCCTTGCGCTGGCGGGCGTGCGCCAGGGTGTTGCGGATTTCGCCGCGTACCTGTTCCAGGGCGTTATCCAGACGCTGCAATTGCTCATCGCGCACGTGGTTGCCCGGGTCTTGCGGCAACTCGATGGTGTTGAGCCGCAACAGCGGCCCGCAGACCAGGCCAGGAGCGGCGCAGACACCTTGCAATACGCCGGCTTCGCGGTTGATCGGGCGCGCCGCGACGATCACCGGGGCATGCACTGCTTCGTGGGGGGCGACGGATAACGCTGCGAGCAGTGCCTGCAACGCCGCATCACAATCCTTGCCCAGGCAGGTGACCTGTACCTCGTCCTGCTCACCGATGCCCAGGCCCATCAACCCGATCAGGCTGTCGCACGACGCCGATTTGCCGGCGAAATGCAGCTGCGACTGGCTGCTGAAACCTTGGGCGGTCTTGCGGATCAGGGCGGCGGGGCGCGCATGCAGGCCGCCGCGATGGGTGATGCGCACGCTGGCGCTGGCATGTGCCTGGGAGGTGTCGGCCACCACGGCCTGCACGACGCCCGCCTGACGCGCGACGATGCGCAGCAATGCCTCGCCGACCTTCACCGTATTCAACGCCACCGGGCGCACTTCGAACTGGTCGCCATTGGTGAGGATGATCAAGCTGACCAGGCTTTTGCACTGGCGGGCGATGCGGTCCAGGTCAAAGCGCACCAGGGCTTGCCCGTTGCTCACCCGCGTACCTTCCTTGACCAGCAAGGCAAAGCCTTCGCCTTGCAGTTGGACGGTGTCGATGCCCACGTGCAGCAGCACCTCGGCGCCATTGTCGGCGCGGATGGTCAGGGCGTGGCCGGTACGGGCAACATGGATCACCACGCCAGTGCACGGCGCATGCAGGCAGTCGTTGAGGGGGTCGATGGCAATCCCGTCGCCCATGGCGCCGCTGGCGAACACTTCATCTGGAACGTTGCCCAGGGTCAGCACCGGTCCGCTAAGGGGGGCGCTGAGGGTGAGGTCATTGTTATTGTTGGACATGGGCACGGTACTCATCAGGAAAACGCGGCAATCAACTCAATGGGTGCGAGTGACTTTGCTCAGGTGGCGGGGCTGATCCGGGTCCATGCCCCGGGCCTGGGCCAAACCGGCGGCCATCACATAGAAGCTTTGGATCGCCAGGATCGGGTCCAGGGCCGGGTGTTCGGCGCGGCTCAAGGTCAGGTCGCGTTCGGCGATATCGTCGGGCGCGGCCAGCAGTACCCGGGCCCCGCGTTGGCGCATTTCCGTAGCCAGGGTCAGCAGGCCCGGCTGTTCGGCGCAGCGTGGGGCGAACACCAGCAGCGGGTAGTTGTCATCGATCAACGCCATCGGCCCGTGGCGCACTTCGGCGCTGCTGAAGGCTTCGGCCTGGATCGCCGAGGTTTCCTTGAGCTTGAGCGCGGCTTCCTGGGCGATGGCAAACCCGGCGCCACGGCCGATGACCATCAGGCGTTGGCAGTCGCGCAGGGCGTCGATGGCCAGGCTCCAGTCCTGGGTCGCCGCTTCGCGCAGGCCGGCGGGCAAGGCGTGACAGGCTTCGAGCAGACCATCTTCCTGATTCCAGTGCCCGACCAACTGGGCGCTGGCGCTCAAGGTGGCGATAAAGCTCTTGGTCGCGGCCACGCTGCGCTCGGGGCCGGCGCACAGCGGTACATGGAACTCACACGCGGCCTCCAGGGGCGAGTCCTCGGCGTTGACCAGCGACACACTCAACGCGCCGCGTTTGCGCAGCAGGCGCAGGCTGTTGACCAGGTCCGGGCTCTGCCCCGACTGGGAAAAACCGAAGGCCGCCTGGCCGCTGACCTTCAGCGGCGCCTGCGACAGCGTCACCACGGACATCGGCAACGACGCCACCGGAATGCCCACGTGCTGCATGGCCAGGTAGGCGAAGTAACTGGCAGCGTGGTCCGAACTGCCACGGGCGACGGTCATTGCCACTTGCGGCGGCTGGCGGCGCAGGCGGCCGGCGACCTCGGCCAGCAGCGGGTCGAGGCATTGCAATTGGGCCGCGACGGCCTCACAGGAGGACAGGGCCTCTTCAAGCATTTTTGAAGTCAATGGTTTCTCCTTCGACCATTACGTCGGTGAGGTGCAGGGAGCGGTCCAGGCGCACACAGTCGGCAAAGCTGCCGGGTTGCAGGCGGCCGCGTTGTTCCAGGCCCAGATAGTCCGCAGGAAATTGCGACAGGCGCTGTGAGGCTTCGTTGATAGGCAGGCCGATCTTCACCAGGTTGCGCAGCGCCTGATCCATGGTCAGGGTGCTGCCGGCCAGGGTGCCGTCGGCCAGGCGTACGCCGCCCAGGCATTTGGTCACGGTATGGCTGCCCAGCTTGTATTCACCGTCGGGCATACCGGCGGCGGCGGTGGAGTCAGTGACGCAGTACAGGCATGGGATCGAGCGCAGGGCTACGCGCATGGCGCCGGGGTGCACGTGCAGCAGGTCCGGGATCAGTTCTGCGTAGGTCGCATGGGCCAAGGCCGCGCCGACGATGCCCGGCTCGCGGTGATGCAGCGGGCTCATGGCGTTGTATAAATGGGTGAAACTGGTCGCGCCGGCGGCCAGGGCGGCGACGCCTTCTTCATAGCTGCCCAGGGTGTGGCCGATCTGCATGCGCACCCCGCGCTGGCTGAGGGCGCGGATCAGGCCGTCATGGCCGGCGATTTCCGGGGCAATGGTGATCACCCGGATCGGTGCCAGGCGCAAATACTCCTCGACCTCGGCCATCAACGCGGTGTGGGCGAAGTTGGGCTGTGCGCCGAGTTTGCCCGGGTTGATGTAGGGGCCTTCCAGATGCACCCCCAGCACGCGGGCGCTGCCGGCCGGGCGCTGTTCGCAGAACTGGCCGAGCTCGCCGAGCACCCGGGAGATTTCTTCGACCGGGGCAGTCATGGTGGTGGCCAGCAGCGAAGTGGTGCCGAAACGCACATGGGTGCGGGTGATGGTCTCGAAGGCGCTGCGGCCTTCCATGATGTCCTTGCCGCCACCGCCGTGCACATGCAGGTCGATAAAACCCGGCAGCAAGTAGGGCAGATCGTTGTCGGCCGGATCGCAAAGCACGCCTTCGACGGCGCTGACTTTGCCTTCGTGGTGCACCAGGCGGCCGCGAATCCAGCCGTGGGGCGTGAGGATATTGTCTTCGGACATGGCAGTTCTCTAAGGCCGCAACTCGGCGGCAAAGTCGTATCGACGCAGCTCTGCGACAAAGTCGTAGTAATCGTTGCGGCAGTAGGTGTCGGTGATCTCGATCGGCGTGTTGTCGGCGGTGTAGCCGACCCGGGTCATCAGCAACATGGCGGTGCCGGGGGCGATGCCCACCAGGGCGGCGAATTCGTCCGAGGCGTTGATTGCCTGGATATGCTGCAGGGCGCGCACCACCGGTTTGCCGATAGATTCCAGGTGTTCATAGAGCGAGCAGCCGATGGCCTGGGGCTTGGGAATGAGCGAGGCCGGCAGGGCGCTCATCTCGATGGCCATGACGGTGTCATCGGCTTTGCGCAGGCGCTTGAGGCGCGCCACTTTGTCGGTGGGCGACAGGCACAGGCGGATCAGCTCTTCGTGGGTCGGCGGGGTGATTTCGCGCTCCAGCCACTGGGAACCGGGGACAAAGCCCTTGAGCCGCAGCATCTCGCTGAACCCCGAAAGGCGCGACAGCGGTTGTTCCAGGCGCGGCGTGATAAAGGTGCCGGAGCCCTGGTTGCGACGGATCAGCCCTTGGGCGAACAGCACTTCGAGGGCTTTGCGGGCAGTCACCCGGGAAATGCTCAGTTGCTCGCTGAGCACGCGTTCCGAGGGCAAGGCCTGCTCGGATTTCCATTGCCCGGCATGAATCGCTGCTTCCAGGCTGCGGGCCAGTTGCAGATAAAGCGGCGTGGATTGTTTGTCGTCGGGGCGCAGGGCCTGGATAGGATTCATCTGTAGGTTTCCGATGCGGTTATTGGAGTGTTGTCGCCCGGTATTGGCCGGAAATTAATACCACTTAAATACCATGTCAATGCTGCCAAAAGCGCGCAGATGCCTGTTTTCAAGCACCTTAAAGGTGCCTGGTATCAAGTGGTATTAGAGAGGTCTTTATCGCGCGCAGAAAGACGCAGCCCCTGGCAGTGAAATGGTATTCACCGGCAGGGGCTGTGGGGGAGGCAGGTTTTTTTTGAATTATTTTACGAACGGTCGAAGGTTACGGGCGGATCTCGATCATCGTGCCGTCCTTGACCAGGTTCCACACTTCGCGCATGTCGACATTGCGCATGCCGATGCAACCGTCGGTCCAGTCCAGGGTGTGGAACCACTGTTCGGGGTATTCCTCACTGTCTGGCGTGCCGTGGATCATGATCATGCTGCCGGGCTTGACCCCCTCGCGACGGGCGCGGGCGGCATCGCTGATGTTGGGGTAGGAGATATGCATGGAGAGGTTGAAGCGGTCGCTGGTCTTGCGCCAGTCGATCCAGTAGAAGCCTTCCGGGGTGCGGCGGTCGCCTTCGATCAGCTTGTGGCCCTTGGGGTTCTTGCCCAGGGAAATGCGGTAGGTCTTGAGCGGCTTGCCGTCGTTGATCAGTTGCAACTGATGGGCAGACTTGAGCACCAGGATCTTCTCGACGGGTTTACCGCCCAGGGTTTGCAGGGTGGTGGCGCACGACAGGCTGGCGAACGACAGGCAGAGCAGGGCAAGCAACCAACGCATTGGAACGATATCCGTATAAAGGCTTATTGCGCCGGTTGAGTCAGGGGCGGCACCGATTCGCTGCGCACGGGGAACACCTGTTGCCGACGGTCGGCGAAAAAGCATTCTAAGGTACGCCTGACCGTGCGGAAAGCCAGCTCGGACCAAGGGATGTCGGCTTCGTCGAACAACCTGACTTCCAGGCTCTCGGGGCCGGCGGCAAAGTCCAGGTCGATCAGTTCGGCCCGGTAGAAGATATGTACCTGGCTGATGTGCGGGACATCGATCAGCGTGTAGATATTCAGGTTGCGCACCCTGGCGCAGGCTTCCTCCAGGGTTTCGCGCATGGCGCCCTGTTCGACGGTCTCGCCGTTCTCCATAAAACCTGCGGGCAGGGTCCAGAAGCCCAGGCGCGGTTCGATGGCGCGCCGGCACAGCAACACCTGGTCGCCCCAGACCGGCAGGGTGCCGGCGACGATATTGGGATTCTGATAGTGAATGGTCTGACAGTGGTCACACACATAACGCAGGCGTGCGTCGCCTTCGGGAATGCGCTGGGTGACCGGTTTACCGCACTGGCTGCAGAAGTTCATGCTTGGGTTCCTGGGGACTGCGCCTATCTTGGCGTGCAGGGCAGTGGCCTGCAAGTTGTCGTTTAGCGACACCGCCAGGGTTTTGGGGTTGGGCACCCGTACGCTTTGGTGCATGATGCAAGGTAGCCAACAGATCGAGATGACTCATGCTGGACGAGCTACTTCGCCGGGTAAGCAATCACACACCACGCACGCTGGAAACTGACGGCCGTTTCCCTGAGGCCGCCGTACTGGTGCCGATTACCCGCAGTGACGAACCCGAGCTGATCCTGACCCTGCGTGCCAGCGGCCTGTCGACCCATGGCGGCGAAGTGGCGTTCCCGGGTGGGCGCCGCGACCCCGAAGACCCCGACCTGGTGTTCACCGCGTTGCGCGAGGCCGAAGAGGAAATCGGCCTGCCACCGGGCCTGGTGGAAGTGATCGGCCCCTTGAGCCCGCTGATCTCCCTGCACGGCATCCGCGTGACCCCGTATGTGGGGGTGATTCCCGATTACGTCGAGTACCTGGCCAACGATGCCGAGATTGCCGCGGTATTCAGCGTGCCCCTGGAGTTTTTCCGCCAGGACCCACGCGAGCATACCCACCGTATCGATTACCAGGGCCGCAGTTGGTATGTGCCCAGCTATCGGTTCGGTGAGTACAAGATCTGGGGACTGACGGCGATCATGATCGTCGAGTTGATCAACCTGCTCTATGACGATGCCGACATCAGCCTGCACCGTCCGCCAAAAAGCTTTATCAATACTTAAGCCATCGTTTGAATGGCAAGCCGTGAGGGAAGACCATGAAATACCGCCTGGGCGATGCCCGCGTCGAGACCCATCCGCACAGTTGGGTGGCGCCCAATGCCACGCTGGTAGGCAAGGTCAAGCTGGAGGAGGGGGCCAACGTCTGGTTCAACGCGGTGTTGCGTGGCGACAACGAACTGATCCTGATCGGCAAGAACAGCAACGTGCAGGACGGCAGCGTGATGCACACCGACATGGGTTACCCGCTGACCCTGGGCACTGGGGTGACGGTGGGGCACAACGCGATGCTGCATGGTTGCACCGTTGGCGACTACAGCCTGATCGGCATCAACGCGGTGATTCTCAACGGTGCAAAAATCGGCCGGCACTGCATCATCGGCGCCAATTCGTTGATCGGCGAGGGCAAGGAAATCCCTGACGGCTCGCTGGTGATGGGCTCGCCCGGCAAGGTGGTGCGGGAATTGACCGAGCAGCAGAAAAACATGCTTGAGGCCAGCGCTGCGCACTATGTGCATAACTCCCAGCGCTATGCCCGTGATCTGGTCGAGCAGGAAGAATGAGTGCAGTCGAACGCCCCGTCGCCTCGCCCTGCGTGAGCATTTGTGCGTTGGATGACGACGATATCTGCACCGGTTGCCAGCGCAATGTCGACGAAATCACCCGTTGGAGCCGCATGGACAACGCCGAGCGGCGGGTGGTACTGGGGTTGTGTCATGAGCGGGCGCTGGCCAGCGGGGTGGTATGGATGATTCCTGGTAAATCTGGCGGCTGATAGACCGCTATCGCGAGCAAGCCTGCTCCCACATTGGAATGCATTTCAAAATGTGGGAGCGGGCTTGCTCGCGAAGGGGCCCTTCCAGACGACATCCCTTTAATTGTGTACCCTGTGCGCATTACCCACAGGTCCCTCGCCCCATGCTCTTCCTGATCGCCTACATCAGCAGCGTCGTGCTGATCAACTTCGCCTTTTCCACCGCCCCGCACCTGGACGTCATCTGGTCCGCCTGGGGGGGCCTGGTGTTTATCCTGCGGGACATGGTGCAAACGCGCTTCGGCCACGGGGCGATCATCGCCATGCTCGCGGCATTGGTGCTGTCCTACCTCACCTCCGATCCGTCCATCGCCCTGGCCAGCGCCACGGCGTTCGCAGTGTCCGAATGCATTGACTGGCTGGTCTTCAGCATCACCAAGCGACCGTTGCATGACCGCCTGTGGATCAGCTCGGCACTGAGCATTCCCCTCGATACCTTTATCTTTTTCGGCCTGATTGGCGCCCTGACGCCAGCGGTGGTCGGCACTGCACTGGCCTCGAAATTTGCCGGGGTCACCGTGGTGTGGCTGGCGATGGCCTGGCGTTTGCGTCGCCAGCGGCTCGCCAACTGAGGCCAATTGCTGCCGTTCATGTAAAATGCCGGCCTTTCTCCCCCTGATCCGCTCCCCTGAGGACCTGAGATGACCCGAATCGGAACTCCATTGTCGCCAACCGCGACCCGCGTATTGATGTGTGGCTGCGGTGAACTGGGCAAGGAAGTGGTAATCGAACTGCAGCGCCTGGGCGTTGAAGTGATTGCCGTGGATCGCTACGCCAACGCGCCGGCCATGCAAGTGGCGCATCGCAGCCATGTGATCAACATGCTCGACGGTGCGGCCCTGCGGGCGGTGATCGAGGCTGAAAAGCCGCACTTCATCGTGCCGGAAATCGAAGCCATCGCCACCGGTACCCTGGTGGAGCTGGAAGCCGAAGGTTTCACCGTGATCCCTACCGCCCGTGCGGCGCTGCTGACCATGAACCGTGAAGGCATTCGTCGCCTGGCTGCTGAAGAGCTGGATCTGCCGACCTCGCCGTACCACTTCGCCGACACCGTGGAAGACTACCGCAAGGCCGTCGAAGACCTGGGCTTCCCTTGCGTGGTCAAGCCGGTGATGAGTTCGTCGGGCAAGGGCCAGAGCCTGTTGCGCAGTGCCGACGATGTACAGAAAGCCTGGGACTACGCCCAGGAAGGCGGGCGTGCCGGCAAGGGCCGGGTGATTATCGAAGGGTTTATCGACTTCGACTACGAAATCACTCTGCTGACCGTGCGTCACGTCGGCGGCACCACTTTCTGCGCACCTGTCGGTCACCGTCAGGAGAAGGGCGACTATCAAGAGTCCTGGCAGCCCCAGGCCATGAGCCCGGTGGCCCTGGCCGAATCCGAGCGCGTCGCCAAGGCTGTGACCGAGGCGTTGGGCGGTCGTGGCCTGTTTGGTGTGGAGTTGTTCATCAAGGGCGACCAGGTGTGGTTCAGCGAAGTCTCGCCGCGCCCGCATGACACGGGCCTGGTGACCTTGATTTCCCAGGACTTGTCGCAGTTTGCCCTGCACGCGCGGGCGATCCTCGGCCTGCCGATTCCGTTGATCCGCCAGTTCGGGCCGTCGGCGTCGGCGGTGATTCTGGTGGAAGGGCAATCGACCCAGACTGCGTTCGCCAATCTCGGTGCCGCCTTGAGCGAGCCGGATACCGCGCTGCGTCTGTTCGGCAAGCCAGAAGTGAATGGCCAGCGCCGCATGGGCGTGGCGTTGGCGCGGGATGAGTCGATCGAGGCTGCCCGGGCCAAGGCGACCCGTGCCTCACAGGCGGTGGTTGTAGAGCTCTAAAAGCATCGCGGGCAAGCCCGCTCCCACATTTGGATACATTCCCAATGTGGGAGCGGGCTTGCCCGCGATAGCGGTCTATCAGGCGACCTTGTTCAAATCATTATCCCGCGTCTCTTTCAGGCACAGCACCGCAATCAAGCTGAGCAACGCTGCCGCCGACACATACCCGCCGACATAACTCAGCCCACCCATCGCCACCAGTTTGGTCGCGAAAAACGGTGCGGCCGAAGCCCCCACGATCCCGCCCAGGTTATACGCCGCCGAAGCCCCGGTATAACGCACGCGTGTCGGGAACAATTCCGGCAACAGCGCCCCCATCGGCGCAAATGTCACGCCCATCAGGAACAGTTCCAGGCACAGGAACAACGCCACCGCCCAGGTCGAGCCGTGAGTCAGCAGCGGTTCCATGGTGAAGCCGGAAAGAATCGCCAGCACCGCACCGACGATCAGCACCGGTTTGCGCCCATAACGGTCACTGGCCAGGGCTGCCAGCGGCGTGGCCGCGCCCATGAACAGCACGGCAAAGCACAGCAGGGCGAGGAAGGTTTCGCGGCTGTAGCCCAGGGTACTCACGCCATAACTCAGGGAAAACGCCGTGGTGATGTAGAACAGCGCATAACACACCACCATCGCCGCCGCGCCCAACAGCACCTGCAGCCAATGCTGGCTGAACAGTTCCACCAGCGGCACTTTCACCGGTTTTTCCTTGGCGACCGCGTTGGCGAACACCGGGGTTTCATGCAGCTTCAGGCGCGCATACAGGCCGACCATCACCAACGCTGCGCTGAGCAGGAACGGAATGCGCCAGCCCCAGCTGCGAAATTGTTCGTCGTCCAGGTTCATGGCCAGGATCAGGAACAGCCCGTTGGCCGCCAGGAAACCAATGGAAGGCCCCAATTGCGGGAACATGCCGAACCAGGCGCGCTTGCCCTTGGGCGCGTTCTCGGTGGCCAGCAAGGCCGCGCCACCCCATTCGCCGCCCAGGCCCAGGCCCTGGCCGAAACGCAATACGCAGAGCAGGATCGGCGCCCAGGCGCCAATGGAGTCGTAGCCGGGCAGCAAGCCGATCAACGTGGTACAGACGCCCATCAACAAAAGAGAGGCGACCAGGGTCGACTTGCGCCCGATGCGGTCACCGAAGTGCCCGAACAGCGCCGAGCCCAGTGGCCGGGCGATAAACGCGATACCGAAGGTCAGGAACGCCGCCAGCATCTGCGCGGTGCCGGAGCTCTGCGGGAAGAACACCGGGCCGATTACCAGCGCAGCGGCCGTGGCATAGATATAGAAGTCGTAGAACTCGATGGCCGTGCCGATGATGCTCGCGGTCGCGACCCGGCTGGTCGAGTTGGTCGGGGCAGCGGGCGCGCCCTCGTCATAGGTGGTGCTCATTGAGGTATCCCTGATGGTCATTGCGCCTTTGGCGCGGATTGTTATTGGTCTTGCACCCAGGGATCAGGGCAGTGCGCGGCATCGACTCGGGATGGGAGCGAGTGCCGGTCAGACTCGATAAAACGATGCCTGGACACGCTCAGTGCGGATAGCACGCGGTCGGGCGGGGCTTGGGTAAGCTGGATCGATTATAGGAAGGGGTTTGCGCTGCAAACAAGGGCTGGAGCGCGGTCTTTGGGGGTGAAGAGATCAAATGTGGGAGCGGGCCCATCCGCGGTGAGTCAGTTGGCTATCGGTGCCGAACCGATATGCCAGATCAACACCTTGCTCACCCGGTTGTCCTCGGTCTCAAGGATTTCCAGGCGGTAGCGACCGATTTTCAGGCACACCGCGCAATCGGGAATGGTCTCCAGGGCTTCGGTCACCAGGCCGTTGAGGGTCTTGGGGCCATCGCTGGGCAGGTGCCAACCGAGGCACTTGTTCAATTCACGGATCGATACCGCGCCGTCAATCACATAACGTCCGTCTGGCTGGGCCTGGATCAGCGGGTTGTCCAGGCTCTGTTCGCTTTCGAATTCGCCGACGATCTCTTCCAGGATGTCTTCCAGGGTGACGATGCCCAGCACTTCGCCGTATTCGTCCACCACCATGCCCAGGCGGCGTTGCTGTTTGTGGAAATTGAGCAGCTGCAACTGCAGTGGCGTGCTTTCCGGGACGAAGTACGGTTCATGGCAGGCTGCCAGCAGGGCGTCCTTGGTCAGGCTGGCATCGGGCAACAGATGCTGGATCTGCCGGGTGTTGAGCACCGCCTCGACCTGGTTGATATCGCTGTGGAACACCGGTAGCCGTGTGCGCTGGGAGGTGCGCAGTTGTTCGATGATGTCTTCGATGGGGTCGTCGAGGTTGATGCCGTCGACTTCACTGCGCGGCACCAGGATGTCATTGACGGTGATGTTGTCCAGGGCATGGATGCCAGGCATGCCCGGGGCACGGTCTTCGCTGTCGTCCGTGGCCTGCTCGTCGGCGTGGTCGGGCTGTGGCTCGTCGCTGTTCTTGACGACCCCGGACTTGCGGGCGAAAGGGCGCAGCAGCAGCAAACTGATGCCATTGAGGAGCCAGGCCAGGGGGTAGAGGATTTTCAGCGGTATGCCCAGCAGTGTATTGCCAAACCCCAGCACTGCATGTGGATAGCGGGTGGCGAGGGTGCGGGGCAGGTAGTCGGCCAGCACCAGCAGCAGCGCACTGGAGATCAGCCAGCCGAGCCAGGGACCGTTTTCGGCCCAGGCATAGATCGCCAACAGGGTGCAGAGGATCACCACCACCGCACGGCACAGGGTATTGCACAGGATCAGGCTGTTGCGGGGGAAGCTGAGGCGGGCGGCGGCCTTGTCACCCTGGCGCGTGCCGGGGCGCAAGGCCAGCAAGTGGTGCTGGGCCGCTTCGATGGCGGTAAACAGTGCCGACCATAAGACCAGCAGGGCCACTACCGCGAGCATGGGCTCAAGGGGCAAATTGTCCATAATCGCTGCCCGTCAGATATGCAGGATGAATTCGCGAACCAGCTTGCTGCCGAAATACGCCAGCATCAACAGGCAGAAGCCGGCCAGGGTCCAGCGGATTGCCTTGTGCCCACGCCAGCCGAGGCGGTTACGGCCCCACAGCAGCACGCTGAACACCACCCAGGCCAGGCATGCCAGCAGGGTCTTGTGTACCAGATGCTGGGCGAACAGGTTCTCGACGAACAGCCAGCCGGAAATCAGCGACAGCGACAACAGCGTCCAGCCGGCCCAGAGGAAGCCGAACAGTAGGCTTTCCATGGTCTGCAGCGGCGGGAAGTTCTTGATCAGCCCGGACGGGTGCTTGTGCTTGAGCTGGTGATCCTGCAACAGCAGTAGCAAGGCCTGGAACACCGCAATGGTGAACATGCCATAGGCCAGGATCGACAGCAGGATATGCGCGAGGATGCCCGGCTCCTCGTCAATCACCTGCACCGTGCCGGTGGGGGCGAATTGCGCCAGCAGCACCGTCAGCATGCCCAGGGGGAACAGCAGCAACAGCAGGTTTTCTACCGGGATCCGCGCGCAGGCCAGCAGCGTCAAGGCAATCACGGCGGCGGCAATCAGGCTGGCGGCGCTGAAAAAGTCCAGGCCCAGGCCCACCGGGGTCATCAGGTGGGTGAACAGGCTGGCAGCGTGGGCCAGCAGGGCGAGCACGCCAAGCCCGGCCAGCAGGCGTTTGTCCGCCCTGGCGCGTTGGGCCAGGCGGGTGCCCTGATAGAGGGTCGCAGCGGCATACAAGAGTGCGGCGGCGAGACTGGGTAGCAAACTGGGTGACAAAGGGAGCATAAATCCTGTTAGGCAAGCCCGAAAGCCGATGAGTTTGGCACACACCTGCGTTCCACGAAAGACCAGCGGGCCAGACAGCGGGTGTGCATGGCGACAGTCTTCGCTATAATCCGCGACCTGCCCACGCCGCAGGCTCGCCGAGCGCTGTTTTTAATAGCGATTTATCACAGCCTGGGCCGCCATTACCTCGGTCTACCAATGCATTTCGATGAATAGGGCCTGAAAGGATCGCGCATGTTTGAAAATTTGACTGACCGTCTCTCGCAGACGCTGCGCCATGTCACCGGCAAGGCCAAGCTGACCGAGGACAATATTAAAGACACCCTGCGCGAAGTGCGCATGGCGTTGCTGGAAGCCGATGTCGCCTTGCCTGTGGTCAAGGACTTCGTCAACTCGGTCAAGGAACGTGCGGTCGGCACTGAAGTGTCCCGCAGCCTGACGCCGGGCCAGGCCTTTGTGAAGGTCGTCCAGGCCGAACTCGAAAGCCTGATGGGCGCGGCCAACGAAGATTTGAACCTCAGCGCCGTGCCGCCGGCCGTTGTGCTGATGGCCGGTTTGCAGGGTGCGGGTAAAACCACCACCGCTGCCAAGCTGGCGCGCTTCCTTAAAGAGCGCAAGAAAAAATCCGTGATGGTGGTCTCGGCCGACGTATACCGTCCGGCCGCGATCAAGCAGCTGGAAATGCTCGCCGGTGAAATCGGCGTGACATTCTTCCCGTCCGACCTGAGCCAGAAGCCGGTCGACATCGCCAACGCTGCTATTAAAGAAGCCAAGCTCAAGTTTATCGACGTGGTGATCGTCGATACCGCCGGTCGCCTGCACATCGATGAAGAGATGATGGGCGAGATCAAGGCGCTGCATGCCGCGATCAACCCGGTAGAAACCCTGTTCGTGGTCGACGCCATGACCGGCCAGGACGCGGCCAACACCGCCAAGGCCTTTGGCGATGCACTGCCGCTGACCGGCGTGATCCTGACCAAGGTCGACGGTGATGCCCGTGGCGGTGCCGCACTGTCGGTGCGCGCAATCACCGGCAAGCCGATCAAGTTCATCGGCATGGGCGAGAAGACCGAAGCGCTCGAACCGTTCCACCCTGAGCGGATTGCCTCGCGGATCCTCGGCATGGGCGACGTGCTCAGCCTGATCGAGCAGGCCGAGCAGACCCTCGACAAGGACAAGGCCGACAAACTGGCCAAGAAGCTGAAGAAGGGCAAGGGCTTCGACCTCGAAGACTTCCGCGACCAGTTGCAACAGATGAAGAACATGGGCGGCCTTGGCGGCCTGATGGACAAGCTGCCGAACATGGGCGGTGTGAACCTGGCGCAAATGGGCAATGCCCAGGGTGCGGCAGAGAAGCAGTTCAAGCAGATGGAAGCCATCATCAACTCCATGACCCCGGCCGAGCGCCGCGACCCTGAGCTGATCAGCGGTTCGCGCAAGCGTCGGATCGCCATGGGTTCCGGCACCCAGGTGCAGGACATCGGTCGCTTGATCAAGCAGCACAAGCAGATGCAGAAGATGATGAAGAAATTCTCGGCCAAAGGCGGCATGGCCAAAATGATGCGCGGCATGGGTGGCATGATGCCCGGCCGTGGCATGCCTAAAATGTAAAGAATTCGCGCAAGGGCTTGCTCTTGCGCAGACCCACAGGGATGTGGGATCTCCAGCAAACCCGCCGTTGGCGGGAGCTGACTCGCCGTTTTAACCGACGGCTCTATAGCAGATCTGAATGGCGCGCGGTCAGGTGCCGGAAAAAGACATTTGCAAAAGTCCGGATATTCCTTAGAATATGCGGCCTTTCGGGCACCCATGCCCGCTGTGCATTTAGATTTGCAGCACCGACTACAGGAACGATGTTCACATGCTAACAATCCGTCTTGCCCTTGGCGGCTCCAAAAAGCGCCCGTTTTACCACTTGACCGTAACCGACAGCCGCAACCCGCGTGACGGTTCGCACAAGGAACAGGTTGGTTTCTTCAACCCTGTTGCTCGTGGTCAAGAAGTTCGTCTGTCCGTGAACCAAGAGCGCGTAGCCTACTGGCTGAGCGTTGGTGCACAGCCTTCCGAGCGTGTTGCCAAGTTGTTGAAGGACTCGGCTAAGGCCGCAGCCTGAGCAATATGAACGCGACGCCAGCTGTTGCTGATGATTTGATCGTTATCGGCAAGATTTATTCTGTTCATGGCGTTCGCGGCGAAGTGAAGGTGTATTCCTTTACTGATCCGACTGAAAACCTGTTGCAGTACAAGACCTGGACGCTCAAGCGCGAAGGTAGTGTGAAACAGGTCGAGCTGGTCAGTGGACGCGGGAACGACAAGTTCCTGGTCGCAAAGCTCAAGGGTCTCGATGATCGTGAAGAAGCGCGTCTTCTGGCCGGTTATGAGATCTGCGTGCCGCGCAACCTGTTCCCTGAATTGACCGATGGCGAGTACTACTGGTACCAGCTGGAAGGTCTGAAGGTCATTGATCAACTTGGGCAATTGCTCGGGAAAATCGATCATCTTCTGGAAACCGGCGCCAATGATGTAATGGTGGTCAAGCCTTGCGCTGGCAGCCTGGATGATCGCGAACGCCTGTTGCCCTATACCGAGCAATGCGTGTTGGCCGTCGACCTGGCAGCGGGCGAGATGAAGGTGGAATGGGATGCGGACTTCTAAGCGTGGCTAACTTGCGCGTTGAAGTGATCAGTTTGTTTCCCGAGATGTTTTCCGCCATCAGCGAGTACGGCATCACCAGTCGGGCGGTGAAACAGGGGCTCTTGCAGCTTACCTGTTGGAACCCGCGAGACTACACGACGGATCGACATCACACTGTGGACGATCGCCCATTTGGCGGTGGCCCGGGCATGGTGATGAAGATCAAGCCCCTGGAAGACGCCCTGGTTCAGGCCAAGGCAGCAGCCGGGGAGAAGGCGAAGGTAATTTACCTGTCCCCTCAAGGCCGCCAGCTTAATCAGTCGGCGGTACGCGGTCTGGCGAATGAGGAAGCATTGATCCTGATTGCCGGTCGCTATGAAGGCATTGACGAGCGTTTTATTGAAGCTCATGTCGATGAAGAGTGGTCGATTGGGGACTATGTCTTGTCTGGCGGTGAGCTGCCGGCGATGGTCCTGATAGATGCGGTTACACGACTGCTGCCTGGAGCTTTAGGGCATGCGGACTCCGCGGAGGAAGATTCCTTCACGGATGGTTTGCTGGATTGCCCGCACTACACCCGACCGGAGGTGTATGCGGATCAGCGTGTTCCCGACGTATTGCTAAGTGGCAATCACGCACACATCCGGCGTTGGCGTTTACAGCAGTCCCTTGGTCGGACCTATGAACGACGCGCCGATCTTCTGGAAAGCCGCTCGCTTTCTGGAGAAGAGAAGAAGCTGCTTGAGGAATACATCCTCGGGCGGGACGATAGTTAACAACGTATCGATGGTAAATCCGACGATTTACCTTAGGAGCACAGCATGACTAACAAAATCATCCTTGCACTCGAAGCAGAGCAGATGACCAAAGAGATCCCTACCTTTGCCCCGGGCGACACCATTGTCGTTCAGGTGAAAGTGAAGGAAGGCGACCGTTCGCGTCTGCAAGCGTTCGAAGGCGTCGTTATCGCCAAGCGTAACCGTGGTGTGAACAGTGCTTTCACTGTTCGTAAAATCTCCAACGGTGTTGGCGTAGAGCGTACTTTCCAGACCTACAGCCCGCAAATCGACAGCATGGCCGTTAAACGTCGCGGTGACGTACGTAAAGCCAAGCTGTACTACCTGCGTGACCTGTCCGGTAAAGCAGCTCGCATCAAGGAAAAACTGGCTTAAGTCCAGCTTCCCGATGCAGAAAAAAGCAGCCTACGGGCTGCTTTTTTGTGCCTGCGATTTGACAAAAATCTGTGGCAAATTCATTGCTCGAATTGACGACATTCACATGTAGGCGCTGTCGAGCCTCGGCGAGGCTTGGCAGCGCCTACAGCGTGTTCAACTTGGCTGGATTACCGCCAACAACGTCCAGCCCGCCACCGGCTTCAAGCTGCTCTCTGGGGTCACCACATGCACCCAGCCGTTGGTATCGCGGGCAAACAGCAACGTCGCTCGCTCGCCATGCAGCGTCTGATAGTCATCCCAGCCAAAACCCTCGGTCAGGTTAGTGCTGTACAGCTCGGCACCTTGCCCCAACAAGCTCGCCAGTTTGGTGTAGCTCAGCGGTTGGCTGCCCAGTAGCTGCCCGCGATGCTCACCGCTGGCCCGGTGTTTGTCGGTGCGTCGGCTTTCCTGGCTGCTCGCCAGGGCAAACAGCCGATGACCGAATTCATGACGAAAACGCATGGCGGCCAAGGTGTTCAGCTCGCCCGAGGGTGACAGCGCCAGCAGGTGGCCAAGGCCCACCAGGTCCAAGTGGGATTCGGCATGTTGCGAGGCCGGGTTGCCGAAGTAAGTGGGTAGGCCTTCCATGCGGCTGGCACGGATGTTTTCCCAACTGGAGTCGGTCAGCAGCACCCGGCTGCCCAACTGCTGGAGTGCCTTGCCCAGGATGCGCGCAGGAGCATTGGCACCGACAATCAGAAAGCCACTCGGCGCCGGCTCAGCCACTTTCAATAGGCGCGCCAATGGCCGTGCAGTGGCGCTTTGCAGCACCACCGTGCCGATAATCACCGCGAAGGTCAGTGGCACCAGCAGCAATGCACCTTCATGGCCGGCTTCATCCAGGCGGATTGCAAAAATTGCCGACACCGCCGCCGCCACAATCCCACGCGGGGCAATCCACGCCAGCAATGCCCGTTCCCGCCAGTTCAGGTTCGAGCCAAAGGTCGACAGTGCCACGTTCAAGGGGCGAGCAATGAACTGAATGATCAGCAGCAGGATCAACACGAATGGCCCCAGGGCAATCAGGGCGTTGAGGTCCAGGCGCGCGGCCAGCAAGATAAACAGCCCGGAAATCAGCAAGACACTGAGGTTTTCCTTGAAGTGCAGGATATGCCGCACGTCGACGCCCTTCATATTGGCCATCCACATGCCCATCAGCGTCACCGCCAGCAGGCCGGATTCGTGCATCACTTGATTGGACGCGATGAAGATCCCCAGCACCGCAGCTAGGGTTGCCAGGTTGTGCAGGTATTCGGGCAGCCATTGCCGGCGCATGATCTGCCCCAGCGCCCAGCCGCCGGCAATGCCGAACGCGCTGCCGCAGGCAATCACCCCGGCAAAGGTCAGCAGGCTATGGCTCAAGCCGTCGCCGGAAGCACGGGCGATGATAAAGCTGTAGACCACCACCGCCAGCAGCGCACCAATCGGGTCGATGACAATGCCTTCCCAGCGCAGGATATTGGCGATCGAGGCTTTCGGCCGGACCACCCGCAGCATCGGTACGATCACCGTCGGCCCGGTCACCAGGGTCAGCGTGCCGAACAGCAAGGCCAGCATCCAGTCAAAACCCAGTAGCCAATGGGTCGCGACGGTGATCACCGCCCAGGTCGACAGCGCGCCGACGGTGACCAGGCGGTGTACCACGCTGCCGATCTCTTTCCACTCCGACAGGTGCAGGGTCAGGCTGCCCTCAAACAAAATCAGCGCGACCGCCAGGGACACCAGCGGCATTAACAACGGTCCGAACATTTCCTGCGGGTCGAGCCAGCCCAGCACCGGGCCGGCGAGGATTCCGGTCAGCAGTAGAAACAGGATCGCCGGCAGTTTCAGGCGCCAGGCCAGCCATTGGCAGCCCAATGCCGCCGCGCCAATACCGCCAAAGGCCAACAGAATCTGTTGTTCGTTCATTGAAGCTCCCTGTTCCTTGAAGTTGCAGGCTATGAAAGACTAGTGGTCTACGTAACAGTTCACGAATATTTTGCGCAAAGCCCCGTGCCAGCGCTGCCTGAGTGCCCATGCCTGCTATCGACCATCCTCTGATTGACCGTTTCCTCGATGCCCTCTGGCTGGAAAAAGGCCTGTCGGACAACACCCGCCAGTCGTATCGCAGCGACCTGGCCTTGTTCAATGGCTGGCTGCTGGAGAGAAACCTGGAGCTGAGCCATGCCGGGCGCGACTTGATCCTCGATCATCTGGCCTGGCGCGTAGAGCAAAACTACAAACCACGCTCCACTGCGCGATTCCTCTCAGGAGTGCGTGGCTTTTATCGCTATCTATTGCGTGAAAAGCTGATAGCCGTCGACCCCACTCTACAAGTCGATATGCCACAACTGGGTAGGCCTTTGCCTAAATCCCTGTCGGAGGCTGATGTCGAAGCCCTGCTGGCCGCCCCGGACTTGAGCGAAGCCATCGGCCAGCGCGACCGCGCCATGTTGGAGGTGTTGTACGCCTGCGGCCTGCGCGTCACCGAATTGATCAGCCTGACCCTGGAACAGGTCAACCTGCGCCAGGGCGTGCTGCGGGTGATGGGCAAGGGCAGCAAGGAGCGCCTTGTACCCATGGGCGAAGAGGCGATTGTGTGGGTCGAGCGCTACATGCGCGACGCCCGCAGTGAACTGCTCGGCGGGCGCCCCAGTGACGTGCTGTTCCCCAGCCTGCGCGGCGAACAGATGACCCGCCAGACCTTCTGGCACCGCATCAAGCACCAGGCCAGGGTGGCCGGGATCGGCAAGTCGCTGTCCCCCCACACCCTGCGCCATGCCTTTGCCACGCATCTGCTCAACCATGGCGCGGATTTGCGCGTGGTGCAGATGTTGCTGGGTCATAGCGACTTGTCCACCACGCAGATTTATACCCACGTGGCACGTGCAAGGTTGCAGGACCTGCATGCCAAACATCACCCGCGGGGCTGACAGGTCCCAATTTGGCCGCTGGCGTCTGCCCTGGCGCCCAATTGTGGTAGGCTTTGCCGGTTTGCAAAGGGGACGGTCCCGAGCCGTGTTTCCAGATCGGCGTCCTGGCCTTCGTCCCTGCATCTGCCTTCAGGAGTTCCCATGCGCTTGACCCAGATTTTTGCCGCCGCAGCTATTGCGTTGGTCTCAACCTTTGCCGTCGCCGACGACGCCGCCGAGAAGACAATCCGTAAGAGTCTGGAAAGCCTCCAACTCGAAACCCCGGTCGAAAGCATCAGCGCCAGCCCGATGGCCGGTCTGTATGAAGTCAAGCTCAAGGGCAGCCGCGTGCTCTACGCCAGTGCCGACGGCCAGTACATCGTCCAGGGCTACCTGTTCCAATTGAAAGACGGCAAACCGGTCAACCTCACCGAGAAGGCCGAACGCCTGGGCGTGTCCAAGTTGATCAACGGTATTCCGGTTGCAGAAACCGTGGTGTACCCGGCCATTGGCGAAACCAAGACCCACATCACCGTATTCACCGACACCACATGCCCGTACTGCCACAAGCTGCACGCCGAAGTGCCTGAGCTGAACAAGATGGGTGTGGAAGTACGCTACGTTGCGTTCCCGCGCCAGGGCCTGGGTTCGCCGGGCGACAAGCAGTTGCAAGCGGTCTGGTGTTCGGCTGACAAGAAAGCCGCCATGGACAAGATGGTCGATGGCAAGGACATCAAGGCTGCCGCCTGTGCCAATCCGGTGTCCAAGCAGTTCGCCCTGGGCCAGTCGATTGGCGTGAACGGTACGCCGGCCATCGTTTTGGCTGACGGCCAGGTCATTCCGGGCTACCAGCCGGCACCACAAATCGCCAAACTGGCGTTGGGTGCCAAATAAGCAGTATCGTCGAGCCTTTGACGGTCAGACCCGCGACAAATCAACGGGTCATCAATAGCGAGCCGCAGTTGTGCGGCTGTTTTCACGGCCGACCTTGAGTCGGCCGTTTCATGGGGAGTGCTTCAGTGAAACCGGTCAAAGTAGGCATCTGTGGGTTAGGGACCGTCGGTGGCGGTACCTTGAACGTACTTCAGCGTAACGCTGAGGAAATTTCCCGCCGTGCAGGGCGTGGGATTGAAGTGGCACAAATTGCCATGCGTACGCCAAAGCCTCAGTACCAAACAACCGGTATTGCGATTACCAACGATGTCTTCGACGTGGCCACAAACCCTGAAATCGACATCGTCATTGAACTGGTCGGCGGCTACACCGTCGCCCGTGAGCTGGTACTCAAGGCCATCGAGAATGGCAAGCACGTGGTCACCGCCAACAAGGCGCTGATTGCCGTGCACGGCAATGAAATCTTCGCCAAGGCCCGTGAGAAGGGCGTGATCGTTGCGTTTGAAGCGGCAGTGGCCGGTGGCATCCCGGTGATCAAGGCGATCCGCGAAGGCCTGTCGGCCAACCGCATCAACTGGGTGGCGGGGATCATCAACGGCACCGGCAACTTCATCCTCACCGAAATGCGTGAGAAGGGCCGTACCTTTGAAGACGTGCTGGCCGAAGCCCAGGCCCTGGGTTACGCCGAAGCCGACCCGACGTTTGACGTCGAGGGCATCGACGCAGCGCACAAGCTGACGATTCTGGCGTCCATCGCCTTTGGCATCCCGCTGCAGTTCGACAAGGCCTACACCGAAGGCATCACCCAGCTGACCACTGCTGACGTGAACTATGCCGAAGCCCTGGGCTACCGCATCAAGCACCTGGGTGTAGCGCGTAGTACTGAGGCGGGCATCGAGCTGCGTGTGCATCCGACCCTGATTCCGGCCGATCGCCTGATTGCCAACGTCAATGGCGTGATGAACGCGGTGATGGTCAACGGTGATGCCGCTGGTTCGACCCTGTTCTACGGCGCCGGCGCCGGCATGGAACCGACCGCTTCGTCGGTGATTGCCGACCTGGTGGACGTGGTCCGCGCCATGACCAGCGACCCGGAAAACCGCGTGCCGCACCTGGCGTTCCAGCCGGACTCGCTGTCGGCCCACCCGATCCTGCCGATCGAAGCCTGCGAAAGCTCCTACTACCTGCGGATCCAGGCCAAGGATCATCCGGGCGTGTTGGCCCAGGTGGCCAGCATCCTCTCGGAGCGCGGCATCAACATCGAGTCGATCATGCAGAAGGAAGTCGAGGAACACGACGGCCTGGTGCCGATGATCCTGCTGACCCACCGCGTGCTGGAACAGCGCATGAACGATGCCATCGCCGCACTGGAAGCCCTGCAAGGCGTGGTCGGGCCGGTGGTACGGATTCGCGTCGAACATCTTAATTAATGCAGCTGCAAGCTATCAGCCACACGCTGCAAGCAAGAGCCGAATCGCTCTAACTTGCAGCTTGAGGCTTGAAGCTTGAAGCCCAAACCGAAGGTTTGCTTTTATGCGCTACATCAGCACCCGCGGCCAGGCACCGGCCCTGAATTTCGAAGACGTCCTGCTCGCAGGCCTCGCCACTGACGGCGGCCTGTACGTGCCGGAAAACCTGCCACGCTTCACCCAGGAAGAAATCGCCTCCTGGGCCGGCCTGCCGTACCACGAGCTGGCGTTCCGGGTCATGCGCCCGTTCGTCACCGGCAGTATCCCCGATGCCGATTTCAAGAAGATTCTCGAAGAAACCTACGGCGTGTTCTCCCACAACGCCATCGCCCCGTTGCGCCAGTTGAATGGCAACGAATGGGTGTTGGAGCTGTTCCACGGCCCGACCCTGGCGTTCAAGGATTTCGCCTTGCAACTGCTCGGTCGCCTGCTGGACTACGTGCTGGAGAAACGCGGCGAGCGCGTGGTGATTATCGGTGCCACCTCCGGTGATACCGGCTCGGCGGCCATCGAAGGCTGCAAGCACTGCGAAAACGTCGATATCTTCATCCTGCACCCGCACAACCGTGTGTCGGACGTGCAGCGCCGGCAGATGACCACCCTCTTTGGCGAGAACATCCACAACATCGCCGTCGAAGGCAACTTCGATGACTGCCAGGAAATGGTCAAGGCCAGCTTCGCCGACCAGAGCTTTCTCAAGGGCACGCGCCTGGTGGCGGTGAACTCGATCAACTGGGCGCGGATCATGGCCCAGATCGTCTACTACTTCCACGCCTCGCTGCAGCTGGGCGGGCCGGCACGTTCGGTGTCGTTCTCGGTGCCAACCGGCAACTTCGGCGATATCTTCGCCGGTTACCTGGCGCGCAACATGGGCCTGCCGATCAACCAGTTGATCGTCGCCACCAACCGCAACGACATCCTGCACCGCTTCATGAGCGGCAACCAGTACGTCAAGGAAACCCTGCACGCGACCCTGTCGCCGTCGATGGACATCATGGTCTCGTCGAACTTCGAGCGTTTGCTGTTCGACATGCATGGTCGCAACGGTGCAGCCCTGGCCGGCCTGATGGACAGCTTCAAGCAAGGTGGCGGTTTCAGCGTCGACCAGGAGCGCTGGACCGAAACCCGCAAGTTGTTCGACTCCCTGGCCGTGGACGATGCCCAGACCTGCGAGACCATTGCCGAAGTCTACGCCCAGACCGGCGAGCTGCTGGACCCGCACACCGCCATTGGCGTCAAGGCCGCGCGTGAATGCCGCCGCAGCCTGGATATCCCGATGGTCATCCTCGGTACCGCCCACCCGGTGAAATTCCCCGAGGCGGTGCAGAAGGCCGGTGTCGGCAAGGCCCTGGAACTGCCGACGCACCTGGCGGACCTGTTCGAGCGTGAAGAGCGTTGCACCGTGCTGCCTAACGACCTGAAAGCCATCCAGGCGTTTGTCAGCCAACATGGCAATCGTGGGAAACCGCTCTGAGAGCTGGCTGATCCAATGCTGTTCGCTTGAAAAAACGGCGTTTACCCAGTAATGGGAAGCGTCGTTTTTATTTGGGGTACATCGCTCACCGCACTCCCCCTGTGGGAGCTTCGCGTCAAATAACCCACAAGGAAACCCCCGCAGTGCGGTTCACGATTCGATGGCACCAGTGCCTATTGAGCATGCTGCTACTCGGCCACCTGCCGGCCAGCCTGGCCGCTGTCAGCCTGCCGTTCAATCTGGTGCCGGCGTTTATCGCCCTGTCGCCCATGGCCCTGGCACCGGCCGAGCGACAGTGGCTGGCGCGTCACCGCACCTTGAAAGTGGGGATCTCCATCGATGATTACCAACCGATTGATATCACCCGCGATCGCAATCGCTACCAGGGCATCAGCGCCGATTACTTGAGCCTGGTGGGTGCCCGGCTCGGCGTACCGATGCAGGTGATGGGCTTTGCCGAGCGGGCCCAGGCCGTGGAGGCCTTGCGCGCCGGTAGCATCGACATCCTCACCAGCGCCAATGGCTACGAACGTGACGTGCCCGGCCTGGCCTTTACCGCAGACTATATGCCCGACCGCTCGGTGGTGGTGATGCGCGGTGACGGCGCCGCGCAGAACGACGCGCTCCAGGACAAGAAGGTGGTGTTGCTCGACGGCTACGCCAACGTCAAGAACGTGCATGCGGCCTACCCGCAAAGCCACATCATGCTGGCCCCCAACCTCTACAGCGGCCTGGAAGCCCTGGAGCAGGGCGATGTGGATGCCTTTATCGGCAATGAAGTGATCGTGCGTGCCTACAAGTCCCTGCGCCCTTACCTGAGCATGCAGATCAAGGAGCAAAGCCGCCTGGCGCCAATTGGCTTTGCCTTTGCCACGCGCCAGGCCGATCCCTTGCTGGGCCAGATGATGGACCGCGCGCTGCAGAGCATCGATGACTCGGTGCGCCGCGAGATCCTGGCCCGCTGGACCACCGGCCTTGGGGTTGACGTTGCCGGCGAACGCATCCCCTTATCGGCAGCCGAGCAGGCCTGGGTACTGCACCATCCCCATGTCGTGGTGGCGTCCCAGCAATACTCGCCCTATGTGTTCAAGGACAAGGATGGCCGCTGGGTCGGATTGAACGTCGATTTGCTCAACCGTCTCTCGCGCATGACCGGTTTGCAGTTCGTCATGGAGGAAGTGTTTTCCACCGCGCAAAACCTCGCACTCCTGGAAACGGGCGGCGCAGACATGAGTACCACCCTGGTGGAAAACACTGAGCGTCGGCGCTTTCTCGATTTCAGCCATGGGTTTGGCGGTGCCGGCTGGGTGTTTGTCGAACGTCTGGATGCGCCGCCGCTGACCAGCCTTAGCCAACTGACGGGCGAGGTATTGGCGCTGCCGGCGCGGCATGTGCTGCAAGCGTATATCCGTCGCGAATACCCCGGGATCCGGCTGCGGTTGGTGCCCAACTACACCGAGGCCCGCGCCCTGGTGGCCCGGGGTGATGCGGCAGCGACTATCCAGAGTGAAGTGGAGGTGCAGAGTTATCCGGCCGATGAGTTACGCGCCGGTCGCAGCGTCGATGGCAAGTGGTCCAGCGACAGCCTGTCGGTACGCAAGGACCATCCCGAGCTGCTGAGTATTTTGAACAAGGCCCTTGAAGCAATGCCGGTGGCGGAGTTGAGTGCCCTGCGCTTGCGCTGGATGGGCGCAGTGGCCGTCCCGGTGCCGGCCTGGCAGCGGGTGCCGCCGTGGGCCTATTGGACGGTCGCCACGGCCATCCTGTTTGTCCTGGTGTCGCTGGTCTGGAACAGCCGGCTCAAGCGTCAGATTCGCCAGCGCGTCGAGGCCGAGCAGCGGCTCAATGACCAGTTGGCGTTCAAGCGTGCGCTGCTCGATGGCATGCCCAACCCGGTGTTTGTGCGTGACCTCGAAGGCCGTCTGGTCACGTGCAACAAAAGTTATGAGCAGCAGTTGGCCACCCGGCTTGAGCAGATCCAGGGCCTGACCCTGCCGGAGAGTGGAATACTGCCCGCCGCCACGGCCTTGCGCCTGCATGTGGGGCACATGGAGCAGTTGGTCACGCAGCAATCGCTGTTTATCGACCGTCAGTTGGACTTCAACGGCGGCGCCGCCCATGTCTATCAGTGGACCGTGCCGTTCTATGATGCCCAGGGGCGGTTGCAGGGGCTGCTCGGTGGTTGGGTCGATATCAACGAGCGCAAGGTCCTGGAGACCCAACTGATGGATGCGCGCCGCGCCGCCGATGACGCGAATTTCGCCAAGAGTGCCTTTGTGTCGAACCTCAGCCATGAGATTCGTACACCGATGACGGCGATCATCGGCCTGCTGGAGCTGGAACAGGAGCGTGCGCTGGCCTCGGGCACTCCCGTCTCCGAGGCGCTGCAGGTTGCCCACCGCTCGGCACACGAGCTGATCGCCTTGATGGGCGACAGCCTGGACCTGGCGAAGATCGAAGCTGGCCACCTGCAACTGGCGCCACAGACTACCGACCTGCAAGGTTTCTTCGAGGGTATCCAGCGGCTGTTTGAAGCCACCGCGCAGAAAAAGGGCTTGCACCTGACCCTGGCTTTCGACCCCCAGGCGCAAGGCTTTTACTGGTTCGACCCACTGCGCCTGCGCCAGGTCATGCATAACCTTTTGGGCAATGCGCTCAAGTTCACACAGCACGGAGAGGTGCGTTTGCGTGTCGCCTGCCAGGTGGATGGGGAGGGGCATGAATACTTGCACCTGTGCGTCGAAGATACCGGCCCCGGCATCAGCGTCGAACAGCAGGCGCGGGTGTTCAAGCCGTTCATCCAGGGCAGCCCACTGACAGCCGCCGAGCATGGCGGCACCGGGTTGGGCTTGAGCATCTGCCAGCAACTGGTGGACCTGATGGGCGGGCACATCACCCTGCACAGTGCCCTGGGCGAAGGCACCACCGTGTGCATCGACCTGCGCCTGGACCGGGTCGGCAGTGATGATCTGCCTGAGCCTGCGGCCGTCGTGCCGTTGCTGCCGGCGGGCAGGGCATTGTCGGTGCTGATTGTCGACGACCTGCCGGCCAACCGCCTGGTACTGGCCCAGCAGTTGCAATTCCTCGGGCATCAGGTGGTGGCCCTCGATAACGCCGAGGCCGCCTTGCAGCGCTGGCGCAGCGAGGCGTTTGACGTGCTGGTGACCGATTGTCATATGCCGGGCATGTCCGGTTATGCCCTGGCCGAAGCCATTCGTCAGATAGAAGCCCAGGAGCAGCGCCCGCGTTGCGCGTTGGTTGGTTGCACCGCCGACGCCCAGGAAGGCGAAGACCGGCGCAGCCAATTGGCGGGGCTGGATGTGCTGCTGGTCAAGCCCGTGACGCTGGAGCAATGGACTCAGGTGCTGGCCCGGGTCACGGCTGTGCGGGCTTTCGATCTGCAGGCCCTGCGCAAGATGACCCAGGCCGACGGGCCGATCCTGCAAAGCATGTTGCAGGAGCTTTCGAACAACCTTGAGCATGAGCACCACCTGCTGGGCAGCGCCATGGCCGAGCACGACCTGACGCAGTTGCGGGCCAGCCTGCACCGCCTCAAGGGTATTTGCTGCCTGGTGGATGCGTTGCCATTGGCCAAGGCCTGCATCGCCCTTGAGGCCAGTGCGCGAGAACACCGGGATGATGAACTGGCGCAGCGCTGGCAAGCCTTGTCGACGGCAATCCAGGTATTGCAGCAGCAGATCCGGCCTTATCTGAAGGTGCAAGAATAGGACGCGTCCTATGGGGAACTCTCCAACTATTGCGTAGTGTGGGCAATCTCGCTCGTGCTCACAGAAGTTTCCCATGCGCTCACTTAAAGTCCTGATCCTCGAAGATCATCCGTTCCAGCTGATGGCCTTGCACCAGATGCTTAACGCCAATGACGTGTTCAACGTGTTGACGGCCGAAAGCGTCGACGCTGCCCGTCAGTCTTTGGCGAGCAAGGGACCGGTGGATATTGCCATCTGCGATCTGTACCTGGAGCAAGGTGACTCCCTGGAACTGATCCGCGAATTGGGCGAGCGCGGACAGGCTCAGGTGTTGATCCTGTTGAGCAACGCCGAGCCTGATGTATTGGAAGGGGTGGCGAACATGGCCCGTCAGGCCGGGCTCAATGTGCTGGGCTGCGCACCCAAACCGGCTTCGGCGACGTTGATTGGGCAAATGCTCGCTGCGTGCCAGCAACGCCTGCGGCCAAGCCCACAGGCATTGGGCTGGGAGCGCGTGCGGCAGATGCTTGGGATGAATGAGTTCGAGGCACCACCGCTGGCGCCCAAGGTCGGCGAGGCTGCAATCAAGCGCTACGCCAGTGTGTGGTTCCAGCCCATCGTCAGCCAGGCTGGTGATTTGCAAGGCGTGGAGGCGCTGGCACGGTGGCAAGACCCCGAGCGAGGCCAGTTGTTGCCCCACGAATTCCTGCCGGTGCTGGAGTTGGCCGGCCTGGAAGAAGCCTTCACCTGGTATGTACTGGAAGAGACGTTGCGCCTGTGCGCTCAAATGTCCCAGGACACAGGCAAGGACTTGCCCGTGGCGGTCAATATTCCCGGGCGGCTGCTGGAGCTGGATCACTTCGCACTGACCCTGCAAGGCCTGCTGCAACGCTTCGCTGTACCCGCCCACAACCTGACCCTGGAACTGGTGGAAACCTCGCGCCTGAAGACTGACAGTGCCCACTTCACGGGTTTGCTGCGCCTGCGGATGATCGGCTGCAAGCTGTCCATTGGCGATTTCGGCATCGGCGGCACCAGCCTGCAACGCTTGCTGGAGTTGCCATTCACCGAGTTGAAAATCCCCCCGGCATTTGCCAGCGGGATGGCCGGCGACGAGCGCAAGTGTGCGGTGGTTGCCGGGGCCATGAGCATGGCCGGGCATTTGGGGGTGGGGGTGGTAGTGACCGGCATTGAAACCCTTGCCGACCGTGATGCGGTCTGTGCACTGGGGCCGGCCTGGCTGCAAGGTTGCCTGATCGCCCGGCCAATGAGCGCCCAGGCGCTGCAACCGTGGGTTGCGCAATCGGCGGCGCCTACCGTGATGTTTTGATCTCAGGCCAGCCCGTGTTCCTGCACATAGATGAATAACGCGGCATCGCTGATCAGCCCCAGCTTGCGCATGGCACTGACTTTCTGCGCGCTGACGGTCTGTTTGCTGCGATTGAGATGGGCGGCAATCTCGCCCACCGTCTTGCCACCCGCCAACAGGCGGATCACTTCCAGCTCCCGAGGCGACAATTGCTGCTGTGAGTGCAGGCGATCAGCTCCCACCTGGCCGGCCAGGGCCAGCGCCTGATTGATCGTGCGCGCGACATAAGGCCGCTGTTGGCGCACCTGAGCGATGGCATCGGGCAGCTCATCGGCCAGGCTGGCCTTGCTCAACAGGCCCATGACCCCCAGCTCCAGGATCGAGTGAAACAGGCCGGCGTTATTGAGCATGGTCACGACCACGATAGGCAGGTCCGGGTAATGCCGGCGCAGGTGTTCGATCAGGCGCAGGCCATCGGCCTGGGGTTCGGCGGGCATCATGAAATCGGTGACCAGTACATCGCAGGGGCAGTGTTGCAGCAGGGCGGTAAGGGCCTGGGGCGAGTTGGCCTCGCCGACGATGCGCACCTGCGCGTCGCGTTCGAGCACTGCACGCAAACCAATCAGGAAAATCGGATGATCGTCGGCGATGATAATGCGCAAGGGCTGTTCAGACGCGTCTCTCACGGTGGACTCCGGCAATAATCAGGGGATTCTAGCCTGTCGGCGGCTGTTTTCTCTCTGTCATCTTTGCCATGCATGCTCGATAGGCTCAGCTCAAAGGCGAACTTTGTGCTTCGCACGAAGGTCATTTACCTGTAGGAGCGAGCTTGCTCGCGAAAAACGTCAACGATAATGCGTTCATACGGAATGACCGCGCCGCCCTCAGGTTTTTCGCGAGCAAGCTCGCTCCTACAGTAGTGGTTATTTATTTCTCCCATGATTGAGTGGTGATCGAGATGGAAAGTATCAGCCTATTGCTCGGTGAAGCGCTGAGCCCTTATCAGGTCACGCTGACTGCCTCGGGTGTACACGGCGAGTGTCTGGTGACGGTGAAGAATCCTACGGGGGCTATCGTGGTCGAGCGCGAAGTGGATCGCGCACAATTGAGCGACAAACGCGCCCTGGTGGACGTGGTGGATTGCCTGCACCGCGACCTGAAAATCGCTGAAGGGCGCCTGGAACCCTCGGTGATTGCGGCCTTGCGCAACGCTGCCCAGACGCGCATCACCGCCCAGGCATGAAGAAATTTTTATCTTTGGAACCTTCCTACAGGAGGGTGAGTCAGACGATGTAACAACAAGATCAAGCATTGTGCTCCGGTGCTTGTAGCTTGTTGTACTGGTCTTTGTAGGCCACGTTTAACCCCGAGTTGTCTCCCCACTGCTCGGGGTTTCTTTTTGCCTGGGATTTATCAAGGCTGCGACGTTTCGTTGAAAAACCTCGGGTTGTCCCTGAGGTATTGCTCGCGCATCAGCGGGTCCAGCCCGTTGGCGTAGGACTGGAGTAACGGTTCCTGTGGAATATTCTGTAATTCGCGGTTGATATGGCTCATGGCCTGACGCCCCAGCGGGGAGTTCGAGCAAGCGATATGGATGCGCTGATAACGCGGCGTGCCGCTGATGGGATAAAACAGCAGGTCCTGGGGATCAAGGCCCTGTTGTGCAGCCTGATAACGGATTTCCGTCCAGTACCCCAGCACGGCCTCCAACCGACCCAGGCGCTGCATCTGCAACAGACTGCCGAGGGCTTCGTTGCCGTAGTGGGGCGTCACCTTGAGCGGTGCGGCGTGGCTCAACTGCTCGTCAATGCCGGAGCCGTAGCTGCGTTCGGCGATCACCCCAAGACGGGACTGCTGCCCATCAAGAAATTTCGCCAGATCGAACGTGCCGTCAGCCACATACGGCGCCATGGCATCCAGTTGGCTACGGCGAATGGCAATGCCATTGCTCAACACGGCGAAGGCCGGGGTGGAAAAGACGATGGTCTTGGCCCGCGCCGGTGTCCACAGCAACGACGGATCACAGGTGAGGGAGGGCGCGTGGAGCATTTGCATGCCACGGGCGCGGTTGACGTGCTGGATCTGGTGGTGATATAGCGGCAGACGTTCGATCAACAACGCCAGCAGTTTGTCCACGCTGCCCTGGCCTTGTTTCGGACCCTCGAAAATGGTCATCGGCGGCAGGTCGCGCACCACCCAGGTCAACGTCTCCTGTGCCAGGCTCGATAGCGGCCAGGCCCCGAGCAGCGGGGCGATGAGCCACAAGCGCCGCAGCGCCCTGATGAAGCGGCCGGCCATTATCTTGAGCGTGCTCCGAACCGCATCAGATCGCGCCATCCTTGCGCAAACGGGCCACGGCGGTACTGTCGTAGCCCAATGATTGAAGGATCACGCCATTGTGCTCGCCCAGTTCCGGCCCGACCCACTCGCAACTGCCGGGTGTATCCGAAAGCTTGGGCACGATGCCGGGCATCTTGAAATCCTTGCCGTCGGGTAATTGGGCCTTGAGGAACATTTCCCGGGCAAGGTATTGCGGGTCGCCGAGCATGTCTTCGGCGCTGTAGATCCGGCTGGCAGGTACTTCGGCCAGGTTCAACTGTTCCACCACTTGCGCCAGTGGCAAGCCGTTGACCCAGCGGTCGATCACGCCATACAACTCGTCACGCCGGCTGTCGCGACCATCGTTGCTGGCCAGTTGCGGGTCATTGGCCAGGTCCTCACGGCCGATGGCCTGCATGAAACGCTTGAAGATCGCATCGCCATTGGCGCCAATCTGTACATGCTTGCCATCGGCGGTGGTATGGATCGATGACGGGGTGATCCCCGGCATGATGTTGCCGGTGCGCTCGCGGATAAACCCGAACACATCGAACTCGGGGATCATGCTTTCCATCATGGCGAAGATGGCTTCATACAGCGCCACATCCACCACTTGGCCGAGGCCGCCGTTGACCTCGCGATGGCGCAAGGCCATGAGTGCGCCAATCACTGCCCACAGCGCGGCGATGGAGTCGCCGATGGAAATCCCGGTGCGCACCGGCGGGCGGTCCTCGAAACCGGTGATGTAGCGCAGGCCGCCCATGGATTCACCGACCGCACCGAACCCCGGTTGATCCTTCATTGGCCCGGTCTGGCCAAAACCGGAGAGCCGTACCATCACCAGTTTGGGGTTCAGGGCGTGCAGGGTGTTCCAGTCCAGGCCGAGCTTTTCCAGCACGCCGGGGCGGAAGTTCTCGATCAGGATGTCGGCATCTGCCAGCAGTTGCTTGAGAATCGCCAGGCCGTCCGGGTGCTTGAGGTTCAGGGTCAGGGACTTTTTATTGCGCGCCTGCACAAACCACCACAGTGACGTGCCTTCATACAACTTGCGCCATTTGCGTAGCGGGTCGCCGCCGTCGGGGGATTCGACCTTGATCACTTCAGCGCCGAACTCGGCGCAAATGCGCGAAGCGAACGGGCCGGCGATCAAAGTGCCCAGTTCGATGACTTTCAGGCCGGCAAGCGGTTTGGCGGTAAACGACATGAGGATCCTTACAAGCGCAGGGCAGGTGTGTATTGCCTTTTAACATAGGCGAGCGGTGCAGGGATAAGGATGATACAGCGCAGGATTCGTTGAATGACCTCGCCATCGGTTAGACTGGCCGCCTTTTCCTGTCTCTAGAAGCCCGTTCATGGCCCAGCCGTCCACGACCTACAAGTTTGAACTCAACCTGACCGACCTCGATCGTTCGGTGTACGAGAGCGTCAAGCAAACCATCGCCCGTCACCCCTCGGAAACCGAAGAACGCATGACCGTGCGTTTGCTGGCCTACGCCCTTTGGTACAACGAGCAGTTGTCGTTTGGTCGCGGACTGTCAGATGTAGACGAACCAGCCCTGTGGGAAAAAAGCCTGGATGATCGGGTTTTGCACTGGATCGAAGTCGGCCAGCCCGATGCTGACCGCCTGACCTGGTGTTCGCGTCGCACCGAGCGTACCAGTCTGCTGGCCTATGGCAGCCTGCGAGTGTGGGAAGGCAAGGTGGTGCCGGTGGCCAATAACCTGAAGAACGTACACATCGCTGCGGTGCCCCAGGAAGTTTTGGAAACCCTGGCCAAGGACATGCCGCGGGTGATCAAGTGGGACGTGATGATCAGCGAAGGCACGATCTTCGTCACCGATGACCGCGGCCAGCACGAAGTGCAGCTGCAGTGGCTGGTCGGCGAACGCGGCTAATACTCAACACCGCCCTCTGTAGGAGCGAGCGTGCTCGCGAAGGGCATCAACGATAACGCGGGTATCCAGAATGAATGCGGTGCCCATGCGTTCTTCGCGAGCAAGCTCACTCCTACAGGGTGAGCATTTTTATCTATAGCTAGAGAAGCCCCCACCACCCCATGCGTATCGATCCCCGCCCATTGCCCGCCGTCCTGCCGTTCCTCGGTGAATTGCCACCGTTGCTGACCCGTCTTTACGCCGCCCGTGGCGTGACCTCGCAGGATGAGCTGGATAAAAGCCTGGCGCGGCTGATTCCGTATCAGCAGCTCAAGGGGATCGAGGCTGCCGTGGACTTGCTGGTGACGGCCCTGGAGCAGCGCCAGCGCATCCTGATCGTCGGCGACTTCGACGCCGACGGCGCCACCGCCAGCACCGTGGGCACCCTTGGCCTGCGCTTGCTCGGCGCTGCCCATGTCGATTACCTGGTGCCCAACCGCTTCGAATACGGCTACGGCCTGACCCCGGAAATCGTTGCCGTGGCCTTGCAGCGTGAGCCGCAGTTGCTGATCACTGTGGACAACGGCATCTCCAGTGTCGAAGGCGTGGCGGCGGCGAAGGCGGCGGGGCTCAAGGTGCTGGTCACCGACCACCACTTGCCCGGCGATGAACTGCCGGCGGCCGATGCCATCGTCAACCCGAACCAGCCTGGATGCACGTTCCCCAGCAAGGCCCTGGCCGGCGTGGGGGTGATTTTCTACGTGCTGATGGCCTTGCGTGCGCGCTTGCGCAGCCTGGGTTGGTACGACAAGCAGCCACAGCCCAACATCGGCGAGCTGCTCGACCTGGTGGCCCTGGGCAGTGTGGCCGACGTGGTACCGCTGGATGCCAACAACCGCATTCTGGTCTATCAGGGCCTGGAGCGTATCCGCGCCGGGCGTGCACGGCCAGGCATCAAGGCGATCCTCGAAGTGGCCAAGCGCGACCATGCACGTATCACCTCCACCGACCTGGGTTTTATTCTTGGCCCACGACTCAATGCGGCCGGGCGCCTGGATGACATGAGCCTGGGCATCGAGTGCCTGCTCACCAGCGACTTTGCCCAGGCCCGGGAAATGGCCGCGCAACTGGATGGCATGAACCAGGACCGCAAGGCCATCGAGCAGGGCATGCAGCGTGAAGCCCTGGCCCAGATCAAGGACTTGCCGGTGGAGTCGATGCCATTTGGCCTGTGCCTGTTCGACCCGGAGTGGCACCAGGGCGTGATCGGGATTCTGGCTTCACGTATGAAAGAGCGCTATTTCCGCCCGACCATCGCCTTTGCCGATGCCGGTGACGGTCTGCTCAAGGGCTCCGGGCGTTCGGTGCCGGGGTTCCATATCCGCGATGCCCTGGCGGTGGTGGCCAGCCAGCACCCGAACCTGATCGCCAAATACGGCGGCCACGCCATGGCGGCGGGCTTGACCTTGCCTGAAGCGAACTTCCCGCTGTTCGCCGAAGCCTTCGACGCCGAAGTACGCCGGCAACTGCGTGAAGAAGACCTTACCGGGCGCCTGTTGTCCGATGGCACCCTGGCGGTGGAGGAGTTTCACCTGGAACTGGCTCGCGCCCTGCGCAATGCCGGGCCTTGGGGCCAGCATTTTCCCGAGCCGCTGTTTCACGGGGTGTTTCAACTGGTGGAGCAGCGGGTGGTGGGCGAGCGTCACCTCAAGGTGGTGCTCAAGAGCGAGTGTGGCGCGGTGAAACTCGATGGCATTGCCTTTGGTATCGACCGCGAAGTCTGGCCGAACCCGACCATTCGCTGGGTAGAGCTGGCCTACAAGCTCGATGTGAATGAATTCCGTGGCCAGGAAACCGTGCAATTGATGATTGCCCACATCGAACCACGCTGAACCCTGTGCAATCCCCGGTTGTCGACTAGTCTCTAAGCACTGTGTGATTGGTCTGGTGACCTCGTCTGTTTTTAGCCCGAAGGGGACGGGCCTTTCATCTTCTCGTCACGTGCACCGGTCAGACAGAACCCTGGAGCCAATGCCCACCGGATACGAGAAGAGGTGCCCCATGAGTCTGTTGCTTGAACCCTATACCCTGCGCCAATTGACCCTGCTCAACCGCATTGCCGTGTCGCCGATGTGCCAGTACTCCGCCGTCGATGGCCTGGCCAATGACTGGCACCTGGTACACCTGGGCAGCCGCGCTGTCGGGGGCGCCGGGTTGGTTTTCAGCGAAGCGATCGCCGTGACCGCCGATGGCCGGATCACCGCCCAGGACCTGGGGCTGTGGAACGATGCCCAGATTGAACCCCTGCAGCGCATTACCCGCTTTATCAGCGCCCAAGGGGCGGTGGCAGGCATTCAACTGGCCCACGCCGGGCGTAAGGCCAGCACCCATCGGCCGTGGCTCGGCAAGCATGGCAGCGTCAAGCCCGAAGACGGTGGCTGGGTACCCGTTGGGCCCTCGCCGATAGCCTTCGACCCGCAGCACACGGCGCCGAAACAGCTTGATGAAGGGCAAATCCAACAGGTGATTGCTGACTTCGTGGCCGCCGCCAAGCGTGCCTTGAGCGCCGGGTTCAAAGTGGTGGAAATCCATGCGGCTCATGGCTACCTGCTGCATCAGTTTCTCTCGCCCCTGAGCAATCAGAGGCAGGATCAATACGGCGGCTCCTTTGCAAACCGCATCCGCCTGGTGCTGCAAGTTACCGAGGCTGTGCGCGGGGTGTGGCCGCAAGAGCTGCCGCTGTTTGTGCGTGTCTCGGCCACCGACTGGGTGGAGGATGGCTGGAACCCGGACGAAACCGTGGAGCTGGCGCGCCGCCTGAAAGACTTGGGCGTCGACCTGATCGACGTGTCCTCCGGTGGCACGGCGGCCAACGCAGAAATTCCTATCGGGCCTGGTTATCAAACGCGCTTCGCTGAACGCGTGCGCAAGGAGTCCGGCATGGCCACGGGCACCGTGGGGATGATTACCGAACCGGCCCAGGCCGAACATATTCTGCGCACCTATCAGGCCGATATCATCTTTCTTGCCCGGGAACTGTTGCGTGACCCGTATTGGCCACTGCATGCCGATGACGACCTGGGCGGGCGCAAGGCGATTTGGCCGGCGCAATACCAGCGGGCCACCCACCGCGACCAGCCGATCCATGAGTCTGACTTGCGCGACTGACTGTTTGCGCTTGTCAGCCAAACCCACCGTTGATCGCGGTGGGTTTTTTCTTGCCTATCATCGCCCGCTCCCCTGAGGTTTATTCGCTGCGCCGCCAGCTCGGCCAGGCCAGCAAAGTCACGGCTCGCAACAACCATTCGAACGGTCCGTAGGGATGGCGGCGCAGCCAGCGCGCACTCAGCCACATCTGCCCGATAAAAATCACACCGGCGATTGGCAGCAGCAGCCATGGCTCGATTTGGTTGATCCAGCCTGCACCATAGCCGGTGAATAGCAGCCCCAGCACGGCCGACTGCAGGAGGTAATTGCTCAAGGCCATCTTGCCCAGGGGGGCCAGCAGTGTGCACAGTCGCGCGCCGCCAGGCGTGTTGAACAGTGCGAGCATCAACAAGCAATACGTGGCGGTGAGCAACGGGGCGGTCAGTTGGCCGAGGCCGAAGGCAAAGGTTTCCAGGCCGCCGCCGGGCGCGTAGGCGGCTGCCAGGGCGTAGATCAAGGCGCCGAACAGGCCCACGGGAGCAGTGACTTTCAGCAAGCGTTGCAGCTTCCAGGCCGGCGGCGAGGCGAGCCAGTGTTGCCGTCCGGCGGCATAGCCGAACAGGAACATCGCCAGGGCGCTCGGCCCTTGCAGCAGCCACAACGCCGGCAACGTTTCCCACAGATGCAGGCTATGAAACTGCAAGGTCTGCCAGGCACTGCCGGAAAAGGCTGCCAGTTTGTCCGAGGCGTCACCGTTGGTGGCGCTGCTGGCCTCGCCCGCCAATCCCTGCAAAACCCCCAGGATCATCCAGGTCGAACAGGCGACTACCACCAGCCTGATCGCCCACCGTCGGGCGCGGGCCGGTGACAGGTTGCGCGCGGCCAGCAGCACCAGGCCCAACAGCGCATAAGTGGAGAGAATCTCCCCGTAGTACAGCAGGGCGCCATGGGCCAGGCCCAGCGCCAACAGTGCCAGTTGCCGGCGCAGCATACGCGGGACAAATGCAGCCTCGGCACGCTCGGCGGCAGCCATTTGCAGGGTGAAGCTGTAGCCAAACAGAAAGGAGAACAGCAGGTAGAACTTGGTTTCGAACAGCAAGGCCACCAGCAGGCGCACCCCATGATCGAGTGAACGGGTGTAGGCCGGGTTGCTGGAGATCGAGGCGTAGTAGGGATCGGCAAAGGCCCAGATATTGACGCTGAGAATGCCCAGCAGGGCAAACCCGCGTAACGCGTCGACTTGTATCAAGCGTGCATTGGTTACTGATGGCATGTTCAACGCCCCTGTAGAAGGTGAACCACCAAGCCTTGCAGGACCGTGGTCTGTTGCGCGGGGTGGAAGTTCGGGTCGGCAGCCACGCGAGCGAACATGCCGTCGATCAGGGCGGCGAGCCAATTGGCGGCTTCTGGCGCGCTCAATGAGGTCTGCAATTGCCCGGCCTTATCCGCCGCCAGTACCAGTGCTTGCAGGCCGTCACGCAAGGCGCGGTCATTGGCCTTCACCAGGCGCGCCACGGCTTCGTCGCGATGCCCCAGGGCCGAGATCTCCAGCGCCAGGCCTGCGTAGTGGCGGTCGCAGGCCAGTTGGCAGACCTGATCGAGGAAGGCCAGCAGCTGCGCCATTGGATCCGCCGCCTTGGCCAGCGGTGCCATGGCCTGTTGGATCTCTTCACCTTCGCGGGCCACCAGCGCCAGCAACACCTCGTGCTTGCTGGCGAAATAGTGGAACAGATTGCCGGCGCTCATGCCGGCCAGGGCACAGATGTCAGCGGTACGCGTGGCGACAAAACCCGCCTCGGCAAAACACTGGGACGCGGCGTCCAGGAGGGCCATGCGTTTGCTTTCGCGTTGCTGGGGATCAATGGTGCGCACGCTGGGTCTCATTAATTAATTGAGTGGTCACTCAATTTATGAGGTGTAAGAATTTTCTGCAAGCTTTTTGCTTCAAGGCAATTATTTAAGTGAATGCTCTAAAAAAATCTCACAAGCGTCTGGATAGTTTCTACGCTTGAAGTAAGACGGCTTCTGGCCCAGGAAGTCAGTCAGTTTGCTCGCTGAGGTATTGCACTTCGCGGACAGAGTTGTGGGGCGGGAGTTGTTGTTTATTAAACGGAGAAACATTCCATGGCCAAGTCCATTGGTGTCGCAGGGGTTCTGGCGCTTTTTTTCAGCCGCAAATTGTCATTGCATGGCCGCCGGCTGAGCTCGGATGAGGCGCAACTGCTTGAGCAGTACCGTGCCTTGACCGAAAACGATCAAGTGGCAATGCGCTATTTGATCGGGGCAATGAAGAGCATTTCGCGTTTCTGAATCGGGTGGGGCGTTCCCACGCCGTAACCAGCGTGGGAACGCATGCATCAGGTGTACTTGCGCTTGTCCGCGGCTGGCGGGAAGTACTGGTACAACCAGGTTTCACTCAAGGTCCGGTCATTGCTGCGAATGAACAGGCGCATTTCCACCGGCTCCACGCTGTCGCTGGTCGGGTACCAGTCAAAGAGAATGCGATAGCCCTTGATGTCGTCGAGTACCAGCACGCTGAAGTCTTTCACTTCACCATGGGAACAGGTGACCACCGGCTCGATCCCGGTGCCTGCGGGCAGGCGGTCGAGGCCACCACCCTTGAAATCCACGGCAAAACGGCGGGCCCAGACCGGCGGGTAATGCTCGCCCGGCGCCCAGCCTTCGGTAAAACCGCCCATGCCGGAACGGGTGGCATTGACCTGTGCCAGCGGCGTGCTGACCGGGGGCAGGGCGCTCCAGTAGAGCTTGTAGCCAAAGGTCAGGGAGTCGCCGGCGGCCACCGGTTTCTTTGGGGTCCAGAAGGCGACGATGTTGTCCATGGTCTCGCCGGTGGTAGGGATTTCCAACAGGTCGACAGAGCCTTCACCCCACGCGGTGGTCGGTTCTACCCACAGGCTCGGGCGCTTGCTGTACCAGTCGACGGTGTCCTGGTAACTGGCGAATTCATGGTCGGTCTGCACCAGGCCGAAACCTTTCGGGTCTTTATCGGCGAAGGCATTGAATTGCAGCTTGGCCGGGTTGTTCAGCGGGCGGCAGATCCACTCACCGTTGCCACGCCACATCGCCAGGCGGTCGGAGTCGTGGATCTGTGGGTGGATGGTGTCGCACATGCGCCGTTCATGGGTGCCGCAACTGAACATGCTGGTCATCGGCGCGATGCCCATCTGCTGGATAGCGGTACGCGCATTGATATGGGCGTCGATGGCCATCACCACCTGCGTGGCCTGGCAGTCGATGTCGAAGCGGTAAGCGCCGGTGGCGCTGGGCGAGTCGAGCAGGGCGTAGACCACGAAACGGGTGCTGTCCTTGTCCGGCGTCTCGAACCAGAACTGGGTGAAATCGGGGAACTCTTCGCGTTTGTTGGCGTAGGTGTCGATGGCCAGGCCGCGGGCCGAAAGGCCGTACTGGCCGGTGTTATCCACCGCGCGGAAATAACTGGCGCCAAGGAAAGACACCACATCGTGACGATCCAGCTCCGGGGCCTTGAACAGCTTGAAACCGGAAAAACCCAGGTCGCCCTTGAGCTGCTGGGTATCGACTGTGGTTTTTTCATAGTTGAACAGCGACGGGCGGAAATGCACCTCCCGCGCCTGGCGGGTCTTGGGGTCGACACTGTGCATGCGCACCGGGGTCTTGAAACCCATGCCGACGTGGAAAAACTGCACGTCCAACTGGCCTTTGAGGTCTTTCCACAGCGAATGATTACCGTCGTAGCCGATGGCATTGAAATTTTGCGGGGTCATGGTCGCCAGGGTGGGCGGCAGTACCTGCTTGGTGTCCTGATACTGTTTGCCGGCCAGTTGCTTGGCCTGGCTCTTCAGCCAATCGAAGTCGAACGCCTTGGCGTCGCCATCGGCTGCACGATTACCGGCCCAGGCCTGGGCGGCCAACAGGCCACTGGCCGACAGCCCGGTGTAGGCCGCGATGGCCATGGACGCTTTGAGCAAATTCCTGCGGTGCATAAATACAACCTGTGGTGAGCAATCCCGTGCCGTTCCTGGCGCGTGCTGGATCAGAAATAACTGTTCGGACATGCCTTCGGCCAAACGCAGCGGACTTTAAACAGATACCCGATAGCTTAAGGGGTTCGATGGGGAAGGAAAATTGATTGATAGCGGGATGATGGCGTTGCATATGAAACAAGACGTGTCAGCAGGGGGGTAAAGGGGGATATGTACCCAACCCCAACCCCAACCCCAGTTGAGTTACATCTGGAAGCACTCTATATCCAGGAATATTGGCACTTAGTTTTACGCTGAGAGCCTATTGATCCTATGAACCCAAGTCTCTGGAGGCTATGAATGAATACCCGTGGATTGCTTGATCAGTTGCTCAAGTCCGGCCAGGACATGCTGCAAAACAAGGCTGGCGGTCAACGTAAAGGCGATGACAAAGGTGCACTCGGCGGCCTGTTGGGCGGCGGCGGCCTTGGCAGCCTGTTGGGCGGCGCGGGTGGCGGGGCATTGGCCGCCGGGGCCATGGGCCTGTTGCTGGGCAATAAAAAAGCCCGCAAGTTTGGCGGCAAAGCCCTCACCTATGGTGGTCTTGCAGCATTAGGCGTGATTGCCTACAAGGCCTACGGCAACTGGCAGGCCCAGCAGGCCGGCGCGCCCAAAGGCGAGCCGCAAACCCTCGACCGCCTGCCACCGGCCCAGGTCGAGCTGCATAGCCAGGCCATTCTCAAGGCCCTGGTGGCAGCGGCCAAAGCCGATGGGCATGTGGACGAGCGCGAGCGCGCGTTGATCGAAGGTGAGTTCGTCAAGTTGGACAATGACCAGGAACTGCAGCACTGGCTGCATGCCGAACTTAACAAACCCCTGGACCCCACGGATGTGGCCCGCGCCGCGAGCACGCCGGAAATGGCCGCCGAAATGTACATCGCCAGCGTCATGCTGGTGGACGAAGAGAACTTCATGGAGAAGTCCTACCTCGACGAGTTGGCCCGTCAGCTCAAGCTGGAACCCGGCCTCAAGGCCGAGTTGGAAAAACAGGTGCGCCAAGCCACCGTGTGAACGGCAGCATGCTCTACCGACACCCCGTATGCGCCTGCGCTGCGGGGTGTTTTTGTATTCCTTGAGAACTGGCCCACAACCCATTGATAAATGATGGCACTGCCTCAGCTATACTCCTCGGCATTTGATCGGCCCTTGAGGAAATACTGTGAAGAACTGGACCTTGCGCCAACGCATCTTGGCGAGCTTTGCGGTCATTATCGCCATCATGCTGCTGATGGTTGTGGTCTCGTACTCACGGTTGCTGAAGATTGAAGCGAGTGAAAACCAGGTGCGCGACGACGCAGTGCCAGGGGTGTTTTTCAGTTCGATGATCCGCAGCGCCTGGGTCGACAGCTACCTGCAGACTCAGGAACTGATCGGGTTGCGTGAGCACCTGGGGGTTTCTGAAGCCGACAAGCAGGAATACAAGTCGTTTGAGCAGCGCCTTGAGCAGCACATGGCCAGCTACGTCAGCACGATCAATCTCGATCAGGATCGCACCGAGTTCGATGCCTTCGAAGCCCTGCACCAGAACTACAACAAGGTGCTGGCCCAGGTGCTGGAATTGCACATGGCCAATAAGGAAGCCGAGGCCGTCAAGATGTTCGACGAGCAACTGACCCCGGCCTGGACCGCAGGGCGCTTGAAGCTCAACGACATCATCAACGAGAACAAAAAGATCGCCGATGAAGCCACTGCCGCCATCGATGACGCCGTGGCCGCGGCGAAAATCAGCATGGGCGTTTCGCTGCTCCTGGCAATCCTCGCCGCCGCCCTGTGCGGGCTGCTGCTGATGCGCGCGATCATGGCGCCGATGAAACGCATCGTCGATATCCTCGAAACCATGCGTACCGGCGACCTGAGCAAACGTCTGAACCTGGAGCGCAAGGACGAGTTCGGCGCGGTCGAGACCGGCTTCAACGACATGATGACCGAGCTGACTGCCCTGGTATCCCAGGCCCAGCGTTCGTCGGTGCAGGTCACCACCTCGGTGACCGAAATTGCCGCCACCTCCAAGCAGCAACAGGCGACCGCCACCGAAACGGCGGCCACCACCACCGAAATCGGCGCCACTTCGCGGGAAATCGCCGCCACGTCCAAGGACCTGGTGCGCACCATGACCGAAGTGTCCACCGCCGCCGACCAGGCCTCGGTTGCCGCCGGTTCCGGCCAGCAAGGCCTGGCCCGCATGGAAGAAACCATGCACTCGGTGATGGGCGCCGCCGATCTGGTCAATGCCAAGCTGGCGATCCTCAATGAGAAGGCCGGCAACATCAACCAAGTGGTGGTGACCATCGTCAAAGTGGCCGACCAGACCAACCTGCTGTCCCTCAACGCCGCCATCGAGGCCGAGAAGGCCGGTGAATATGGACGCGGCTTTGCCGTGGTTGCCACTGAAGTGCGGCGCCTGGCCGACCAGACCGCCGTGGCGACCTATGACATCGAACAGATGGTGCGCGAGATCCAGTCGGCGGTATCGGCCGGCGTGATGGGCATGGACAAATTCTCCGAAGAAGTGCGTCGCGGCATGTTCGAAGTGCAGCAAGTGGGCGAGCAACTGTCGCAGATCATCCACCAGGTGCAGGCCCTGGCGCCGCGCGTGCTGATGGTCAACGAGGGCATGCAGGCCCAGGCTACCGGTGCCGAGCAGATCAACCATGCGCTGGTGCAGTTGGGCGATGCCAGCAGCCAGACCGTGGAGTCCCTGCGCCAGGCCAGCTTTGCCATTGATGAATTGAGCCAGGTTGCGGTCGGTCTGCGCAGCGGCGTGTCGCGTTTCAAAGTCTGATGAGTGATCCAGCGGCGAAACGCGGCGCCGTGACGGCAGCCAAAAAAGCCTTGTTCCTGGTGTTTCATATCGGCAGCGAGCGCTACGCCCTCAAGGCCACGGAAGTGGCCGAGGTGTTGCCGCGCCTGCCGCTCAAGCCCATCGCCCATGCGCCGATGTGGGTCGCCGGGATCTTTGCCCATCGCGGCAACATGGTGCCGGTGATCGACCTCAGCGCCCTGACCTTTGGCACGCTGGCCCAGGCCCGCACCAGTACGCGGCTGGTGCTGGTCAACTATCAGCCTGAAACCTGGCTGGAGTCGCGTTGGCTGGGGCTGATCCTCGAACAGGCCACCGACACCCTGCGCTGCGATCCGGCGGATTTCCAGGCCTATGGCCTGGATAATCGCCAGGCGCCCTACCTGGGGCCGGTGCGCGAAGACGAACGGGGGCTGATGCAGTGGATCGGGGTGGGTGACTTGCTCACCGCCGAGGTCCGCGCCTTGCTGTTTGCCCCCGACCTGAGCGTTGGGGAGGCGAGATGAGCAATGACCAACGTTTTTTCGACTTCCTCAAGGAGCGCATCGGCCTGGACGTCGCCTCGGTGGGCGAAGCGATTATCGAGCGTGCCGTGCGCCAGCGCAGCCAGGCGTTGCAGGGGCTGAGTGCCGATCAGTACTGGCAGCGCCTGCAAACCAGCGGTGAGGAACAGCAGGCGCTGATCGAAGCGGTCATCGTCCCCGAGACCTGGTTTTTCCGTTATCCCGAGTCCTTTGCCACCCTGGCGCGGCTGGCGGTGACGCGGCTGGGCGAGATCAAGCACATGCGCGCCTTGCGCATTCTCAGCCTGCCGTGCTCTACCGGTGAGGAACCCTATTCCATCGCCATGGCCCTGCTCGATGCGGGCCTTTCGCCCCACCAGTTCAAGGTGCAAGGCATGGACGTCAGCCCCCTGTCGGTGGAGCGGGCGCGGCGCGGGGTGTATGGCAAGAATTCCTTTCGTGGCCAGGACCTTGAGTTTCGTGAGCGGCACTTTTGCGCTGAGGAGGACGGCTACCACGTCGCCGACCGGGTGCGTGAACAGGTGCGGCTGCAAGTGGGTAACCTGCTGGACCCGCAATTGCTGGCCAATGAGCCGACCTATGATTTCGTGTTTTGCCGCAACCTGTTGATCTACTTCGATCAGCCAACCCAGAAGCAGGTGTTTGAAGTGCTCAAGGGCCTGACTCACGTTGAGGGTGTGCTGTTTATCGGCCCAGCCGAAGGCAGCCTGCTGGGGCGCCTGGGCATGCGCTCGATTGGTGTGCCGCAGTCGTTTGCCTTCAGTCGTCATGCCGAAGTCGCGCCTGAGCCGGTCTTTGCCCCAATACCGCCTCCGGTACCCCAGCGCAGTGCTGCACCGATCCCCACCAAACCCCGACCGTTCAGTGCATTCGCGGCGCCGGTGGTACCGATCAAGCCTGCGCCCGAGCACTCGGATGCCGCCGATCTGCTTGGTCAGATCGCGACCCTGGCCAATGAAGGCAAAAGCCTTGAGGCCCGTGCTGCCTGCGAGCGCTACCTGCAGAACCATCCACCGGCGGCCCAGGTGTTCTACTGGCTGGGCTTGCTCAGTGATGTGGCGGGTAGCGCCCTGGAAGCCCAGGGGTATTATCGAAAAGCCTTGTACCTGGAACCCCAGCATCCGCAGGCCTTGATGCACCTGGCCGCGTTGCTGGAGTCCCAGGGCGATACGGCGGGGGCACGGCGCTTGCAAGCCCGTGCCGCCCGTAGCGAGCGAGCCGCTGACAGTGAGCGTAAACGATGAGTAGCTCCGCATCCCCGGACACCGACCTGGACCTGACGGTAGCCGATACCCAGGCCATCGACGATTGCTGGAACCGCATTGGGATCCATGGCGATAAATCCTGCCCGTTGCTGGCCGAGCATATCCACTGCCGCAACTGTGCGGTGTATTCCGCAGCGGCCACTCGCCTGCTGGATCGTTACGCCTTGCAGCAGGAAGACCGTCACCCCAACGCCAGCACAGAAGCCGACGATGAGATCGCCACCCGTTCATTGCTGATGTTCCGCCTGGGCGAGGAGTGGCTGGGCATCGCCACCCGTTGCCTGGTGGAAGTGGCGCCGTTGCAGCCGATCCATTCCTTGCCCCACCAGCGCTCCCGGGCGCTGCTCGGGGTTGCCAATGTGCGCGGAGCACTGGTGGCTTGCTTGTCCCTGGTGGAGTTGCTCGGGCTCGACAGCACCGCCGGCGGCCCCAGTGGCGGGCGGATCATGCCGCGCATGTTGATCATCGCTGCGCAGGATGGGCCGGTGGTGGTGCCGGTGGATGAAGTGGATGGCATCCATGCCATTGATGAGCGCACCCTCAGCGCGGCGTCTGCCTCCGGTACCCAGGCCAGTGCGCGCTACACCCAGGGCGTGTTGCAGTTCAAGGGCCGCAGCCTGCGCTGGCTGGACGAGGCGCAACTGTTGTCTGCCGTGACCCGGAGCCTCACATGACCCCCGACCAGATGCGCGATGCCTCGCTGCTGGAGCTGTTCAGCCTGGAAGCCGATGCCCAGACCCAGGTGCTCAGCGCCGGCCTGCTGGCCCTGGAACGCAACCCGACCCAGGCCGATCAGCTTGAAGCCTGTATGCGTGCGGCACATTCGCTCAAGGGCGCGGCGCGGATTGTCGGGGTCGACGCTGGCGTCAGCGTGGCCCACGTGATGGAGGACTGCCTGGTCAGCGCCCAGGAGAGCCGGCTCTACCTGCAACCCGAACATATCGACGCATTGTTGCAGGGCACTGACCTGCTGATGCGCATCGCCACGCCGGGCAATACCGTGGGCCCGGCCGATATCGAGGCGTATGTGGCGCTGATGGAGCGCTTGCTCGATCCGTCACAGCCGACCGCCAAGGTTGTGCCTGCGCCCGCACCTATTCCGCAACCGCTGCCGTCCCTTGAGGAATCGCTGTTACTGCCCCTGGAGCCGGAGGCTGCTGCGCCCATCCACAGTGATGCGCCACGCCAGAGCAAACACATGACCGAAGGTGGCGAGCGCGTCTTGCGGGTCACGGCCGAGCGCTTGAACAGTCTGTTGGACCTGTCCAGCAAATCCCTGGTGGAAACCCAGCGGCTCAAGCCGTACCTGTCCAGCCTGCAACGCCTCAAGCGTATCCAAAGCAACGGCGCCCGGGCCCTGGATAACCTCGATGGGCAGCTCAAGACCCTCGACTTGAACCTCGAAGCCCAGGAAGCCCTGGCCGACGCCCGCCGCCTGCTGAGCGAAGCGCAGTTGCTGCTGGCAGAAAAGACCGCCGAGCTCGATGAGTTCGGCTGGCAGGCCGGGCAACGCGCCCAGGTGCTGTATGACACGGCGCTGGCGTGCCGGATGCGGCCGTTTGCCGATGTGCTGGCGGGGCAGGTGCGCATGGTGCGCGACCTGGGCCGCAGCCTGGGCAAGCAAGTGCGTCTGGAAATCGAGGGCGAGAAGACCCAGGTTGACCGCGATGTACTGGAAAAACTTGAAGCGCCGCTGACCCATTTGTTGCGCAATGCCGTCGATCACGGTATCGAGATGCCCGAGCAGCGCCTGCTGGCGGGCAAGCCGGCCGAGGGGTTGATCCGCCTGCGCGCCTCGCACCAGGCGGGTCTGCTGGTGCTGGAGTTGAGCGATGACGGCAACGGTGTCGACCTGGAACGCCTGCGCGCCAGTATTGTCGAACGCAACCTCTCGCCGCTGGAAACAGCCTTGCGCTTGAGCGAAGAGGAACTGTTGACGTTCCTGTTCCTGCCGGGCTTCAGCCTGCGCGACAAGGTTACTGAGGTCTCCGGACGCGGCGTCGGCCTGGATGCGGTGCAGCACATGGTCCGCCAATTGCGCGGTGCAGTGGTGCTGGAGCAGACGGCGGGGCAGGGCAGCCGCTTTCACTTGGAAGTACCACTGACCTTGTCGGTAGTGCGCAGCCTGGTGGTTGAAGTCGGCGAAGAAGCCTACGCCTTTCCCCTGGCCCATATAGAGCGCATGTGTGACCTGGAACCCGACGAAATCGTGCAATTGGAAGGCCGCCAGCATTTTTGGCACGAGGGCCGGCATGTCGGTCTGGTCGCAGCCAGCCAGTTGTTGCAGCGCCCGCCAGGGCAAAATAGTCAGGACACCCTCAAGGTCGTGGTGATCCGCGAGCGGGATGCGGTGTACGGGATTGCCGTGGAGCGGTTTATCGGTGAGCGCACGCTGGTGGTGCTGCCGCTGGACGATCGCCTGGGCAAGGTGCAGGACATTTCTGCCGGTGCGCTGCTCGATGACGGCTCGGTGGTGTTGATCGTCGATGTCGAGGACATGCTGCGTTCGGTGGACAAGTTGCTCAACACCGGTCGCCTGGAGCGCATTGCCCGGCGCGCCCAGCAAACCGTCGAGGCCGCGCGCAAGCGCATTCTGGTGGTAGATGACTCGCTGACCGTGCGCGAATTGCAGCGCAAGCTATTACTTAACCGTGGATATGACGTAGCGGTCGCCGTCGATGGCATGGATGGCTGGAATGCTCTGCGTTCCGAAGACTTCGACCTGCTGATTACTGACATTGATATGCCTCGCATGGACGGTATTGAATTGGTCACACTGTTGCGCCGTGACACTCGCCTGCAATCGCTGCCGGTGATGGTGGTGTCCTACAAGGATCGTGAAGAAGATCGGCGTCGTGGCCTGGATGCCGGTGCCGATTATTACCTGGCCAAGGCCAGCTTCCATGACGATGCCCTGCTGGACGCAGTGGTGGAGTTGATTGGAGGCGCCCGGGCATGAAGATCGCCATCGTCAATGACATGCCTCTGGCGGTCGAGGCTCTGCGTCGGGCCTTGAGCTTCGAGCCGGCCCATGAAGTGGTGTGGGTTGCCACCAATGGCCTGGAAGCCGTGCAACGCTGCGCCGAGTTGACCCCGGATCTGATCCTGATGGACCTGATCATGCCGGTGATGGATGGTGTGGAGGCGACCCGGCAGATCATGGCCGAGACGCCATGCGCTATTGTTATCGTTACCGTGGATCGCCAGCAGAATGTCAGCCGCGTGTTCGAAGCCATGGGGCATGGCGCGCTGGATGTGGTGGACACCCCGGCGCTGGGCGTTGGTGATGCCAAGGAGGCGGCAGCGCCCTTGCTGCGCAAGATCCTCAACATTGGCTGGCTGATTGGCCAGCGCGGCAGCCGGGTGCGGGCCGAACCGGTGCATCCGCGAAGTACGGGCAAGCGCCGCAGCCTGGTGGCCATTGGCTCTTCGGCAGGTGGTCCGGCGGCGCTGGAAATCCTCCTCAAGGGCTTGCCTCGGGACTTTGCGGCAGCCATTGTGCTGGTGCAGCATGTGGATCAGGTGTTCGCCGCCGGCATGGCCGAGTGGCTGAGCAGCGCCTCGGGCCTGCCGGTGCGTCTGGCGCGCGAGGGAGAACCACCACAAAGCGGCGTGGTATTGCTGGCCGGCACCAATCATCATATCCGGCTGCTGAAAAACGGCACGCTGGCCTACACGGCGGAGCCCGTGAACGAGATTTATCGGCCGTCCATCGACGTGTTTTTCGAGAGCGTCGCCAGCCACTGGAACGGCGATGCCGTCGGCGTATTGCTGACTGGCATGGGACGCGACGGAGCCCAGGGACTCAAATTGATGCGTCAGCAGGGCTATCTGACCATCGCTCAGGATCAGCAGAGCTGTGCAGTTTACGGCATGCCCAAAGCGGCGGCGGCGATTGATGCCGCTGTTGAGATTCGCCCATTGGACAGAATTGCGCCACGATTGCTGGAGGTATTCGCAAAATGACCGATATAACTCGCTGTCCTGGCCTGCACGTAGTAATTCAGGTGACCGCAAATGAATGATTTACAGCTCGACGACTTCAAAACCGATGAAAACGCCGCCATGGTGTTGCTGGTCGACGACCAGGCGATGATCGGCGAAGCCGTGCGGCGCGGTCTGGCCCATGAGGAGAATATCGACTTCCACTTTTGTGCCGATCCCCACCAGGCCATCTCCCAGGCGATCCGCATCAAGCCGACGGTGATCCTGCAGGACCTGGTCATGCCCGGGCTGGACGGCCTGACCCTGGTGCGTGAATACCGCAACCACCCGGCGACCCAGAACATCCCGATCATCGTGCTTTCCACCAAGGAAGACCCGCTGATCAAGAGTGCCGCGTTTGCCGCCGGGGCCAATGACTACCTGGTCAAGCTGCCAGACAATATCGAGCTGGTGGCGCGCATCCGCTACCACTCGCGCTCGTACATGACCCTGCTGCAGCGGGACGCGGCCTATCGCGCGCTGCGGGTCAGCCAGCAACAGTTGCTGGACACCAATCTGGTGCTGCAACGCTTGATGAATTCCGACGGTTTGACCGGGTTGTCCAACCGCCGGCACTTCGACGAGTACCTGGAGCTGGAATGGCGGCGCGCCATGCGTGACCAGACCCAGTTGTCGTTGCTGATGATCGACGTGGACTTCTTCAAGACCTACAACGACAGCTTTGGCCACCTGGAAGGTGACGAAGCATTGCGCAAGGTAGCGGCGACCATTCGCGATGCCAGCAGCCGTCCTTCGGACCTGCCGGCGCGCTACGGGGGCGAGGAGTTTGCCCTGGTGCTGCCCAATACTTCGCCTGGCGGTGCGCGACTGGTGGCCGAGAAACTGCGCCAGGCCGTCGCGGCACTGAAGATCCCGCACATAGCCCCGGCGGATGGTGCGAGCCTGACCATCAGCATTGGTTTGGCGACCATGACGCCGCTGTTGGGCACCGATTGTCGGCAGTTGATCTCGGCGGCGGACAAGGGGTTGTACCTGGCCAAGCATAATGGGCGCAACCAGGTGGGGATCGAATAGCCCACAGATCGCCACGGCCCAATGTGGGAGCGAGCAAGCCCGCTCCCACATTCGATTCCTGCCGGGCTGTGGATATCGCACAAACCCCGCCTTTTCGGCCAAGCGGACTGCCGTTTTCGGCCTTTTGCCGTTATACTCGCCGGCTTTCAAAAGTTCGCCAACGAGTGCTGCCCGCCATGGAAATCAACCCGATCCTTAACACCATCAAGGACCTGTCCGAGCGCTCCGAAACTATTCGGGGGTATCTTTGACTACGATCAAAAGCATGAGCGTCTGACCGAAGTCAATCGCGAGCTTGAAGATCCGGCTGTCTGGAACAAACCTGAATACGCCCAGGAACTGGGCCGCGAGCGCGCTGCGCTGGCGCAGATCGTGGATACCCTCGACGAATTGAACACTGGTCTGGGCGATTGCCGCGACCTGCTGGACATGGCCGTCGAAGAAAACGACGAAGGCGCAGTGGGCGATGTCGTCGCCGAGCTGGCCCGTCTTGAGGACAACCTCGCCAAGCTTGAATTCCGCCGCATGTTCAGCCACGAAATGGACCCGAACAACGCCTACCTGGATATCCAGGCTGGTTCCGGTGGCACCGAAGCCCAGGACTGGGCCAACATCCTGCTGCGCATGTACCTGCGCTGGGCTGACAAGCGCGGTTTCGAAGCAACCATCATGGAGCTGTCGGCCGGTGAAGTCGCCGGTATCAAGGGCGCGACCGTGCATATCAAGGGTGAATACGCCTTTGGCTGGCTGCGCACCGAGATCGGCGTACACCGCCTGGTGCGCAAGAGCCCGTTCGATTCCGGCAACCGTCGCCACACCTCGTTCTGCGCCGTGTTCGTCTCGCCAGAGATCGACGACAAGGTGGAAATCGAGATCAACCCGGCCGACCTGCGCATCGACACCTACCGCTCCTCCGGTGCCGGTGGCCAGCACGTAAACACCACCGACTCGGCCGTACGTATCACCCACGTACCGACCAACACCGTGGTCAGCTGCCAGAACGAACGTTCCCAGCACGCCAACAAGGACACCGCCATGAAAATGCTGCGGGCCAAGTTGTACGAGCAGGAAATGCAGAAACGCAATGCCGCGTCCCAGGCGCTGGAAGACACCAAGTCGGATATCGGCTGGGGTCACCAGATCCGTTCGTATGTGCTTGATGCATCGCGGATCAAGGATCTGCGCACTAACATCGAACGCAGCGATTGCGACAAGGTGCTCGACGGTGACATCGACGAATACCTGGAAGCCAGCCTGAAATCAGGCCTGTAATACATGCAACGCGGGATTGGCTGACACTCCTCGACCCCTGTGGGAGCGGGCTTGCCCGCGATCCCCGGCCGCAGGCCGGGGACAACGAACCAGATGGAATATTTAAAGACATGAGCGACCAACAACTCGATCCGCAAGCCCTGCAACAGGAAGAAAACTCCCTGATCGCCCTGCGCAAGGAAAAGCTTGCTGCCGAGCGCGCCAAGGGTAACGCCTTCCCCAACGACTTCCGCCGCGAAAACTACTGCGATGCCTTGCAGAAGCAATATGCGGACAAGACCAAGGAAGAGCTGGCAGAAGCTGCGATCCCGGTCAAGGTGGCAGGTCGCATCATGCTCAACCGTGGTTCGTTCATGGTGATCCAGGACATGACCGGGCGCATCCAGGTCTACGTCAACCGCAAGACCCTTTCGGAAGAAACCCTGGCCTCGGTGAAAACCTGGGACATGGGCGACATCATTGCCGCCGAAGGTACCCTGGCCCGCTCCGGCAAGGGCGACCTGTACGTGGAAATGACCAACGTGCGCCTGCTGACCAAGTCGCTGCGCCCGCTGCCGGACAAGCACCACGGCCTGACCGACACCGAGCAGCGCTATCGCCAGCGCTACGTCGACCTGATCGTCAACGAAGAAGTGCGCCAGACTTTCCGCGTGCGTTCGCAAGTGATCGCGCACATTCGCAGCTTCCTGATGGCGCGCGACTTCCTTGAAGTCGAGACCCCAATGCTGCAAACCATTCCGGGTGGCGCGGCAGCCAAGCCATTCGAAACCCACCACAACGCACTGGACCTGGAAATGTTCCTGCGTATCGCGCCGGAGTTGTACCTCAAGCGCCTGGTGGTTGGTGGCTTTGAAAAGGTGTTCGAGATCAACCGCAACTTCCGTAACGAAGGTGTCTCGACCCGCCACAACCCAGAATTCACCATGTTGGAGTTCTATCAGGCGTACGCCGACTACGAAGACAACATGGACCTGACCGAAGAACTGTTCCGCGAGCTGGCGCAGTTGGTCCTGGGTAGCACCGACGTGCCGTACGGCGACAAGGTGTTCCACTTCGGCGAGCCGTTCGTGCGCCTGTCGGTGTTCGACTCGATCCTCAAGTACAACCCTGAGCTGACCGCTGACGACCTGAACGACATCGACAAGGCCCGTGCTATCGCCAAGAAAGCCGGCGCCAAGGTGCTGGGCTTCGAAGGCCTGGGTAAGTTGCAGGTGATGATTTTCGAAGAGCTGGTGGAGCACAAGCTGGAACAGCCGCACTTCATTACCCAGTACCCGTTCGAAGTCTCGCCGCTGGCCCGTCGCAACGATGACAACCCGAACGTCACCGACCGTTTCGAGCTGTTTATCGGTGGTCGCGAAATCGCCAACGCCTATTCCGAGTTGAATGACGCGGAAGACCAGGCCGAGCGTTTCATGGCCCAGGTGGCTGACAAGGACGCCGGTGACGACGAAGCCATGCACTATGACGCTGACTTCGTCCGCGCGCTGGAGTACGGCATGCCGCCGACAGCCGGTGAGGGCATCGGTATCGACCGTCTGGTCATGCTGCTGACCAACTCCCCATCGATTCGCGATGTGATCTTGTTCCCGCACATGCGGCCGCAAGCGTAACCTTAGCGAATCCCGAAGCCGCCTTTTATAAGGCGGCTTTTTTGTGTGGCCTGTACTAACGTCAAGCGTACGGCGCCAGACTATTGTTGAGTGAGAGGACGATCTTTCGTGAAGCGCGTAATGGCTCAAGAAGGCGCCGCTGGCATTGCGGCTGCCGTGGCTGAAAGTGTTCAGTACCAGGGACGCAAGGCCAGCCGCCAGGGCAGTGAACAGCGTCGCCAGGATATTCTCGACGCGGCCATGCGCATTGTCGTGCGCGATGGCGTGCGTGCGGTGCGCCATCGGGCAGTGGCGGCGGAGGCCGGTGTGCCGTTGTCGGCCACCACCTACTATTTCAAGGACATCGATGATCTGCTTACCGACACGTTTGCCCAGTATGTGGAACGCAGTGCGGCGTTCATGGGCAAGTTGTGGGTGCGCAACGAGGGCCTGTTGCGCGAGATGGTGGCCTACGGTGACGGCAGTGCCGAGTCGCGCTCGCAACTGGCGGATGACATTGCGCGCCTGACCGCCGATTACGTCCTGCGCCAACTGCTCAACCGCCGCGAGTACCTGATGGCCGAACAGGCGTTTCGCCAGGAGGCTTTGTTGAACCCGCGCCTGGGCGAGTTGGTGCGCTCTCACCAGCAGATTTTGTTGCAGGGCACTTGCCAGTTCTTCCAGGTCCTGGGCTCCCGCGAACCTCAGCAAGATGCCAAAGTGTTGACGGCGATTATCAGTCGGATGGAATATCAGGGCCTGCTGTTCGAGCCCGAGGCGCTGACCGGCGAAGAGATGCTGGAAATTCTCAAGCGCTACATGCACTTGGTGCTGGCTTCGGTCTGAGGTTTTTGCCGCACTATGGACCTACCCATGTAGGAGCGAGCTTGCTCGCGAAGGGCGTTAACGATGACGCGGGGAACCTGACTCCCCGCGTTGCCCTCAGGCTTTTCGCGAGCAAGCTCGCTCCTACAGAAGATCGCTCATTGCTGGAGTATCCGATGAAAGCTTGGCGTGTACTGGTGATCGCAATGTCGTTCCTGTTGCTCAGTGGCTGCTTGGTGACTTTCAAGGAGCCCTTGCCGGCCAGCGAGGCCGCCCCTGACGCGCTGCTGGGCAAGTGGGCCAGCCGCAATGCCTGGGGCGAGCCGCTCGACCTGCAGATCAGCCGGACGGGCCAGCATCGCTACAAGGCGGTGAGCACCTCGCAGGCCGAGCCGGTCAAGCGCGATGAGTATGAGTTCAGCGTGTCCCGCCACGGTAGCCGCTGGTACCTGTCGGCGCCGCTGCCAGACAAGCTCGGTGGGCATTTTATCCTTGCCGGCTTCGAATTGAATGATGCCCGCGAACTGGTGGTCTATAACCTCGATCCCGAGGCGGTCAACCAGGCCATCGCGCAGAAAATCCTGATTGGCAGCAGCGTGGAAACAGCCGAGGGTGACGGGATATTGATCGACAGCCCCATGAATCAGGTCCTGGCTTACCTGGACGACCCGGCCAACGCCGATGTGTTTGTCGAAGCCGTGCGCTATCAGCGCGTGGGCAAATAACGTTTAAAGAGGAAGCACCGGGTGGACGATTACCAGCAGACGATACGCACCTTGTCCGATCGCATTGTGCTGGCGCAAACACCGATTCGCGTCCTCGACGCCGTGAAGTGGGACGACAACATTCGCAAGGGGTTCCTGCAGGGCAAAGGCAAGCACATGCCGGCGGTGGACCGCGACTATTACCTGAACCGGCCATTGTCGTTCGATTCGAGCAAGGTGAAGCTGGAGTTCCAGAACATCGAGCGCGATATCACCCGCCAGTTGGGCCAGTTCAACCCGGTCGGGCAAATCATGCGGCGCATGTGCAAGGAGTACCGCATGGTGGTGCGCATGCTCGAAGCCCGTGGCACCGAGGACTTCGGCCTGATTTCCCAGGAACTCTACGGCGCCGCGTCCGATGCATTCCATGCCGGCGACCCGACCCTGGCCGACCTGGGCCTGATGCTTTCCGATTACCTGAACAACATCGACGGTCGTGGCGATCTCAAGGACGAAGCCAAGACCCTGACTGCCAAGGACGCCGTGAGCCTGCTGCAAAGCCGCTTGAACAAGGTGTTTGGCGAGGCCGAGGAAACCATCCGCGTATTTGAGTCCGACGGTATCGTCGCGGACGCGGCGGCGGGGGCCGACTACATCAAGATTCGCGCCGATGCGATGTTCAACGAGCGCGATGTGCGGGCCCTGGAAGTCCACGAAGGCCTGGTCCACGTTGGCACCACGCTCAATGGCCAGAACCAGCCGATCTGCACGTTCCTGTCCAAGGGACCGCCGTCCTCGACCGTGACTCAGGAAGGCCTGGCGATCCTGATGGAGATCATCACCTTTGCCTCCTACCCCAGCCGCCTGCGCAAGCTGACCAATCGCACCCGCGCGATCCATATGGTGGAAGAGGGCGCGGATTTCTTGCAGGTGTTCGAGTTCTTTCGCGAACAGGGCTTTGAAATGGCCGAGAGCTATGGCAACGCCAGCCGGGTGTTCCGTGGCTCGACGCCGACGGGCCTGCCGTTTACCAAGGATTTGTCCTACCTCAAGGGTTTTATCATGGTCTACAACTACATCCAACTGGCCGTGCGCAAAGGCAAGCTGGAGCAGGTGCCGCTGTTGTTCTGCGGCAAGACCACCCTGGAAGACATGCGCACCTTGCGCCAGTTGGTGGACGAAGGCCTGGTGGTCCCGCCCAAATACCTGCCGGACCAGTTCCGCGATATGAACGCGCTGTCGGCGTGGATGTGCTTCTCCAACTTCCTCAACCACCTGAGCCTGGACCGGATCGAGGCGGATTACTCCAATATCCTCTAAGCAATATCCCTGAAGGAGGCCAAGTCAAAATGTGGGAGCGAGCAAGCCCGCTCCCACTTTTGATTTTCATCGGCCTGTCGATTTCCAACTCCATTTGCGAGGTTTCAACGGATGAGACTCCTCGGCATTCTATGCCTGCTCCTGACCCTCAACGGCTGCAGCTCGCTGCTGTTCTACCCCGAGCCCGGCCTGCCGTTTACCCCACAGCAGGCGCGCCTGGAATACCGCGACATCACCCTGACCACCGCCGATGGCTTGAAATTGCGGGCCTGGTGGCTGCCGGCCAAGCCTGGCGTGCCGCTCAAGGGCACGGTGCTGCACCTGCACGGCAACGGTGGCAACCTGGCCGGGCACCTGGGTGGCAGTTGGTGGCTGCCAGCCCAGGGCTATCAAGTGCTGATGCTGGACTATCGCGGCTATGGCGTATCAGAAGGCAAACCTTCGTTGCCGGCCATCTACCTGGACCTGGACGCGGCCTTCCAGTGGCTCGACCAGGCCCCCGCAACCCAGGGCCAGCCGCTGATAGTCCTCGGCCAGAGCCTGGGCGGGGCGTTGGCCGTGCATTACCTGGCTGCCCATCCCGAGCGCCAGCCTCGGCTCAAGGCGTTGGTATTGGACGGTGTACCCGCCAGTTATCGTGATGTAGGGCAATTCGCCCTGAGCACTTCCTGGTTAACATGGCCGTTTCAGGTGCCGTTGTCGTGGCTGGTACCGGACGCCGACAGTGCGATCCACGCCATGCCACAGCTGACTGGCGTGCCGAAACTGCTGTTCCACAGTCTGGATGACCCGATCGTGCCGCTTTCCAACGGCATCCGCCTGTATCAAGCTGCGCCGCCACCCAGGGTGCTGCAACTGACCCGGGGTGGGCATGTGCAGACTTTTGCCGACAAGACCTGGCAAACCGTGATGCTGCGTTATCTTGACGACCCGCAGCATTTCAATGGCCTGCGTCGCCTGGGGGAAATTCCCAATTACCCGGCGGCGCCCAACTCCAACATTGAATCATCAGAGAGCCCGCAATGAGCGAAGAACGCAACATGATCCCCCTGATCCTCACTGGCATCGGCACCATCATCGGCACCGTCGGCTGCCTGTGGTACTACGGCTACCTGCACTTCGCCAAGCCCGAGGATGCGTTGCTGCTCAGCGACTTCACCATGCTCAAGACCGTTCCCGGTGAGGACTATAAGGTCTCCCTCACGCCGGCTCCCCAGGTGGCGCAGTGCGTTGACGGTGTGCTGGTGTTGTTCGATACCGAGCAAAAAGGCCTGACGGGCGTGCTGGTGAATAACAAGAAGCAGGCGGTGCGTTGCATGGGCCAGGAAACCCCGCAATTGCAGGAGTAAGCCGGTCGGTAGTTTTTGGAACCATATCCTGTATGACACCACTGATTGGGTTGTCAGCGTTGCTGACAAGTAACCCTTTAATTCAGTGGAGTATCACTATGAGTATTGGTGGCGTAGGTGGTGGTAGCGGGTTTGGCAACTTCGGCGGCGCCGGCATGGGTGATTCCGGCAATATGGTCGGCAAGGGCGCCGAGGGTGGTCAACAGCAGGGCGGTATTGACCCTGAAGCGCTGAAGAAACTCCTGGCGCAACTGTTGGGCGGTGCGGGTGGCGCAGGCGGATCCCAGGGCAGTGGCGGCAGTGGTGGCGGCGAGGAGGGTGATCAAGGCCCTATGAGCAAGCAGATGAGTGGCGAGGGACAGCAAGGCATGCAGATGCCTCAAGAGAACGACAGTAAGATCAACTTCGGCTAATCGCAAGAAATCTGCCGACAGGTGTTTTTTTGCAAAAAAAGCCTTGCCTGGAACACAGGCAAGGCTTTCAGGCCAGTAGACGTCAGTCGGTTATTGCACCGAAGAGCGTGGCTTGACCGGCTGGTTGTCGTTGGAGATGGTCACTTCAACGCGACGGTTCATGGCACGGCCCGAAACGCTGGCGTTATCGGCAACCGGGTATTCCTTGCCGTAGCCGGCAGTCACGATGCGGCTTGGATTAACGCCCATCTTGATCAGCGCAACCTGTACCGAAGTGGCACGGCGCTCAGACAGGGTCTGGTTGTAGGCCGCGCTGCCGGTGCTGTCGGTGTAACCTTCAACAATCACTTTGCGATCCGGGTTTTCCTGGAGGAACTGCGCCAGTTTGTTGATGTTCACCAGGCCACTGGATTTCAGGTCGGCCTTGTTGGTGGCGAACAGCACATCACCGAAAGTCACCAGGGTACCGCGTTCAGTCTGCTTGGCATTCAAGCTGTTTTGCAGTTGCTTGATCTGCGCATCGCGGGCTTCGAGCAGGGCACGGGCACGTTGGTCACCGGCGTTTTTCAGCTTGGCTTCGGACTCGCGCAGGGCGATGGTGTCCTTGGCTACTTCAACACGCTGGTTGGTCAGGTAGGCCAGTTGGTCGACCTTCTTCTCGTCTTCCTTGTCACGGTAGGCCTTGTCGGCCTTGTCCAGCCATTCGCTGGCGTCCTTGGTTTCCAGGGCGGCGATTTTGGTCGCTTGCGGGTTGGCTTGCAGGGCCGAGAAGTTGGTCCGTGCATTTTCCAGGTTCGCGTTCGGCGGGGTGGAGCAAGCCGCCAGTGCAACGCTCATCGCCAGCAGGGCAGGGATCATCAATTGTTTACGCATAGTGGTGTCGTCCTTTCAATTCGATTTCGGGTGCGATGCAAACAAGGGCGGTGCTTACTTCTGCTGGATCACAGCAGGGCGCATGCCTTCGTTACGCAGCTCCTCGACAGCCTTCTGGGAATCCTTCACCGACAGCTCGGCCTTGGCCGCCTGGGCCTTGCGCTCTGCAACGCGCGCATCCCATTCAGCCTGTTCGGCCAGACGACGGGCTTCGTCGTACTTCTTGTCATGCATGGCCAGCTCGGCTTGCTTGAGCTTGTCCTGGGCTGCCTTCATTTCCACGGCCGCGTATTCGGTACCGCCAGCGCTTACGGCGCTGTTCACAGCCGATTGGGTCACGGCGTACTGCTCGGTCGGCGGGTTGCCGGCACAGCCCGCCAGGACGAAGCTGGTACCGATTGCCAACGCGGCCAATTTGAGCCCGCGCAGATGGTTAAACGAGGATTTGGCAGTGCTGGTCTTCATCGTCTTCAACTCCATTGGATAACTCCTGAAAAACATCAAATCCATCTTCGGTGGTCAGCGTTTGCGGTTTGGCGATGAACCTGTGCATGCCTTTTCAAACGCCTGTTACAGGTGATGGCTTACTGGCTGTGACCCGAGGCTTTTTTGAATAGTTCAGCGAAAGATGGCGATTTGCCCGAAAAAACATCTGAACAAATCTGACTAAGAGGTCGGCGTTTAAAAAACGGAACTTTTGCCACGTGCAGCGGTATGCCGGGCCTATAAAAGGCCCGGAGTTCAAGGGGTTGGTGGTTTTAACAGATGTTTATCAGTGCTTCTGATCGTCAGGCATGGCCGACATGTCGTGCAGATAGCGCCGTGACAGCGACAGGAAACGCGGCGTCGGGCCTACGTCTTCATACAAGGGATCACCTTCTTCATCGGTGGCCACCACGTTTCGGCCCTGGATATACGGAAAGCTGGCTTCCAGCTCTTCCAGGGCGGCGCCGATCAGTTCGCCGAGCAATTCCTCGGTGCTGCGCTTGGGGTACATCTCGCGGATGGCCGCCAGCCGTGCGGCGGCCTCTACATCCAGGTGGATGGCATATTCGGTCTTGGTCAATCGACCCTTGGCGGTCTCTTCCCATTGCTGGGCCAGTTCTCGGATTTTCATGGCAACCTCAGTAAAGCCCAGGGTAGCGGGCGGTGATGAGTGACCGGTCGCGGCGTGGATAACGCGTCGACGTAACCTTGAGACTAGCTGCAACCCACAAAGTTGTAGGAGCCGGCTTGCCGAACATTGCTTGTAAGACCGCGCCTTGATCGGCACTCTTGAAGGTCAAAGCATCCCGGATTCCTGGCTGGAGATTGGCTGATGAGCGATATCGATGCACGTTTGCGTGAAGATGTTCACCTGCTGGGTGAGCTGCTGGGCAATACGATTCGAGAACAATACGGTGATGAGTTTCTCGACAAGATCGAGCAGATTCGCAAGGGCGCCAAGGCCGATCGCCGTGGCGGGGCAACGGAGGCGGCGGCTGGCGAAGAGCTCAGCGCCAGCCTCAATCAGTTGCAGGAAGACGAACTGCTGCCAGTGGCGCGTGCGTTCAACCAGTTCCTTAACCTGGCCAATATCGCCGAACAGTACCAACTGATTCATCGACGCGATGAATCCCAGCCGGCGCCGTTCGAATCGCGGGTGCTGCCCGAGTTGTTGGCGCGTTTGCAACGTGAAGGCCATAGCAGTGAATCCCTGGCCCGGCAGTTGGCGCGCCTGGACATCGAACTGGTGCTCACTGCCCACCCCACCGAAGTTGCGCGCCGTACCCTGATCCAGAAATACGACGCCATCGCCGCACAATTGGCCCTGCAGGACCACCGTGACTTGACCTGCGCCGAGCGCGAGCAGATTCGCCAACGCCTGCAACGCCTGATCGCAGAAGCCTGGCACACCGAAGAAATCCGTCGTACCCGGCCCACGCCGGTGGACGAGGCCAAGTGGGGTTTTGCGGTAATCGAGCATTCGCTGTGGCATGCCATCCCCAACTATCTGCGCAAGGCCGATCAAGCCTTGCATGCCGCCACTGGCTTGCACCTGCCCCTGGAGGCGGCACCGATCCGTTTCGCTTCGTGGATGGGCGGCGACCGTGACGGCAACCCCAACGTCACCGCACCGGTCACCCGCGAAGTGCTGCTGCTGGCGCGCTGGATGGCGGCAGATCTGTACTTGCGTGATATCGATCACCTGGCGTCCGAATTGTCGATGCAGCGGGCCAGCCCCGAGTTGCAGGCCAAGGTCGGTGATAGCGTCGAGCCTTACCGGGCGTTGCTCAAGCAATTGCGCGAACGCCTGCGTGCCACCCGCAAGTGGGCGCATGCGGCGTTGACCAGCAGCCTCCCGGCGCCGGCCGATGTACTGCAAAACAATCGTGACCTGCTGGAGCCGCTGGAACTGTGCTATCAGTCCTTGCACGCCTGCGGCATGGGGGTAATTGCCGACGGCCCGCTGCTTGATTGCCTACGTCGCGCGGTAACGTTCGGTCTGTTCCTGGTGCGCCTGGATGTGCGCCAGGATTCCAGCCGGCATTCGGCGGCGATGACCGAGATCACCGATTACCTGGGCCTGGGTCGCTATGAAGACTGGGACGAGGATGCGCGCATCACCTTCCTGATGAAGGAGCTGGCCAACCGCCGCCCCTTGTTGCCGGGCTATTTCAAGCCTTCGGCCGATACCGCTGAAGTGCTCAATACCTGTAAGGAAATTGCCGCCGCGCCGGCGGCCTCCCTTGGCTCCTATGTCATCTCCATGGCGGGCGCGGCGTCCGATGTGCTGGCGGTGCAGTTGTTGCTCAAGGAGTCCGGGGTGCAGCGGCCAATGCGCGTGGTGCCGTTGTTCGAGACCCTGGCCGACCTGGACAACGCCGGCCCGGTGATCGAACGCCTGTTGCTGTTGCCTGGCTACCGTGCGCGGTTGCAAGGTCCGCAGGAGGTGATGATCGGTTATTCCGACTCGGCCAAGGACGCAGGCACCACCGCTGCGGCCTGGGCGCAATACCGCGCCCAGGAACGCCTGGTGGATATCTGCCGCGAGCAGCAAGTGGAACTGCTGTTGTTTCATGGTCGCGGCGGCACCGTTGGCCGTGGCGGCGGCCCGGCCCACGCGGCGATTCTGTCGCAGCCGCCGGGTTCGGTGGCAGGGCGTTTCCGTACCACCGAGCAGGGCGAGATGATTCGCTTCAAGTTCGGCTTGCCGGATATCGCCGAGCAGAATCTCAATCTGTACCTGGCCGCAGTGCTGGAGGCGACCTTGTTGCCACCACCGCCACCTGCGCCGGCCTGGCGGCATTTGATGGATGAATTGGCGGCTGATGGCGTCCGTGCTTATCGTGCGGTGGTGCGGGAAAATCCGCAGTTCGTCGAGTACTTCCGCCAGTCCACACCCGAGCAGGAACTGGGCCGTCTGCCCCTGGGCAGTCGTCCGGCCAAGCGCCGTGCCGGGGGGATCGAGAGCCTGCGGGCGATCCCGTGGATTTTCGGCTGGACCCAGACCCGCTTGATGCTGCCGGCCTGGCTGGGTTGGGAGGCGGCGTTGAGCAAGGCGCTGGAGCGGGGCGAAGGTGAGTTGCTGGGGCAGATGCGTGAACAATGGCCGTTCTTCCGCACCCGTATCGACATGCTGGAAATGGTCCTGGCCAAGGCTGACGCGGATATCGCCCGGCTGTATGACGAGCGTCTGGTACAGCCCGACCTGCTGCCATTGGGTGCGCATTTACGCGACCTATTGTCGCAGGCGTGCGCCGTGGTGCTTGGCCTGACCGGCCAGTCGCAGTTGCTGGCCCACAGTCCCGATACCCTGGAGTTCATCCGCCTGCGCAACACCTACCTCGACCCGTTGCACCTGTTGCAGGCCGAGCTGCTGGCCCGGTCCCGCCAACAGGAAGCGACACAGGACAGCCCTCTGGAACAGGCGCTGCTGGTGTCCGTGGCCGGTATTGCCGCCGGGCTGCGTAACACCGGCTGACATTTGTCGCGTGTTCTCAAGGGCTTGCAGACAAAACCGCCGGCTGACCCGAAAGGGCTGTGCCGGCGGTTTTGTGTCGGGGTTGCACCAAGGGATACCGCGACCAAAAGGCTTGTGTGGTGCGGGTTCTTCCGACTTTTGGCGGCTTGTGTGGTTAGGGCTCGCTGTGTATCTTGATCAGCCTTTGGCCGTTTGGGCGGCCTGGATTCGTATTTTTACGAGCATATTCTACGAGATTGGCCCCATGCGGCGAATCCGAGCGTCATCTCTATAAAAAATTGAGGAGCACATCGATGCGCGTCATTCTGCTGGGAGCTCCCGGGGCCGGTAAAGGTACTCAGGCAAAGTTCATCACTGAAAAGTTCGGCATTCCACAAATCTCCACTGGCGACATGCTGCGCGCAGCCGTCAAGGCCGGCACCGAACTGGGCCTGATCGCCAAGAGCGTGATGGACAGCGGTGGCCTGGTCTCCGACGACCTGATCATCAACCTGGTCAAGGAACGCATCAGCCAGGACGACTGCAAGAACGGTTTCCTGTTCGACGGTTTCCCTCGCACCATTCCCCAGGCCGAAGCCTTGGTGAAAGCCGGTGTTGAGCTGGATGCCGTGATCGAAATCGCGGTTGAAGATGAAGAGATCGTCCAGCGTATCGCTGGTCGTCGCGTGCACGAAGCCTCGGGCCGCGTTTACCACATCGTCTACAACCCGCCAAAAGTGGCTGGCAAGGATGATGTGAGCGGTGACGACCTGGTGCAGCGCAAAGACGACACCGAAGAAACCGTGCGTCATCGCCTGTCGGTCTACCACTCCCAGACCAAGCCACTGGTGGAGTTCTACCAGAAGCTGTCGGCAGCCCAGGGCAAGCCGAAGTACAGCCACATCCCAGGCGTGGGCTCGGTTGAAGCCATCACTGCCAAGGTGATGCAAGCGTTGAGCTGATCTGACGATTGGCTTGATGTTCAACGGCCCGCTTGCGGGCCGTTGTTGTTTATACTGGCGAACTTTTTTTCGATTTGGACACCCACACCGATGAGCACCCTGCTGGCCCTGGACACCGCGACTGAAGCTTGCTCCGTTGCCCTGCTGCATGACGGCAAGGTCACGAGCCACTATGAGGTGATCCCGCGCCTGCATGCGCAAAAGCTGTTGCCGATGATCAAGCAGTTGCTGCTCGATGCCGGCACCACTTTGTCGGCGGTGGACGCCATCGCCTTTGGCCGCGGCCCGGGTGCGTTCACGGGGGTGCGTATTGCTATTGGCGTAGTGCAGGGGCTGGCGTTCGCCCTGGAGCGGCCGGTATTGCCGGTGTCCAACCTGGCCGTGCTGGCCCAGCGCGCGCTGCGCGAGCATGGCGCGCAGCAAGTCGCGGCAGCCATTGATGCGCGGATGGATGAGGTCTATTGGGGCTGCTACCGCGAGACTGCCGGCGAGATGCGCCTGGTGGGTATCGAAGCCGTGCAGCCACCCGAGGCCACTGCATTGCCGGCCGAGGCCACGGGTGACTGGTTTGGCGCCGGCACAGGTTGGGGTTATGGCGAGCGCATCGCCGTACCCACGGTCGGCCAGGATGCCGCGATGCTGCCCCATGCCGAAGACCTGCTGACCCTGGCGCGTTTTGCCTGGGAACGCGGCGAGGCGATTCCCGCCGACCAGGCCGCGCCGGTATACCTGCGCGATAAAGTGGCGCAGACCAAGGCCGAACGTGGGATTGTTTGACGTCAAAAAACGGGGATTTAGCGACGAATTTCACCAATCGTCAGAATTTGGCCGGGTGTTTAAACCTTTCTTCATTTATGTGTTCTAGTTATCACCAGAGCATTTGCGTGCCAAGGAAAGTGCCGCTAAATTGCCATCATTGATCGCGGATCTGCATGCATGCGTATAGACGGCTTTTCCTCCCAGTCCTACCCCCTCAAGCGCAAGCCACGCAAGGCGAACGTGACGGTAGATGAGTCCGTCGAAGAATCCCCCGACTTTATTGAAGTCCAGCCCGAAACATCCCAGGGCGCGGCGCTTTCCGCACGTTCCCAAGGGGCCAGCGGTGCGCGTATCGGCGGCGTTCCGGCCCGCCAGCAAGACATGGTCTTCCCGCGCTCCATGAGCAAGAACGTCGCCACGGCCCTGGCCAGCTACCTGACCACAGCCGGCTTTGTCGAATGGGATATGGAAGTGCTGGGTCTCGATATCCACATCTGATGTTGCTGCCTTATTTCCTCGGTTGCCCGTCCTGGAGTGAAAACGCCTGGCGCGAGTACCTGTACCCACAGGACGCCCGCACCACGGATTTTCTCGGCCTGTATTGCCAGGTGTTCAATGCCTGCGAAGGCAACACCACGTTCTATGCGCGGCCTTCGGTCGCGACGGTGCAGCGCTGGGCCGAGATCATGCCCGCGCACTTTCGGTTTACCGCCAAGTTTCCCGGTGATATCAGCCACAGCGCTGACCTGCGCGAACAACTACCCGCTGCCGAAAGCTTCCTCGGCTTGATGAGCCCGCTGGGCGGGCGGGTTTCACCGCTGTGGCTGCAACTGCCGGCCAGCTTCACCCCACAGCGCCTGGGTGAGTTGGCAGGCTTTATTGACGGCCTGGAGCGCCCGCTGGCGGTGGAAGTGCGTCACCGCGACTTCTTTGCCAAGGGTGAAGCCGAGCGCAGCCTCAACCGCCTGCTGCGTGACCGTGGAGTGGAGCGCATCTGCCTGGACCCTCGGGCCTTGTTCAGTTGCACTTCAACCTCGGCCGCCGTGCTCCATGCCCAATCGAAAAAGCCCAAGGTGCCACCGCGTCCGGCCGCGTTGACGCAGTTTCCCCAGGTGCGTTTTATCGGCCATCCAGAGTTGGAGGCCAACGATCCGTTCCTGGTGCCGTGGGTTGAGAAAGTTGCGGGCTGGATCGAGGAGGGGCGAACGCCCTACGTGTTCCTGCACACCTCGGATAATCGCCTGGCGGCCCAGTTGGCGATGCGCTTTCATCAGCAATTGATGGCGCGTTTGCCGGGGTTGCCGGCGTTGGCGCAACTGCATCGGGAGCCCGCGGTGGAGCAGTTGGGGTTACTCTAGGATTCTTTTGTGCCTGGAGTCAGTCATGGATGCCCAAACCCTTCGCGCCGAATCCTTTAGAGCCCTGCACGAGCGTGATCGTGCATTCGTGATGCCCAATCCCTGGGACGCCGGCTCCGCCAAGATGCTCGCCAGCCTCGGCTTTGAAGCCTTGGCCACTACCAGTGCGGGGTTTGCCTTCAGTCTTGGGCGTCCGGATGCCGAGGGTGCGCTTTCGCTGGAAGATACCCTGGGCAACGCTGAGATGATCGTCCAGGCTACCGCGTTACCGGTGGCAGCGGATCTGGAAAACGGCTTCAGCGATACGCCTCAGGGTTGCGCCCAGAGCCTGTTGCGCGCCGCCGCTACCGGCATCGTTGGTGGCTCCATAGAAGACGCCACCGGGATTGCGGTCGATCCAATCTATCCTTTTGACCTGTCCGTTGAGCGGATTGAAGCGGCCGTCGTCGCCGCGCGCAGCTTGCCATTCCCCTTCATGCTGACGGCCCGTGCGGAAAACCTCCTGCATGGTCGCCTGGATTTACCCGACACCATTCGCCGTTTGCAGGCCTACGCTGAAGCGGGCGCCGACGTGCTATATGCCCCCGGCCTGCGCAGTGCCGAGGAAGTATTGGCGGTGGTGCGGGCGGTGGCACCCAAACCAGTGAATGTGTTGATGTCCGGTGGCCTCAAGCTCTCGGTGGTGCAATTGAGCGAGATGGGCGTCAAGCGCATCAGCGTCGGCTCGGCTATGGCCCTGGCTGCCTATGGCGAGTTCTTCAGGGCCGCACGGGAGGTTCAGGAGCTGGGAACCTTTACCTTTACCGAACGCTCGATGCCGTTCAGCCAGGCCAATCAGTTGTTCAAGGGGGAAGCGCCGAGTACGTAAGTGTCGTCGCCGTTACCGAGCTTGGGCGAGCCAGCGTTTTGCCGCGAAGCGGTCGTAAGCCATCTTGCACGGTCTAGCGGGTGGAGTGAGATCACCTGGATGGCGAGTGCTACGCGAAGGCGTAATCTGATCAAGCCGCCAGGCGCAGGTTCTGCAGGATCAGCGGGCGCGCCCAGCCGCAGTCGAAGTCCAGGGCCTTTTGCTGCTGCACCAATTCTTCTTGCGGGTACGGTTCGGCCGCAGGTGGCAGCAGGTCCAGTTCGAATTCGGCAATCGGCAGAAACAGCGGCTTGGGTTGCGGCGCAGGGCCGGGCTCGGGCAGTGGCTGGCCGGCAGTCAGCACGATTGGCCGCACCCAGCCACTTTCGAAGTTCTGCTGGCGCTGCTGGGCGACGATTTCATCCTCGGGGAACGGCACGGCCGCCGGTGGCAGCAATTGCAGTTCGAACTCGGCAATTGGCAGGAACAGCGGTTCAGGCGGGGCGATCTCGGTGTCCTGAACATCGCAATGGCGCTGGGTAACGATTTGCGTCAGCAGGTCGCTGCCGGCGCTGGGTTCGACCGAGGCGTCCACCGGCACCGGATCTGCGGCCACCTGCGCACCTGGCTCCTGGCCAAGCTGCTCGGCCAGCGCCCGGGCGAAGAAGTCCTGCCACACATGACTGACGCCGGCCAGCGCTTGGGTATTGCGCAGGCCGAAGTGGTTGTGGGTCGGCAGTACACCGGTGAATAGGGAATGAATGTCTGACATTTCTCTCGGTCGACGCTCAGGGTCTGGCAAAATGCCTGATCCTTTTTTATCGGCCGCTGTTTGCCGATCCTTAATATTTTTGAGCGTAGTAAACGATGAGCGAACAACCTGCGGCCAGCCGCATTCGGGTCGAGGCCCTGGCCGATGGTTTCCAGGCCCGTGCCGAGCACTGGGCCGAGCAGTTGGGTCTGCCCTTACAGTTGGCAGACGCCGATTTTTCCCTGCAAGTGGGGGAGCATGGCTTGCAACTGCAACAGCTGGGGCCTGATGCACCGGGTGCGGTGCGGGTGGATTTTGTCGAAGGCGGCGCAGCTCATCGCCGGCTCTATGGCGGGGGCAGTGGGCAGATGATCGCCAAGGCCGTGGGGGTGTCTCAAGGCGTGCGCCCGCGAGTACTGGATGCCACGGCTGGCCTGGGCAAGGACGCGTTTGTGCTGGCCAGCCTGGGTTGCGAGATGAGCCTGATCGAACGTCAGCCGTTGATTGGTGCCTTGCTTGAGGATGGCTTGGCGCGCGCGGCAGATGATTTTGAAGTGGCGCCGATTGTGGCGCGGATGACCTTGCTCAAGGGCAACTCCATCGAGGTCATGCGCAACTGGGAAGGTGAGCCACCGCAAGTGATCTACCTGGACCCGATGTTTCCCCATCGTGAGAAAACCGCTTTGGTGAAGAAGGAAATGCGCCTGTTTCGCCCGCTGGTGGGCGACGACCCGGATGCCCCGGCGCTGCTGGCCGCGGCATTGGCCCTGGCCAGCCATCGGGTGGTGGTCAAGCGCCCGCGCAAGGCACCGTGCATCGATGGGCCCAAGCCGAGCCACGCGCTGGATGGCAAATCCAGCCGGTACGATATTTATCCTAAAAAAGCGCTCAAGAATTAAGCGACAAGCACTGGCCGCTTGCCGCTGCGTCAGCCCTATAAGCCCGCATAAACAACCCCACCACTTCCTGCACGTGCTCCTCGGCGGCCGCTTCGCTCAAGCGTTCGCCACAGCCATACAGCAAGCGGAAATTCGCCGTGCCCTTGAGCAGGCAAAAGAAGTGCTCGGCAGCGGTAAACGGTTTGTCGATATTCAGCGCCCCGCTCTGGTTGATCTTGCCCAGCAAGCGCTCCATCCCCTGCAACATCCGCATGGGGCCGGCTTCGAAGAAAATCTGCGACAGCTTGGGATCCTGATTGCCCGACGTCATCATCAGGCGATGCAGGTTCACTGATTCATCGCTGTTGATCAGCAGGTGAAAGCCACGGGCGATGTTCAGCAGCACCTTCTCCACCGGCACGCCGTCTGGCAGCTCGAAATACATCACCGGCAGTTGTGCTTCGCACTTGGCTTCGACGGCAGCGGTGAACAGTGTCTCTTTGTCGGTGAAGTGGCTGTAGACCGTCAACTTTGACACGCCAGCCTCAAGGGCCACGGCATCCATGCTGGTGCTTGCATAACCGTTGCTCAAGAACAGGATTTTCGCTGCGTCGAGGATTGCCTGGCGTTTTGCCATGTCCTTGGGACGCCCGGGGCTATTGGTGTTTACAGGATTGTCAGACATTTTCACTTTAATACTGGACTGGTGAGTTTGGTATTAATAACATACTGACCAGTATAATTACTCCAAGCACCATTTGCGAAAGGTCCTTCAGCATGCGCAGCACTTTCCTGCCCCTCGCGTTGCCTGTCAGCCTGGCTTTTTTATTGGCCGCCTGCGGCCATGAAGAAGTGCCCCCAACCACCGTGCGCCCGGCGATGGTGGTGCAGCCGCAGCCCTCGGCGCTGGCAATGGACAGCTATCCTGGCGAGGTGCGTGCCCGTTATGAGCCGGACCTGGCCTTTCGCATTGGTGGCAAAGTCAGTCGACGACTGGTGGAGGAGGGCGAGCGCGTCAAGGCCAACCAACCGCTGGCAGAGCTCGATCCCCAGGATGTGCGCTTGCAGCTGCAGGCCACGCGGGCCCAGGTCACGGCAGCCGAGGCCAACCTGAGCCTGGTGCGGGCCGAGCGTGATCGCTACAAGACCCTGATGGACCGTCAGATGGTCAGTCGTTCCCAGTACGATAATTCCGAAAACCTCTACCGCGCAGGTGTCGCGCGCTTGCAGCAGATCAAGGCCGAATTCGACGTGGCCAACAACCAGGCCGGGTATGCCGTGCTGCGCGCCCCCCAGGACGGAGTGGTGGCCAAGCGTGCGGTGGAAGTCGGGCAAGTAGTGTCTGCCGGGCAAACCGTGTTCACCCTGGCCACCGATGGCGAGCGTGAAGTACTGATCAGTTTCCCGGAACAAAGCTTCGGCCGCTTCAAGGTGGGCCAGCCGGTCTCGGTGGAGTTGTGGAGCCAACCCGAACAGCGTTTCGAGGGGCGCATTCGCGAGCTGTCGCCAGCGGCGGATCCCAAATCGCGCACCTTTGCCGCCCGTGTGGCCTTCAACGCCGGCAAAGTCCCGGCAGAGCTGGGGCAAAGCGCGCGGGTCTTCATACAGGCCGACGGTGTCATTCCCCTGTCGGTGCCGTTGTCTGCCCTCAGTGCAGAGAACGGTGCGTCCTACGTCTGGTTGGTAAAGCCGGACAACACCCTCAAGCGCACAGCCGTGCGTATCGGCGCGTTCGGTGAGAAAAACGTGCCGGTGCTGGAAGGCCTGAGCCCGTCCGACTGGGTGATTGCCGCCGGTGTCCATGTGCTCCATGAGGGCCAGCAGGTGCGCCCGGTGGATCGTTCCAACCGGGTGGTGAATCTGGCGGCCAACAAGGAGTAGTCCCCGATGGGTTTCAATCTTTCCGAATGGGCGTTGCGAAATCGCCAGATCGTGCTGTTCCTGATGCTGTTGCTGGCTGTTGTCGGTACGTTGTCCTACACCAAACTGGGGCAAAGCGAAGACCCGCCGTTCACCTTCAAAGCCATGGTGATCAAGACCAACTGGCCCGGTGCTACAGCCCAGGAAGTCTCGCGCCAGGTCACCGAGCGCATTGAAAAGAAATTGATGGAAACCGGCGAGTACGAACGCATTGTCTCGTTCTCCCGTCCGGGCGAATCCCAGGTTACGTTCATGGCCCGGGACTCGATGCACTCGGCGCAGATTCCTGACCTCTGGTACCAGGTGCGCAAGAAGATCAGCGATATCCGCCAGACCCTGCCGCCGGATATCCAGGGCCCGTTTTTCAATGATGAGTTCGGCACCACCTTCGGCAATATCTACGCCTTGACCGGCGAGGGTTTCGACTACGCAGTGCTCAAGGACTACGCCGACCGCATCCAGATCCAGCTGCAACGGGTGCCGGATGTAGGCAAGGTCGAGTTGCTCGGGTTGCAAGACGAGAAGATCTGGATCGAACTGTCCAACCTCAAGCTCGCCACTCTCGGCCTGCCCCTGGCGGCGGTGCAGCAGGCGTTGCAGGAGCAGAACGCGGTGTCCACCGCCGGCTTCTTTGAAACCCCGAGCGAGCGCGTGCAACTGCGGGTGTCGGGTAACTTCAAGACGGTCGAAGAAATCCGCAATTTCCCGATCCGCGTGGGTGATCGCACCTTCCGTATTGGCGATGTGGCCGAGATTCACCGTGGCTTCAACGATCCTCCCGCGCCGCGTATGCGCTACATGGGGGACGACGCGATCGGCCTGGCCGTGGCCATGCGCGATGGCGGTGACATCCTGGTGCTGGGTAAGGCTCTGGAAGGTGAATTCGCACGTCTGCAGAAGAACCTTCCGGCCGGGATGGAACTGCGTAAGGTGTCGGATCAGCCAGCGGCGGTGAAGACCAGTGTGGGCGAATTCGTCCAGGTGCTGGCCGAAGCGTTGGCGATTGTGTTGCTGGTGAGTTTCTTCTCCCTTGGCGTGCGTACTGGCATGGTGGTGGCACTGGCGATTCCGCTGGTGTTGGCGATGACCTTTGCCTGCATGTATTACCTGGGGATCGGCCTGCACAAGATTTCCCTCGGCGCCTTGGTCCTGGCCCTGGGCTTGTTGGTGGATGACGCGATCATCGCCGTGGAAATGATGGCGATCAAGATGGAGCAAGGCTACGACCGGCTCAAAGCCGCCAGTTTCGCCTGGACCAGTACAGCGTTTCCGATGCTGACCGGCACGTTGATCACTGCGGCCGGCTTCCTGCCAATTGCTACCGCGCAATCGAGTACCGGCGAATACACTCGGTCGATCTTCCAGGTAGTGACCATTGCGCTGCTGGCCTCGTGGGTGGCGGCCGTGGTGTTTGTGCCTTACCTTGGGGAAAAGCTCCTGCCAGATCTGGCGAAGATTCATGCAGCCAAGCACGGCACCGATGGCCCGGATCCCTACGGCACGCCGTTCTATCAGCGCGTACGGCGCTGGGTGGAATGGTGCGTGCGCCGCCGCAAAACCGTGATCGTGCTGACGGTGCTGCTGTTTATCGGCTCGGTGGCGCTGTTCCGCTTTGTCCCGCAACAGTTCTTCCCGGCCTCCGGGCGCCTGGAGCTGATGGTCGACCTGAAACTGGCTGAAGGCACCTCCCTGAGCAATACCGCCGAGCAGGTCAAGCGCCTCGAAGGTTTGCTCAAGGAACATGCGGGGATCGACAACTATGTGGCCTATGTCGGCACCGGCTCACCGCGTTTCTACCTGCCGTTGGACCAGCAACTGCCGGCGGCCAGCTTTGCCCAGTTTGTGGTACTGGCCAAGACCATCGAGGAGCGTGAAAACCTGCGCACCTGGTTGATTGAGACCCTCAACGAGCAATTCCCCGATGTGCGCTCGCGGGTTACCCGCCTGGAAAACGGCCCACCGGTTGGTTATCCGGTGCAGTTTCGCGTGACTGGCGAGCACATCGAAGAAGTGCGGGCCCTGGCGCGTAAAGTTGCAGCCAAGGTCCGTGAAAACACTCATGTGGCCAATGTGCATCTGGATTGGGAAGAGCCGAGCAAGATCGTCTACCTCAATGTCGATCAGGACCGTGCTCGTGCCCTGGGCGTGAGCACGGCCAACCTGTCGAAATTCCTCCAGAGTTCCCTGACCGGTTCCAGCGTCAGCCAATACCGGGAGGACAACGAGTTGATCGAGATCCTCCTGCGCGGCACCGTGCATGAGCGCACCGAGTTGTCGCTGCTGCCGAGCTTGGCGGTACCGACCGACAACGGCACCAGCGTGGCGCTGTCGCAGATTGCCACCCTGGAGTATGGTTTCGAGGAAGGCATTATCTGGCATCGTAATCGCCTGCCGACGGTGACTGTGCGTGCCGATATCTACGGCAAGGAGCAACCCGCGACCCTGGTCCAGCAGATCCTGCCGACCCTGGCCGAGGTGCGTGCCGAACTACCGGACGGTTATCTGTTGGACGTAGGTGGCACCGTGGAGGATTCCGCCCGTGGGCAGAACTCGGTGAAGGCCGGTGTGCCGCTGTTCATCGTGGTCGTACTGACCTTGCTGATGCTGCAACTGCGCAGTTTTTCGCGCACGGCCATGGTGTTCCTTACCGCGCCGCTGGGGCTGATCGGCGTGACGCTGTTCCTGTTGGTATTCCGCCAGCCGTTTGGTTTTGTGGCCATGCTGGGGACTATCGCGTTGTCGGGGATGATCATGCGTAACTCGGTGATCCTGGTGGATCAAATCGAGCAGGACATCAAGGCCGGCCTGGATCCGTGGCAGGCAATTATCGAGGCCACCGTGCGGCGCTTCCGGCCGATTGTGCTGACGGCACTGGCGGCGGTGCTGGCGATGATCCCGTTGTCGCGCAGCGTGTTCTTCGGGCCGATGGCGGTGGCGATCATGGGCGGGTTGATTGTGGCGACGGCGTTGACCTTGCTGTTTTTGCCGGCGCTTTATGCGGCGTGGTTCCGGGTCAAGCCGAAGTCGGTATAGGCCTGCGTAAATCGGCTACAGGATTAGGAACTGTTTCTTGCGGATCTGCCACTCAGGGAAACCTGGAATGCAGGTACCTTTTTCTGGGTGACGGAGTTGCCACAGGACTAGGTTCTATTAAACCGTGAGGAGTTACCTATGGGCTTATTTGCGATGGGTGGAATAGGTATTGGTATCGGTATGATGCCGATGATGGGCTTCAAAATGGGGAAAGGTTTCGGCAAGGGCAAGGGCAAATCCAAGCCTCCGCCCTGCCATCATCACCACCACCACCACGCTCAACCGCCGTTTTCTAATAGCGTAAAGTTCGAGGGAAAAATCACCTACGGCTGATGATGGCCAGGTGCATACCCCTCGTGCAGTAACACAAACGCCCCGATTATTCGGGGCGTTTGTGTTTTGTGTCCGGCAGGCTGGGTGCAGCGTACTTACAGCGCGCCAAACACTTTTTTTGCCAGGCTGGTCGCGGCGGCTGCCGGGTTCTGGCGAATGCTTTCTTCCTGTTGGGCAATCATCTTGAACAAACCGTCCAGCGCTTGTTCAGTCACGTAGTTTTCGACGCTGTCGGCCTTGCCACCGAGCAAGCCCATTGGGGCTTTTTTGGCGAGTGCGTTGTACTGCTGGGCGACACCGACCTTGTCCGTGGATTGCTTGACGATCGGCAGGAACTTGGCGCGGATCTGCTCACGGCTGCTTTTGTCCAGGTATTGGGTCGCCGAGTCCTGGCCGCCGCTGAGGATGCCCTTGGCATCGCTCACGCTCATGTTTTTCACGGCATTCACCAGAATCGGCTGGGCCTGGGTCACGGCGGATTCGGCCGCTTTGTTCATGCTGGCTTCAAGTTGGGTGATCTGATCGCCCATGCCGAGCATTTTCAGGGCGCCGGAGGCTTTTTCCAACTTGCCGGGCAAGCCGATCTTGACCTCGGGGTTATTGCTGAAACCACCAGGAGCTCCCAGTTGCTTGACGGCAATCTGCGCGCCCTGGGTCAGTGCGTCCTTGAGGCCACCGGTTGCGTCGCCCTGGGACAGATCGCCCAGGGACAGGGCCATGGCGTTGGCGCCGAGCAGCAGGCCGGCACACAAGGTGGTGAGGCGAAGAGAGGTACGGAGCATGGGCGCTTCCTTTTAGTCGACGGGATCAGTGGGCAACGGCGTCAACGCGCAGGCGAAGCGGCTGCGGATCCTGGCCGTTCAACTGCACCGAATGGCGCTCGGTGGTGATAAACATTAGCTTGCCATCCAGCTCGATGCGAGCACTGACCGAATAGCTGTGGCCAGGCTTGACCTGTGCAGGGTCGTAGCTCAGGTGGAAGGGCAGCGGTACCTGCTTGCCATTGACCGGGCCTTTTTGCTCGGCCAGGGTGACGGCCGGTGCATCGGCCAGCGAAACATCTTGCAGGCTCACGCTCAGGGTCGCGGTAGGTGGCAGGGCTATGCGTTGCAGGTAGAACACTTCGCCATCAAGGCTGGCTTTAGGGGCAGGGTTCATCGAGTGACAGGCTCCCAGCAGGGCGGTCAGGCCCAGGAGAATGATTTTTTTCATGGTACAGCTCCTTGTCAACGGCGCCAGAAACACCCTGGCGCCTGGGTAAATCTAGCGGGTTTCGACCGGCTCGGCGTCCGGCGCGGACGTTTCCTCGTTGCGGTGCAACGCCACCTGGCGAATCGACAGGCGAATTTCCGCCGGCAACACCCGTTTGGCCGCGCCTTCGGCCAGCTCGCCGAGCAGGTCGTGGTAACTCAACTTACCGGCTTCATCGCGGCGCAGCACATCTTGCTCCAGCAACGTCTGAATGAAATGTCGGAAAAGGCTCTTATCGAAGAACTCCGGGGCATTCAAACCATGCAGGATCGACAGGCGCTGGGCCATGACCGTGCACAAGTCTTCCAGCTCTTCGGCGCTGATGCTGTTCTGGCCACTGTTGAGCAGCAGGGAAATGGCCATGTAGAAGCGTTGCAGGGTCTGGGCAATGCTCTTGGACAGCAGGGTCAGCAGTACAAAGTTGCGTGAGCTGGGGGCCGGGCGCAGGTAGATGTTGTTTTCAAAACGCAGCAGGCCTTGTTCCACCAGGGCTTGGAGCCATTGATCGACCACGGCGTCCAACTCGTCCAGGGACCAGCGGATAAACAGTTCCGACTGCAGGTACGGGTAGAGCGCGCGGGTGTAGCGCAGGATCTGTTCGCGGCTCATGCGCGAGCTGCTCTGGAAGAAGCTGGCGAGCAGCGCAGGCAGGGCGAAGATGTGCAGCACGTTGTTGCGGTAATACGTCATCAGGACCGCATTTTGCTCGTCCAGATACAGGATCTTGCCCAGGGCATCGCTTTGTTCCGACAGCAGGTCCATGTCCTTGACGTGCTTGATCAGGGCCTGGCCATCGCCCTCGGGCAGCGTGGTGTGGGGCGAGTAGGGCACCCGGCGCAGCAGCGCCAGGTACAAGTCCAGCACCCGCGCCATGGCCTGGTCGTCCAGGGCCAGGCGGCTGGTAGACAACAGCGCCAGCGCCACCAGGTTCACCGGGTTGATCGCGGCGGCCTCGTTGAGGTGCTGGGCCACGCGCTCGCCGAGGCGGTTGGTGGTTTCATTGAGCCAGGCCGGCTTGTAGTTCGGTGCCAGTTCCTGGGCGCGCCAGTCTGGTTGTTCCTGGTCGAGGAACTCAGCCAGCTTGATCGGCTCGCCAAAGTTGACCGCCACCTGGCCAAAACGCTGTTTCAAGGCGCCAATGACCTTGAAGATATCGAAGATCGACTCTTTCTTTTTCGTCGCGCCACGCAGCTCGCCCAGGTAGGTACGGCCTTCCAGCACCCGCTCGTAGCCGATATACACCGGTACAAACACAATCGGCATGCGTGAGGAGCGCAAAAAGCTGCGCAGGGTGATCGCCAGCATCCCGGTCTTGGGTTGCAGCATGCGCCCGGTCCGTGAACGTCCGCCCTCGACGAAGTACTCCACCGGAAAGCCTTTGGTGAACAGGGTGTGCAGGTATTCGTTGAACACTGAGGTGTACAGCGGGTTGCCCTTGAACGTACGGCGCATGAAAAACGCCCCGCCACGGCGCAGCAGGCTGCCGATCACCGGCATATTGAGGTTGATCCCAGCGGCAATGTGCGGCGGAGTCAGGCCGTTCTTGAACAGCAGGTACGACAGCAGCAAGTAGTCGATATGGCTGCGGTGGCAGGGCACGTAGATCACTTCGTAACCCTGGGCGACCTTTTGCACACCCTCGATATTGTTGACCTTGATGCCGTCGTAGATCTTGTTCCAGAACCAGCTCAGGACCACTTCGAGGAAGCGGATCGCGGTGTAGGTGTAGTCCGAGGCGATTTCGTTGCCATAGCGCAGGGCCTGGGCCTTGGCTTTTTCCGGGGCGATATTTTCCCGTTCGGCTTCATCGAGGATCGCCTGGCGCACCAGCGGCATATTGACCAGGCCTTTGACCAGGTTGCGTCGGTGGGACAGGTCGGGGCCGATCACCGCGGTCTTCAGGTTGCGAAAATGCACCCGCAGGATCCGTTGGGCCATGCGCACCGTGCGTTCGTGGCCTTTATTGTGCTCGATCAATTCACGCAGGTTGATTGGCGCGGAGAATTGCACCCGAGTCTTGCGCCCCAGGATCAGGATGCTCAACAGACGGCGCAGGCGCCCGGTGACGGCCCAGCTGTCGGCGAACAGCAGTTTCCAGGGGCTCGACTCACTGGCTGGCGACTGGCCCCAGAACACACTGACCGGGATGATCTGCGCATTTTCTTCGGCATGTTCGGTCAAGGTGTTGACCAGGCGCGTCAAGGTCGGCGGTGCGCCGCGCTTGTCCTGGCGGCCGAGCCAGTCCGGGTCGGGGGTCAGGTAAAAGAATGCCGCCGGCTCCATCAATGGGCCAACGGACACCGGCAGCACCGGGCGCGGCAAGCCGGCCTTGGTGCACTCGGCATCCACTACGGCCAGTTCGGTCAGGGAGGGCGATTGCAGGACGTAGAACACCGGCCGGCTGCGGTCCAGGTTAAGGGTGAGGGACGACTGGTTGATCGTCTCGGAGCGAACCCAGAGGTACAACAGTCGGCGCAAGGTGCCAAATACCAGACGGCGGAACGGGGAGCGGGTCATAGGCGTGCTGCTTTGAGTGGAAAAAACCGAGCAGGCGCTCGGGCGGGTAGTGTGCCGTATTCGCCGAAAATCGGCAAAAAAGCAGCGATGTAAACTTGAGTTGATCGTTTTTGAGCCTGTCTTATACTCGGCAGTTCAATGCGAGCGACTCAACAATAAAAAGCATGTGGGAGTAAACAGATGACAACGCGCGAAACCGGTAATGTGAAGTGGTTCAACGACGCCAAGGGTTATGGCTTTATCCAGCGTGAAGATGGCAAGGATGTGTTTGTACACTACCGCGCCATTCGTGGTGAAGGCCACCGCTCCTTGGCAGAAGGCCAGCAGGTGGAGTACGCCGTGGTGACCGGCGAGAAGGGCTTGCAGGCTGAAGATGTAGTCGGTCTTTAAAGCAGATTTCTGCACCGCTGCTGAACCCATGTGGGCGCGGGCTTGCTCGCGATAGCGGTGAGTCAGTCACTGTAGAGGTTGACTGATTGACCGCTATCGCGAGCAAGCCCGCTCCCACATTTGATTGGGTTCACAGGTCAGGATCAGGCAGTTTTCCAGGTGATCTGTTCTTCACCGTCTTCGCTGATGCGGATCCAGGTATCGGCGCTTTCTTCACCTTCCTCTTCGACCCACGTACCCGGCGCGCAGCGCACTTCAACGTTCAGTGCGGCAAAGGCGGCACGCGCGCAGGCGATGTCGTCGTCCCACGGGGTCTGGTCGCTTTCCAGGTACAGGCTGTTCCATTTGCCCACGGCTTTGGGCAGCCAGGTCACAGGCACGTTGCCGGCCTTGCACTTGTAGGTCTGGCCCTTTTGTACCCAGTCAGTACACGGCCCCAGGGCGCCGCCGAGCCAGGCAGCGATGGCCTTGTAGTCGACGTCGGCGTCCTTGAGGTAAATCTCGATATCGGGTTGGCGCATGGATGTTCCTCGTTGCGGGATTCGAAAATCCATTCGCGGATTCAGGTTGGGCATTGAATGCCCGGAAAGTCGGTTATTGAAGCACGAAATAGTCGTAGCGCATGGATACGGTGACCAGCAGCGGTTCGTCCTGCTCGATCACCTGGGCGCGGCGCTCGGCACTGGCACGCCAGCCGTGGGGCGTCATCGCCAGTAGGTTGGCGCGGTCCCTGGGCTCGGCCAGGCTGAGCTGGAACTCCAGGACTTCGCTGTGTTGCAGGCTCATGCCATCCGGTACCAGGGCCAAATGCTTGTCGTCGGTGTATTCGCGCACTTCGTCGTACAGGCGTTCGCGCAACTCCATCAGGTGGCCGCTGGTCGGGCCGACCTTCATCAAGCCGCCGCCCGGGCTGAGCAGGCGCTTGGCCTCTTGCCAGTCCAGCGGGCTGAACACACTGGCGAGGAATTGGCAGCTGGCATCGGCCAGCGGCACACGGGCCATGCTGGCGATCAGCCAGGTCAGTGTCGGGTTGCGCTTGCAGGCGCGCTTGACCGCTTCCTTGGAGATATCCAGGGCATAACCATCGGCGCGCAGCAGGGCGTCGGCGATTTGCGCGGTGTAATAACCTTCGCCACAGCCGATATCCAGCCAGCGCTGGGGCTTGCGCTCGGCGGCAAGTGCCGCCAGGCGTTTGGCCACGGGGGCGTAATGCCCGGCATTGAGAAAGTCGCGGCGCGCTTCAACCATCGCCAGGTTATCGCCTGGGTCACGGCTGTTCTTGTGCTGCACCGGCAACAGGTTCAGGTAACCCTGGCGAGCCCGGTCGAAACGATGCCCGGCCGGGCAGGCCACGCCGTTGTCCACTTCATTGAGTGGCGCGCTGCAAATGGGGCAAGCGAGCATCAGGCGAGCAACTTGATCAGGGTCTGGTAGTAGATTTCGGTCAGCACATCGAGGTCGCTGGCCAGAATGCGTTCGTTGACCTGATGGATTGTCGCGTTGACCGGGCCCAGTTCCACCACTTGGGTGCCGAGGGTCGCGATAAAGCGCCCGTCGGAGGTGCCGCCACTGGTGGACGCCTTGGTCTCGCGCCCGGTGATGGCCTTGATGCTGGCCGACACCGCGTCGAGCAACGCGCCCGGCTCGGTGAGGAACGGCAGGCCCGACAGCGCCCACTCCACATGCCAGTCCAGGCCATGTTTGTCGAGAATCGCCGCGACCCGCTGTTGCAGGCCTTCGACGGTGGACTCGGTGGAGAACCGGAAGTTGAACACCGCCGTCAGGTCGCCGGGGATCACGTTGGTCGCGCCGGTGCCGGAATTGAGGTTGGAGATCTGGAAACTGGTCGGCGGGAAGAAGGTGTTGCCGTCGTCCCAATGTTCGGCGGCCAGTTCGGCCAGGGCCGGGGCGGCCAGGTGGATCGGGTTTTTGGCCAGGTGCGGATAGGCCACATGGCCTTGCACGCCGCGTACGGTCAGGGTGGCACCGAGGGAGCCACGACGACCGTTCTTCACCACGTCGCCCACCAGGGTGGTGCTCGACGGTTCGCCAACGATGCACCAGTCCAGGCGCTCCTTGCGCGCGGCCAGGCGCTCGATCACGGCCTTGGTGCCGTGGTGGGCCGGGCCTTCTTCATCACTGGTGATCAGGAAGGCTACCGAGCCCTTGTGATCCGGGTAGTCCTTCACGAAGCGCTCGGAGGCGACGAGCATGGCGGCCAGGCTGCCTTTCATGTCGGCGGCGCCACGTCCGCAGAGCATGCCGTGCTCGTCGATCAGCGCGTCGAACGGGTCATTCTGCCAGGCTTGCACCGGGCCGGTCGGGACCACATCGGTATGGCCGGCGAAGCACAGCACCGGGCCTTCGTGCTTGCCGTGGGTGGCCCAGAAGTTATCCACATCTTCGATACGCATCGGCTCAAGCGCAAAGCCGGCGTCGCCCAGGCGCTGCATCATCAGCTTCTGGCAATCAGCGTCAACAGGTGTCACCGACGGGCGACGGATCAGGTCGATAGCGAGTTGGAGGGTCGGCGAAAGGTCGGCGTGGGCCGTCATGGGAAAACTCCGGAAATCGAGGCGGCGATGTTCTAACTGTAGGAGCGAGCTTGCTCGCGAAAAACGCCAAGGCACCGTGTGCATTCAGGATGCACACGTCATCGTTAGCGATTTTCGCGAGCAAGCTCGCTCCTACAGTGATGGGCGTAAGGCACACAAAAGGGCCGTTATCTTATAGCAAAACGGCGGCCAGAGGCCGCCGTTTAGTGGATTGCGCAAGTTTTTACGCCGCCGTTGCAGGCTCCGGCGCTGCCGCCGGCTTGGGCAGCGATGACAGGAACGCCATGATCAGCGCGGCGACATACGGCAGCGACTGCACCAGCAGCATCACCACCCAGAAGCGCATGTCATTGCTCGGCAGGCCTTGCACCAGGTAAATCCCCAGTGCTGCGCCCCACAGCAGCAACATGATGAACATTTCTTCGCGGGCTTCGGAAATCGCGACCCAGAAGCCGTGGTTATCCGCGTTTTTCGGTGTACGAAAGAACGGAATACTGGTGGTGAAGAAACCATACAGCACCGCCTTGGCAATGGTATGGGACAACGCCAATCCGGCCAGGGCCGCGCAGAACGCATCCTTGAGGTTCACGCCAACGGCGCGACGGTAGAGGAAGATGATCTTGCCGACCTTGAACACGAACAACGCCAACGGCGGGATCGCGAAAATCAGCAACGGCGGATCAACCCGCGTTGGCACAATGATCATCGCCGCCGACCACAACAGGGCACCGACGGTGAAGAAGATGTTCATGCCATCGGCCACCCACGGCAGCCAGCCCGCGAGGAAGTGATAGCGCTGGCCACGGGTCAGTTCGGTGTCCTTGCCGCGCAGCAGGCTGGCGGTGTGGCGCTTGATGATCTGAATCGCGCCATAAGCCCAGCGGAAGCGCTGTTTCTTGAAGTCGATAAAGGTGTCGGGCATCAGGCCCTTGCCGTAGCTGGTGTGGTAGTACGCAGCCGACAGACCTTTCTCGAATACCCGTAGGCCCAGCTCGGCGTCCTCACAGATGCACCAGTCGGCCCAGCCCAGTTCTTCGAGCACCGAGCGCCGGGTCATGGTCATGGTGCCGTGCTGGATGATCGCGTCACGGTCGTTACGCGTGACCATGCCGATATGGAAGAATCCCTTGTATTCGGCGTAGCACAGCTTCTTGAAGGTGCTTTCGTTCTGGTCGCGATAATCCTGGGGCGATTGCACCACGGCAATTTTCGGGTCGGCGAAGTGCGGCACCATGTGTTTGAGCCAGTTCGGCGATACGCAGTAGTCGGAGTCGATCACCGCGATCACTTCGGCATCCTTGGCGGTATGCGGGATCAGGTAGTTCAGCGCGCCGCCCTTGAAACCGGCCAGGGGCGCGACGTGGAAGAACTTGAAGCGCGGGCCTAGCGTCTCACAGTAGTCGCGCACCGGTTCCCACACGGCAGGGTCCTTGGTGTTGTTGTCGATGATCAGGACTTCGTAGTCCGGGTAATCGAGGGCGGCCAGGGCGTCGAGGGTCTGTTTGACCATCTCGGGGGGCTCGTTGTAGCAGGGCACATGGATCGACACTTTCGGGCGGTAGTCCGAATCCCCCTCAACCGGCAGGAATTCACGCCGGCGCTTGTGGGTCCAGACCGCTTCCGCCAACTCATGAGCCTCGGTCAGCAGCACGATAAACACCCCGAGCGCACCGAGTGCCAGGAGGAAACCCACTGTCAGGCTGAACCAGGTGCTGTATTGCTGGCTGTAGTCGTAGCCGATCCATACCAGCACCGAGCCACACAGGAACGCGATAAAGGTCAGGAAGGTGCGGCCACGCTGGCGCAGGGCCGAGCCGTCGATCATCAGTAAGGTCAGCGACAACAGCGCCAGCACCACCGAGCCGATGGCCAGCACCCGCCATTGCGGAATCGCCACCACCGGGCCTTCGAAGTTGAATTTCTGCTGGCGCGCGGCGTTGAACACGCCCCAATAGGCGCCGACCGAGCCTTCATCACTGGCTTTCCAGGGTTGGTCGAAGGCTTCGATCACGAAGTAGTTGTAGCCCTGGCGATTCAGCTTGTTCACCAGGGTACGCAGGTAGATCGCCTGGTCGGCAGGGGACGCGTCCGCGCCACCGCGCATCCGGCCATTGCTCGGCCAGCCGACTTCCGACAGCAGCAGCGGCTTTTTCGGGAAGGTCTTCTTCAGATCCTTGGCGCGGTCAAGGACGAATTGCCCGGCCTGGGCCATCGGCACATGTTCCCAATACGGCAGGACGTGCGCGGCGATCAGGTCGACATGCTTGCCCAGTTGCGGGTTGTGTTCCCAGATGTGCCACTGCTCGGAGGTGGTCACGGGCACTTTGACGGCGGCGCGCACCCGGTCCAGCAGGACAATCAGCTCTTCGGGGGTGATCTCCTTGCGGAAGATCGCCTCGTTACCAACCACCACGCGGACCACGCTACGCGAGCTGTTGGCAATCTCGATGGCGCGCTGGATTTCCCGCTCGTTGCGCTCAAGGTCCGGGCTGATCCAGATCCCCAGGGTCACCCGCAGGCCGAACTCTTCCGCCAGCTTGGGGATATTCCCCAGCGGGCCGTCGACCGAATAGGTCCGGATGTTGTCCGTCAGCTTGCTCATGATCGCAAGGTCCTGACGCATCTGCTCGTCGGTCGGGTACTGGTCTTTCTGCGGGTACTGGCCTTGCTGGAACGGCGAGTAGGAAAAACCGGAGATTTGCTGTGGCCAGTTGGGGGTGGTGACCGGGCGGTTGATCAGCGCCCAGAAACCGGTGAACAGCGCGGCAATCGCCAGCACTACCACCAGGTTGAGTCCAAATTTACGCGATGACATAGCTGTTTCGGGTTCCAAAGGGTGTGGAACGAATGGAGGTGTCGAACGGCGCGCATCCTACACCGGCCCTTCCCTGACCGTACAGCAAGCCAGGAAAAACCGGGCATTGGGCAGCGAAAGCACGAGTAAGTTCTTTACTTATAGCTTGTAGCTTAGAACTTATCGCTGCGTAGCCCTATAATGCGCGCCGGTTTTTGGGGTAATGGTCATGAGTACAGAAGATCCACGGTTTGCAGGCGTCGCCCGTCTCTATGGCATTGACGGCCTGGAGCGCTTGAAAGCGGCCCATGTGGCCATCGTCGGCGTGGGCGGTGTCGGCTCGTGGGCGGCGGAAGCCATGGCCCGTTGCGGTGTGGGCGAAATCTCGCTGTTTGACCTGGACGATGTGTGCGTCAGCAACAGCAATCGTCAGTTGCATGCGCTGGACAGTACGGTGGGCAAGCCCAAGGTCGAGGTAATGGCCGAACGCCTGCGCGCGATCAACCCCGATTGCACCGTGCATGCGGTGGCGGATTTTGTGACCCGCGACACCATGGCCGAGTACATCACGCCTGACATTGATTGCGTGATCGACTGCATCGACGCGGTCAACGCCAAGGCGGCGCTGATTGCCTGGTGCAAGCGTCGCAAGATCCAAATCATCACCACCGGCGGCGCGGGCGGGCAGATTGATCCGACGCTGATTCAGGTGTGCGACCTGAACCGTACCTTCAATGACCCGCTGGCTTCGAAAGTGCGCTCCACCTTGCGCCGCGACTATGGGTTCTCGCGCACCGTGACCCGCCATTACAGCGTGCCGTGTGTGTTTTCCACCGAACAGCTGCGCTACCCCAAGCCGGACGGCAGCATCTGTTTGCAGAAGAGTTTTGTCGGTGATGGCGTGAAGTTGGACTGCGCCGGCGGATTTGGCGCGGTGATGATGGTCACCGCGACGTTCGGCATGGTCGCGGCGACCAAGGCGGTTGACAAGATTGTGGCCGGGGTGCGCAGGCCTTCGGAACGGGTCAAGCCTGCATAAATATCACGACCCTGCATCAGTCAAAAATGTGGGAGCGAGCAAGCCCGCTCCCACATTTAGTGTTGTGTATGGCTCAAGTCGCGCATGCGTTGCAGGACTGCGTTCAGGCCATTGCTGCGCGACGGCGACAACTGGCGGGAAAGCCCCAGTTGGTTGAACCAGTCGGGCAGGTCGACCGCTTGTAACTCGTCCGCCGACAGCCCATTGACCCGCGCCAGTAGCAAGGCCACCAACCCGCGAATCAAGCGCGCTTCGCTGCTGGCAGCAAACTGCCAATGGCCGTCGTGCAGTCGCCCCACCAGCCACACCAGGCTTTCACAGCCTTGTACCAGATTGGCGTCGACCTTATCGGCATCAGCCAATGCCGGCAGCCGCTCACCCCATTGCATCAGCATTCGCGCGCGTTGTTCCCAGCTTCCAACGGCCTGAAAGGCTTGCAGCGCGGCCAGCGCATCCACTGGCACGTTCATCGCAGCATGTCCAGCGCCTGATCCAGCGCTTCAAAAAAGCGCTCCAGGTCGTCGGAGTCGTTGTACAGCGCCAAGGACACCCGGATTGCCCCCGAGAGCTGCAGGCGTTTGAGCAGCGGCATCGCACAGTGATGACCGGCGCGCACGGCGATGCCTTGTTCGGTCAGCAAGTGGGCGAGGTCGGCGTTGTGTACGCCCTCGACGACGAAGCTGGCCAGGGCCACTTGGGGCGCACCCAGCAGGCGCACGCCATTGCGTGCCCGCAAACCGCGCAGCAGATAGTCGTGCAGCGCGGCTTCATGGGCGATCACCGCCGATTGATCCAGGGAACTCAGGTAATCCAGGGTCGCGCCCAGGCCAATCACCCCGGCAATCGGCGGCGTACCGGCTTCGAAGCCCAGGGGGGCGGGACGGAAGCTGGCACTGTGGTAATCCGCCTGTTGCACCATCTCGCCACCAAACTGCCAGTGGCGGAGCAAATGCAAGGCTTCGATGCGGCCGTAGAGCACGCCGACGCCGTCCGGGCCATAGAGCTTATGGCTGGAAAATACATAGAAATCACAGCCCAGCGCCTGCACGTCGTGGCGCCCGTGGACAATGCCCTGGGCGCCATCGACCACGGTCAGTGCATCGTGGGCCTTGGCCAGCGCCAACAGTTGCGGCAGGGGTTGCCAGACGCCCAGTACATTGGACAGTTGGCTCACCGCCAGCAAGCGGGTCTGCGGGCCGATAAGCTGGGCTGCGGCTTGTAGGTCGATCAAACCCTCGTCATCGAGGGGCAGCACCACCAGCTTCAGCTCGCGACGCTTGGCCAGTTGCTGCCAGGGCAGCAGGTTGGCGTGATGCTCCAGGGCGCTGATGACAATCTCATCGCCCGGGTTGAAAAGGGGCTCAAGGCCATAGGCCAGGAGGTTCAGCGCAGATGTCGCGCCGTGGGTAAAGATGATCTGCCCGCTGTCACCGACGTTGAGCCATTGCGCCACTTTGCTGCGACTGTCCTCGAACCCTTGAGTCGCATGGGCGCCCGGCAGATGCTGGGCGCGATGCACATTGGCTGCGCCATTGGCGTAGTAATGGTTCAGGGCGTCCAGCAGGGCTTGAGGTTTTTGCGTGGTGGCGGCGTTGTCCAGGTAGGTCTGGTCTTGCCGTTGCAAGGTAGCGATAGCCGGGAAGTCGGCGCGCCAGGGCGAGGGCACAAGCATGGTTTCAAGACTCATATGAACAGGCCGCGTTTTCGAGCGCGGCCTGTTCCGGTGGCATCGAGTCGCTGCTTAGTTGTGAGCGTGCAGCGCTGCGTTCAGTTCGATGGCCGACTTGTGGGTTTTGCACTCCACGGCACCGGTCTCGGAGTTACGACGGAACAGCAGGTCTGGTTGACCGGCCAATTCGCGGGCCTTGACCACCTTGACCAGTTGGTTCTGCTCATCGAGCAACGCCACTTTAGTGCCGGCAGTCACGTACAGGCCGGACTCCACGGTGTTGCGATCGCCCAACGGGATGCCGATACCGGCGTTGGCGCCGATCAGGCAGCCTTCGCCCACCTTGATCACGATATTGCCGCCACCCGACAGGGTGCCCATGGTGGAGCAACCGCCGCCCAGGTCCGAACCCTTGCCGACAAATACGCCGGCCGATACACGACCTTCGATCATGCCCGGGCCTTCGGTACCGGCGTTGAAGTTGACGAAACCTTCGTGCATCACGGTAGTGCCTTCACCCACGTAAGCGCCCAGGCGCAGGCGCGCGGCATCGGCGATACGCACGCCAGCCGGCACCACGTAGTCGGTCATTTTCGGGAACTTGTCCACCGAGAACACTTCCAGCAGCTCGCCACGCAGGCGCGCTTCCAGTTGACGCTCGGCCAGTTCGCCGATGTCGATCGCACCCTGGCTGGTCCAGGCCACGTTCGGCAGTTGCGGGAACACACCGGCCAGGCTCAGGCCGTGAGGCTTGACCAGGCGATGGGACAGCAGATGCAGCTTGAGGTAGGCCTCGGGGGTAGAGGTCAGCGCAGCATCTTCGGCCAGCAGCGTGGCGACCAACGGCTTGTGGCTTTCGGCCAGGCGCGTCAGCAGGGCAGCTTGGGTGGCATCTACATTTTTCAGGGCGTCAGCCAGTTGCGAGGCTTGGGCAATGGTGAAAGTGATGGCCTGGTTGCCTTCGCTATAGCCGAGGATCGGCGCGATGGCGGCCACGATTTCAGCCGAAGGATTGAGCAACGGTTGCGCGTAAAACACTTCCAGCCAAGCACCTTGGCGGTTCTGGGTGCCGACGCCGAAGCCCAGGCTGAACAGGGAATTGGACATGTTGTTACCTCTACAAAAATGAAATGGCTGGCCTACTTGAGGGCCGCCGAATAACTATCTGGCTTGAAGCCAATCAGGGTTCTGTCACCGAGATCGAGCACCGGGCGCTTGATCATCGAGGGTTGTGCGAGCATCAGTTCAATAGCTTTCGCCTGGTCGAGATCGGCTTTGCGTTCGTCTTCGAGTTTGCGAAAGGTCGTGCCTGCACGGTTCAAAACCACCTGCCAACCGTGCTCGTTGCACCATTGGGTCAAGTGTTCGCGGTCGATACCGGCCGTCTTGTAGTCATGAAACTCATAGTTGACAGCGTGTTCATCAAGCCAGGTGCGCGCCTTTTTCATGGTGTCGCAGGCTTTGATGCCGAAAAGGTGCAAGGTTTTACTTGAATCGGTCAAGGAACTGCCCCCTTTGGGCTGATGGAAATGTAGGATCACGGATTATGCCATGACCGAAGGGTTTCGGTGCCGCTCGTCACGCCATACGTGATCGGGTGCGACTTATGTGCAACGGTCAGCCGGCAGCATAGGCGGCTAATATGGCACTTCAAAGGCGCGCTGTTGCCTGATGTGTGTCGTAGTAAGTCGATTGTCCGGGAACTCCGCGTTATGCAAACCGCCTACACCGTTCTTATCCTGCTGATGCTGGTCAGCGTTTCGCGTCTGGTCGGGCGTGTTATCCCACTGCCGTTGCCGTTGGTGCAGATTGCCGCTGGTGCCTTGCTGGCCTGGCCAACCCTGGGGCTGCATGTGGCCCTGGACCCCGAGTTGTTTCTGTTCCTGTTCCTGCCGCCACTGCTGTTTTCCGATGGCTGGCGCATGCCCAAGCGCGAACTGTGGCGCCTGCGCGGGCCAATCCTGACGTTGGCGGTGGGCTTGGTTCTGTTTACTGTGGTGGGTGCCGGTTACTTCATTCATTGGTTGCTGCCGAGCATCCCTTTGCCGGTGGCCTTCGCCCTGGCGGCCGTATTGTCACCGACGGATGCCGTGGCGGTGTCGGCTATTTCTCAGAACCGTTTGCCCACGCCCCTGATGCATATGCTTCAAGGCGAGGCCTTGATGAATGATGCGTCGGGCCTGGTGACGTTCAAGTTCGCCCTTGCGGCAGCGTTGACCGGGGTGTTTTCCCTGGCCGATGCCAGCCTGACTTTTGTGTTGGTGGCGGTAGGCGGCCTGGCGGTGGGCGTGGCGTTGAGCTGGCTGGTCGGTCGCCTGCGGGCCTGGATGATTGCCCGGGGCTGGGATGACCCGGCAACACACGTGGTGTTCATGTTGCTGTTGCCATTTGCCGCTTATGTGCTGGCGGAGCGTCTGGGCGCTTCGGGGATTCTGTCGGCCGTCGCGGCGGGCATGATGCAAAGCTGGCTGGACCTGTTGCCCCGCCAGACCAGTACACGTTTGCTCAACCGCAGTGTCTGGTCGCTGCTGGAGTTTGCCTTCAACGGTTTGATCTTCCTGCTGTTGGGCCTGCAATTGCCGGACATCATCAAGGCGGTGGTCAGTCATGAGCCAACCCTGTGGCCGACCTTGTTCTATCGCTGCCTGGATGTGGTCGCAATTTTCCTGGTGCTGCTGGTGTTGCGGTTTATCTGGGTGCAGAGCATCTGGCGCCTGTCGGGCCTGCTGCGACGCCTGCGTGGTAAAAGCGAGTTGACGTTGGTACCGACGGCGCGTTCCTGCTGGCTGTTGACCGTGGGCGGCGTGCGTGGGGCGGTGACCCTGGCCGGTGTGATGTCGGTGCCGTTGCTGCTGGCGCCAGGCGAGGCTTTTCCGGAGCGCGATCTGCTGATTTTCATCGCCGCCGGGGTGATTCTGCTGTCACTGGTGGCGGCCTGCATTGCATTGCCGCTGTTGCTGCGAGGGATTGAAAAAAGCCCGGACGACAAGCGTCGCGGAGAGATCCGCGATGCCTGGAAAAAAACCGCCGAGGCCGCCATTCATGCGCTGGAGGCCGAAGAAGCCAGCGAGCCCCAGGATGCTGCCCAGGCTGCATTGGCTGCCGAACTCAAAGCGCGGATCATGTCGGAGTATCGCCATCAACTTGACGTGTTCAACGACTCGGCCGAAGCCCAGGCGCTGGCGCTGCAGATGGACCAACTGGAACGCAAGTTGCGCCTCAAGGCACTGCGGGCGCAACGCTTGGAGCTGTATAGCCTGAGCCGTCATCACCAGATTGGTGATGACGTGCTACGGGAAGTGTTGGCAGACCTGGATATGAGCGAGGCCAATCTGGGTACTCAGAAATAGTCACGAACGGCCTTGTTCAATTCGCCCCGGTTATTTGGGGGGTGTACAGCCTTCTGATCGCCTCCTGGTCACCTTTGGAAAGGGATATGTTCTCAGAGCCTGTATGCCCGTTCTCGGTCAATTGTGCAGGGAAGGCATAGTGCATCACTGACTTGGGGTCGTAAGGCGTGATCTGTAAGTTGGGACCGGAAACAGGGTCGAGTATTTGTCTCTGAACGATCTCTTCGGGGTAGGCGTCGCTGACAAAATAGTCATGCACCGCTTGTTTGTTCCATTGCAGGGTGTTTTGCGGGTGTTGATGCTCATGCAGCAAGCCCAGGGCATGGCCGAACTCATGCAAGGCATTTGCGCGAAACTGCTTCGAGTTTTCCGTTCTGTCCAGGTGCAAGGTGGGCTCGTTTTTATCTCGCCATAATGCGTCTGTACCGATGTCGGACCAGTCGCCTTTTATGTTCTCGTCATCCGAGACACGAATATCCCCCTGTTTCCCGTCGACGACTTCAAAGCGCAGGTCGGGCGTGTGATGGGCCCACTCCTTGAGTGCATCGACTACCAGGGCTTTGCTTTTTTTATCCTTCAAGTCCAAGGCCACTGTAATAATGCCGGCCGGCCAGCGTGCGGAGATGTCTGCGACGCCTCTTTTCTTTCGCGCTGCACGTTCGGGAGGTGTGTTGTCGCTGAGGCGGGCAGGGTGGTGGATGGGAATATTGGGAGATAGTGGGGTTATCAGGCTCATGTTCTTTACTCGCCGAAGGGTTGTCGGGGGGAGTTAAAAGTGGGGCATATCAATTGAGTCAGGAACTCACCAGTTTCCTGATGGTGGTATTGAGCAGCTTGCCCAGCAATGAGTTATCTGCGGGATAAAGTGACTGGATAAAGTTTTTATCGCTCTCGGACAGTTGTGTGGGCTTGGAAATCGCTTTTGCGTCGTTGACTAATGACTCGGAAAAACCGTAATGCATGATGGAGTTTTGGTCGTAGGTGGAGAGCTTGACCTCGCGGCGTGGGAACGGCCTGATGATGTCGTGATTAGCCTCGTATCGTTCTTTTTCTAGTGACTTATACTTTTTGTAAATCTGCGCTTTATTGAGTTCCAGCGTGCGGTCAGGGTGTTGGTGCTCATGCTTCAAGCCCAGGGCGTGGCCGAACTCATGCTGTATCGTGGTAGCCACCGAGGCTGGCGGCCTGTCAAAACCAATGCTCATGGTCGGTTCTGGAGCGGGTATGCGCTGCGCATCGGTACCGATCCGTGACCATGCGGCTTTGGTTTTATTGTTGGCAGTGATGCGTATATCACCGTCGGGCTTGTCGGTGAACTTGAAGAACAGGTTGGTGTGTGGCGCCCATTTGTTGATGTTCTCTTTGGTGACCTGCTTCTGTTCTGCGGTCATGTTCAGCAAAGAGATCTTCAGCACTGAATGTTGCGGCCAGGTTTTGTCCGGGCTGGCGACACCGCGCTTGTTTCTGGTGAGAGGGGGCTCGGTGAGTTGCGATTGTTCGCCGAGAGGTTGTTGGGAGGGCGTGGCGGGCGAGATGGTAAATGTCATGAGCGTGCACCAAGCAGCTGAAAACAGTTAGCCATTGGTGGGGGCTTCAAGCCTTTGTGTTCCAACTCAAAGGTGTGCAGATGTTGGCCGCTCCCGCACGGGAGCGGCCCTGGTGATCAACGACGACGCTGGATGAAGTTGCGAATTCGCTCTGCGGCTTCAACACACTCGGCCAGTGGCGCAACCAGTGCCAAGCGCACTCGGCCGGCACCTGGATTGAAACTGTCCACTTCCCGCGACAGGTACGAGCCCGGCACCACGGTCACGTGTTCTTCCACGAACAGGTCGCGGCAGAATGCGGCGTCGTCACCCTCGACGTTCGGCCACAGGTAGAAGCCACCGTCAGGGTTCTGTACGTCCAGCACCGGCTTGAGAATCGCCAGGACGGCCGCGAATTTTTCCCGGTACAGATCACGGTTGGCCAGTACATGGGCCTCGTCCTGCCACGCGGCAATGCTCGCCAGTTGGGTTTGCACCGGCATCGCACAGCCGTGATAGGTGCGGTACAGCAGGAAGGCCTTGAGGATCTCGGCATCGCCGGCCACAAACCCGGAACGCAGGCCCGGCAGGTTGGAGCGCTTGGACAGGCTATGGAACACCACGCAGCGCTTGAAATCCTGGCGACCGAGTTCCACACAGGCGCTGAGCAGACCTGGCGGCGGAGTCTGTTCGTCGAAGTACAGCTCGCTGTAGCACTCGTCGGCGGCGATCACGAAGTCGTATTGGTCGGCCAGGGCGATCAGTTTTTTCAGGACTGCGACGGGGATCAGGGCACCGGTCGGGTTGCCTGGGGAGCACAGGAACAGGATCTGGCAGCGTTTCCAGATATCCGGCGTCACCGCATCGAAATCCGGGTTGAAGCCGTTCTCATCCAGGCACGGCAGGTAATGCGGCTTGGCCCCGGCGAGGAACGCTGCGCCTTCGTAGATCTGGTAGAACGGGTTCGGGCTGACCACCAGGGCATCGTCGCCACGGTTGACCACGGTCTGAGTGAAGGCGAACAGCGCTTCACGGGTGCCATTGACCGGCAGGATACTGCGCGCCGGGTCCAGCCAGCCCTTGGGCACGTTGAAGCGTCGTTCGCACCAGGCACCAATCGCCTCGCGCAATGCGGGAATGCCCAGGGTGGTCGGGTACACCGCCATCTGGTCGAGGTTGGTGGCCAGGGCCTGGGCAACGAAATCCGGGGATTTGTGCTTGGGTTCGCCGATGGACAGGGCAATCGGGCGCTTGTCCGGGTTCGGCGTGACGCTACCCAGCAGGGCACGCAGTTTCTCGAACGGGTAGGGTTGCAGCTGGTTCAGGGCGTTGTTCATCGCAAATCTCGTTCAATTCGGTTGAAAGCATGCGGCTTGCCAGGCAAAGCCATTCAAATGTGGGAGCGGGCTTGCTCGCGAAAGCAGAGTGTCAGTCGATGCTTCATTGACTGAATCACCGCATTCGCGAGCAAGCCCGCTCCCACATAAGCCAGGTTCCACTGGACTGGCCGGGTGTTCATAGGGTCAGGCGCGTCAGCTCGACTCCGGGCTCCTGGTTCACGCTCAATTGCGCGACGATGGCGTCCTGCAAGCGGCGGCACAATTCAGGGTCGGACAGGGGTTGGTTGTCGGCGTCGGTAATAAAGAACACGTCTTCGACCCGCTCGCCCAGGGTGGCAATCTTGGCGTTCTGCAGCGACAGGTCGAACTCCAGGAAAATCCCGCCGATCCGTGCCAGCAGGCCAGGGCGATCCGGTGCGCTGAGTTCCAGTACCGTCACGGGGCGCTGGGCGTCGTTGTGGATTGTCACCTGTGGCGCAAAGGCGAAGTGCTTGAGCTGGCGCGGTACCCGACGTTGGATGATAGTCGGGTAGTCGTCGGGGTTGCGCAGGGCTTCGGTCAGGCCTTCGCGGATCTTTTTCACGCGCTCGGGGTTGTCGCCGATGGACTCGCCTTCGGTGTCGAGCACGATATAGGTGTCGAGGGTGAACTGGCTGCTGGAGGTAATGACCCGTGCGTCATGAATGTTCAGGTTGAGCTGGTCCATTGCGGCCACGGTCACGGCGAAGAAGTCATGCTGGTCCGGGGCATAGATGAATATCTGCGTACCGCCTTCGAATTCGCGCTGAGTGGTTTCCTTGATCAACACCAGCGGGCCGCCGTCGGCCGGTTGCTGGAGGATGGCATCGGTATGCCAGGCTACGTCACCTGCGGTGTGACGCAGGAAATAGTCATCGCCCAGTTGGGACCAGAGCTGTTCGACATCATCCGGGTCATTGCCGCCGCGTACCAGGATATCCAGGGCCGCGCTCTGGGTGCGGCGGATCTGCTCTTCGCGATCCACCGGGTTTTCCAGGCCCCGGCGCAGCGCGCGCTTGGTCTCGGTATAAAGCTGGCGCAACAGGCTGGCGCGCCATGAGTTCCAAAGGGTCGGGTTGGTGGCATTGATGTCGGAGACGGTCAGCACGTACAGGTAGTCGAGGCGGGTTTCGTCGCCGACGATCTGTGCAAAGTCGTGGATGACCTGCGGGTCGGACAAGTCCTTGCGCTGGGCGGTGGTGGACATCACCAGGTGGTTCTGCACCAGCCACACGATCAGGCGGCTGTCCCACTGCGGCAGTTGGTGGCGCTGGCAGAAGGCTTCGGCGTCCACTGCGCCGATTTCCGAGTGGTCGCCATGCCGGCCCTTGCCGATATCGTGGTACAGGCCGGCCAGGTAGATCAGCTCAGGCTTGGGCAGCTTGGCCATCAACTTGCTGGCTAGCGGGAATTTCTCTGACACTTGGGTGTATTGCAGCTTACGCAGGTGCTTGATCAGGTTCAGGGTGTGGGCGTCGACCGTATAGATGTGGAACAGGTCGTGTTGCATCTGCCCGACGATAAAGCCGAACTCCGGCAGGTAGCGCCCAAGGATGCCGTAGCGGTTCATCCGGCGCAGGTTGCGGTGGATGCCGATCTTGCACTTGAACAGTTCGATAAACAGGCTGGTATTGCGGATGTCGTGGCGGAACTCGTCATCGATCAGATGACGGTTTTCCCGCAGCAAACGAATGGTGTCGGCGCGCACGCCCTTGATTTCCGGCTGCTGGGCCATCAACACGAAGATTTCCAGCATGGCAAATGGCGTACGCTTGAACACGTAGTCGTTGCGCGCCTCGATATAGCCGTCGTGCAGTTGGAAGCGTGCGTTGATCGGTTGCGGTGGCGCTTCGTCTTCGGGGGCCAGGATCACTTCTTCAAAGTGCTGGATGATCAGGTCGCTGAGCTGGGCGATGCTCATGACCACCCGGTAGTACTGCTGCATGAAGCTTTCGATGCTGGTCTTCGCGTCCTCGCCCTCGAAGCCCAGCAGGGCGGCGATGGAACGCTGGTGGTCGAACAGCAAGCGATCTTCGGAGCGTCCGGCCAGCATATGCAGGGCATAACGCACTTTCCACAGGAACTCCTGGGACGAGGCCAGCAGGGCGTTTTCGCTCTCTACCAAAAAGCCTTCGCCGGCCAGGGCCCGCAGGTTCAGGGTGCCGTACTGACGACGGGCGACCCACAAAATTGTCTGGATGTCCCGCAGTCCGCCAGGCGAGCCCTTGACGTTGGGTTCCAGGTTGTACTCGGTGTCGTTGTACTTGTGATGCCGGGCTTTCTGCTCGGCGCGCTTGGCCAGGAAGAACTCCTTGCTCGGCCACATATGCGCGGTACTGGTGACTTCCAGCATGCGCTGGCGCAGGCGCTCGGGGCCGCAGATGGTGCGGCTTTCCATCAGGTTGGTGACCACCGTCAGGTCGGCGCGGGCTTCTTCGGCGCATTCATCCACTGAGCGAACGCTCTGACCGACTTCCAGGCCGATATCCCACAACAGCGTCAGAAAACGCTCGATGGAATCGCGAAAGATCTCGTGGTCGGCACTGTCCAGCAGGATCAGCAGGTCGATATCGGAGTAGGGGTGCAGTTCGCCCCGGCCATAGCCGCCGACGGCCACCAGGGCAATATCGGCGTCCTCGCTCCAGTCGAACTGCTCCCAGGCCTTTTGCAGGATGTTATCGACGAACCATGCGCGATCCTCGATCAGCCGGCGGATGTCCCGACCGCTGCGAAAGCGCTCGTCGAGCACCTCGCGGGCCTGGCGGATGGCCTTCTTGAAGGCGGCAATCGGGCTTGCCTTCAGTGCCAGTTCCGCCTGGAACTGGCCACGGTCGAAGAGTTCGGGATCCACCTGGGGCATCGATCGGCTTTCCTTTCTATCTATCTGGAGGTCACAGCGTTGCTATCTGGAAAGCCCGCTGCAAGCATCAGGCCGAAACGCGGGGAATCGTGTCATCGGCGCGCAGGGTGAAGATCTCGTAGCCGGTCTCGGTGACCAGCAGGGTGTGTTCCCACTGTGCCGAGAGCTTGCGGTCCTTGGTGATGGCGGTCCAGCCGTCGCCCAGTACCTTGGTGTCGGCCTTGCCCTGGTTGATCATCGGCTCAATGGTGAAGGTCATGCCTGCCTTGAGCTCCATACCGGTGCCAGCACGGCCGTAGTGCAGGATCTGTGGCTCTTCGTGGAACACTTTGCCGATGCCGTGGCCGCAGAATTCGCGGACGACCGAGAAACCGTTCTTTTCGGCGTGTTTCTGGATCACTTCACCGATATCGCCCAGGCGGCAGCCCGGCTTGACCAGTTCAATGGCCTTGTACATGCATTCCTGGGTGACCTGGGACAGGCGTTCGGCCCATACCGGCACGTTGCCGACGTGGAACATGCGGCTGGTATCGCCGTGGTAGCCGTCCTTGATCACGGTGACGTCGATGTTCAGGGTGTCGCCGTCTTTCAGCGGCTTGTCGCCTGGGATCCCGTGGCAGACCACGTGGTTGATCGAGGTGCAGATCGACTTGGGGAAGCCTTTGTAGTTCAGTGGCGCAGGGATGGCTTTCTGCACGTCAACAATATAGTCGTGGCAGATGCGGTCCAGGGCTTCGGTGGTCACGCCGGGTTTGACATGTTCGGCAATCATTTCCAGAACGTCGGCAGCCAGTTTGCCGGCAACGCGCATGCCTGCGATATCTTCGGCGGTTTTCAGGGTAACGGTCATACAGGCTCTCTCTAGCGCGACGCGCTGAAATCAGTACGGTTTACGGGCGTGCGACAAAAAGGTGCAACGTTCGCACAAGCCCAAAAAACGCGATTCTAACAGACGCAAGGTGCAAACCATGAGTGTCTGGCTATCGCTTCTCTCTATTAGATGTGGGTATTTTCACCCGATTCAATGGCTTGGGTGGCGACGACGGGAGGTAAGTGCGATTGCGGGTTTCGTTTTTGTCGTTGCTGTGGTATAAAATGCGCCGCTTTCCGGGGATACCCCGCAAAGCTTAAATCCACACACGTGTCGACACGATGACCTGGGTGCCGGAGGCCTTGATGCCGCTGGTTGGTCATTGGGATACGTGGAGGCCAAACCCGACTTATTAAGGAACTATCATGTCCCAAGTCAACATGCGCGATATGCTGAAGGCCGGTGTGCACTTCGGTCACCAGACCCGTTACTGGAACCCGAAAATGGGTAAGTACATTTTCGGCGCGCGTAACAAGATCCACATTATCAACCTTGAAAAAACCCTGCCAATGTTCAACGAAGCTCTGACTTTCGTAGAGCGCCTGGCCCAGGGCAAAAACAAGATTCTGTTCGTCGGCACCAAGCGTTCCGCTGGCAAGATCGTTGCTGAAGAAGCAGCACGTTGCGGTTCGCCGTACGTCGATCACCGCTGGTTGGGCGGCATGCTGACCAACTTCAAAACCATCCGTGCTTCCATCAAGCGTCTGCGTGACCTTGAAGTGCAAGCCGAAGACGGTACTTTCGCCAAGCTGACCAAGAAAGAAGCGCTGATGCGCTCCCGTGACCTGGAAAAGCTCGATCGTTCCCTGGGTGGTATCAAGGACATGGGCGGTCTGCCTGACGCACTGTTCGTTATCGACGTTGATCACGAGCGCATCGCGATCACCGAAGCCAACAAGCTGGGCATCCCGGTTATCGGCGTAGTCGATACCAACAGCAGCCCGGAAGGCGTTGACTACATCATCCCAGGCAACGATGACGCAATCCGCGCTATCCAGCTGTACATGGGTTCGATGGCTGACGCTGTAATCCGTGGCCGCAACAATGTTGGCGGCGGCACCGTAGAGTTCGCTGCTGAAGAAGCACCGGTCGCTGCAGCTGAGTAATTGACGCCCTGGCGTTGACTCAGTAAGCAAAAAGGGGGCTTGGCCCCCTTTTTGCCACCTCGAAAACCATTTGTGAGCGGCACAGCTACAGCATCTGTAACGTGCAGCGGTTAACAAGGGTGGTTCGGGAAGAATTGAACGCCCGTACAAGTCGGGTGGAATGGTTGAAAACCTATCCAAGAGGAATTTGAAAATGGCAGCAATTACTGCAGCGTTGGTTAAAGAACTGCGTGAGCGTACTGGCGAAGGCATGATGGATTGCAAGAAAGCCCTGGAAAAGGCTGACGGCGACATCGAAAAAGCCATTGATGACATGCGTGCTTCGGGCGCGATCAAGGCTGCCAAGAAAGCAGGCAACGTCGCTGCTGAAGGCGCTATCGCTCTGAAAGAAGACGGCAAGTCCGCCGTTCTGCTGGAAGTGAACTCGCAGACCGACTTCCTGGCCCTGCAGGACGACTTCAAGGCATTTGTTGCTGCTAGCGTTGAAAAAGCGTTCGCCGACAAACTGACTGACGCCGCTCCGCTGATCGCCGCTCAAGAAGCCGATCGCCTGGTACTGGTCGGCAAGGTTGGCGAAAACGTCAACATCCGTCGCCTGGTACGTGTTGAAGGTGATGTTGTTGGTGGTTACCTGCACGGTAACAAGATCGGTGTTGCAGTTGTCCTCAAGGGCGGCAACGTTGAGCTGGCCAAAGACATCGCTATGCACGTAGCGGCCAGCAACCCTGAGTTCCTGCTGCCTTCGGAAGTTTCTGCCGAAGCGATCGAGCGCGAAAAAGCTGTGTTCCTGCAGCTGAACGAAGAAAAAATCAAAGGCAAGCCAGAAAACATTGTTGAGAACATGGTCAAAGGCCGTATCAGCAAGTTCCTGGCTGAAGCAAGCCTGGTTGAGCAGGCGTTCGTCAAGAACCCTGAAATCAAGGTTGGCGAACTGGCCAAGAAAGCCGGTGCTGAAATCGTTTCCTTCACCTACTTCAAAGTAGGCGACGGCATCGAGAAGCCGGTCGACAACTTCGCTGAAGAAGTTGCTGCCCAGCTGGCTGCCGCCAAGCAGTAAGACAGTTTTCAACTGTCGCCCAAGAGAGGCTGCCCGCTCACGCGCGCAGCCTCTTTTCAAATGGGATGTTCAATTTTATTTGGCTTCCCTTTGGAACTGGCTTACAAAGCCGTGTTCCGATGGCGCTGTGACAGCGTCCAGCTAGAGTGAACGCAAGCCGTAAACGGCTCGCCAAGAATTTTTTAAAAATACGCCGCAGGAGAGATTCGCAATGGCTCAGCAGGGCAGTGGTTATCAGGCTCGCTATAAACGCATTCTACTCAAGCTTAGCGGCGAGGCCCTGATGGGCTCGGAAGAGTTCGGGATCGATCCCAAGGTGCTTGACCGCATGGCACTGGAAGTCGGCCAACTGGTCGGCATCGGTGTCCAGGTCGGCCTGGTGATTGGGGGGGGCAACCTGTTCCGTGGCGCAGCGCTCAGTGCTGCTGGCATGGATCGGGTCACCGGCGACCACATGGGCATGCTGGCCACTGTGATGAACGCCCTGGCCATGCGCGACGCCCTGGAGCGTGCCAATATCTCGGCCATCGTGATGTCGGCCATTTCCATGGTTGGTGTGACCGATCATTACGATCGTCGCAAAGCCATGCGCCACCTGAACGCCAAAGAGGTGGTGATCTTTGCTGCCGGCACCGGCAACCCGTTCTTTACCACCGACTCTGCTGCCTGCCTGCGCGCCATCGAAATCGATGCCGACGTAGTGCTCAAGGCCACCAAGGTTGATGGTGTCTACACCGCTGATCCATTCAAGGACCCGCATGCCGAGAAGTTCGATCATCTGACTTATGATGAAGTGCTGGATCGCAAGCTGGGCGTGATGGATCTGACGGCAATCTGCCTGTGCCGCGACCACAAGATGCCGCTGCGCGTATTTAACATGAACAAGCCCGGCGCCCTGCTGAATATCGTACACGGCGGCGCAGAAGGGACTCTGATCGAGGAAGGCGAACAATGATCAACGAAATCAAGAAAGACGCCCAGGCGCGTATGCAAAAATCCCTGGAGTCTCTGGCCCACGCATTTGGCCAGATTCGTACCGGCAAGGCCCACCCAAGCATCCTGGGTAGCGTGATGGTGCCTTACTACGGCTCCGATACTCCGCTGAGCGGTGTTGCCAACGTTACCGTCAAGGACTCCCGGACCCTGCAGGTCGTGGCGTTCGAGCGCAACATGCTGGCCGCTGTCGACAAGGCGATCCAGAGCGCTGGCCTGAACCTCAACCCAACCAACCTGGGTGAGTTGCTGCTGATCTCCATGCCTGCCCTGACTGAAGAAACCCGCAAGGGCTTCACCAAGCAGGCGCGCAGCGCGGCTGAAGATGCCCGTGTTGCCGTGCGCAACATCCGTCGTGATGCCCTGGGTGACCTGAAGAAGCTGGTCAAGGACAAGGAAATCAGCGAAGACGAAGAGCGCCGTGCCGTCGCCGATATCGACAAGCTGACCAAGGACGCCGAGGCCCAGATCACCAAGGCCACGGAAGAGAAAGAAAAGGACCTGATGGCCGTATAAGGGGTCAGGACGCCTTCATGGAAAAGACCAAGCAGACTGTACCCTCTGTGGTGCCGCGCCATGTCGCGATCATCATGGATGGGAATAATCGCTGGGCGAAGAAACGCTTTATGCCAGGTGTTGCCGGGCATAAAGCGGGTGTCGATGCGGTACGGGCCGTGATCGAGGTGTGTGCCGAGGCCAAGGTCGAGGTCTTGACCTTGTTTGCCTTCTCCAGTGAAAACTGGCAGCGGCCGGCCGACGAAGTCAGCGCCTTGATGGACCTGTTCTTCAAGGCTTTGCGTCGCGAGGCCAAGCGCCTGAACGACAACAACATCAGCCTGCGCATCATCGGCGACCGCTCGCGGTTCCATCCGGAACTGCAGGCGGCCATGCGTGAAGCCGAGGCAATCACGGCTGGCAGCAACCGCTTCGTCCTGCAAATCGCCGCCAATTATGGTGGCCAATGGGATATCGCCCAGGCTGCACAGCGCCTGGCGCGTGAAGTGCAGGCCGGCCATCTGCGCCCGGAAGACATCACGCCCGAGTTGTTGCAAACCTGCCTGGTGACCGGCGACCTGCCGTTGCCGGACCTGTGCATCCGTACCGGTGGCGAACACCGCATCAGCAACTTCCTGTTGTGGCAGTTGGCCTATACCGAGCTGTACTTCTCCGACCTGTTCTGGCCGGACTTCAAACACGATGCCATGCGCAATGCGCTGGCCGATTTCGCTTCCCGTCAGCGTCGCTTCGGTAAAACGAGCGAGCAGATCGAAGCTGGAGCCCGGGTTTAATGCTTAAACAACGAATCATCACGGCACTGATCCTGCTGCCAATCGCCCTGTGCGGGTTTTTCCTGCTCGAAGGTGCAGGCTTTGCATTGTTCATCGGCCTGGTCGTGACCTTGGGCGCCTGGGAATGGGCACGCCTGGCAGGGTTTGCCGAGCAATTGCCGCGTGTGGTGTACGCCGCCATTGTCGCGCTGTTGCTGTTCCTGATGTATATCCTGCCGGATGTCGCCCCTTGGGTGCTGGGGGCTGCGGTACTGTGGTGGGCGTTGGCGACGTTCCTGGTGTTGACCTACCCGCGTACCAGTGGCCAGTGGTCCAGCGTCGCCTGCAAGCTGGTGATCGGTCTGCTGATTCTACTGCCGGCCTGGCAGGGACTGGTCTATATCAAGCACATGGCCCTGGGTAACTGGTTGATCATGGCGGTGATGGTGTTGGTCTGGGGCGCGGATATTGGCGCGTACTTCTCCGGCCGTGCCTTTGGCAAGCGCAAGCTGGCCCCGGCAGTCAGTCCCGGCAAGAGCTGGGAAGGGGTGTACGGCGGTCTGGTGCTGACACTGGTGATTACCGCTGTTGTCGGCGTCGTACGTGATTGGAGCGTCAAACAGATACTTCTGGCGCTGATTGCGGCGGCAGTGGTGGTGCTGATCTCGGTGGTCGGCGACCTCACCGAAAGCATGTTCAAGCGCCAGGCAGGTATCAAAGACAGCAGTAATTTGCTGCCCGGGCATGGCGGTGTGCTGGATCGCATCGACAGCCTGACGGCGGCGATCCCGGTCTTTGCCGTGCTGTTGTGGATGGCTACCTCGTGAGCCGCTTGCAGCAGGTTACCGTGCTGGGGGCCACTGGCTCGGTCGGGTTGAGCACGCTGGATGTGATTGCCCGTCACCCTGAGCGCTATCAGGTGTTTGCCCTGACCGGCTTCAGTCGCTTGAGCGAGCTGTTGGCGCTGTGCGTTCGGCATGTGCCGCAGTTCGCAGTGGTACCGGATGCCGTTGCTGCTCGTGGCTTGCAGGATGATCTGCGGGCAGCAGGGTTGTCGACCCAGGTGCTGGTCGGCGAGGAGGGCTTGTGCCAGGTGTCTGCCGCTTCTGAAGTGGATACCGTGGTCGCGGCCATTGTCGGCGCCGCCGGCTTGCGTCCAACCCTTGCGGCGGTCGATGCTGGCAAGAAGATCCTGTTGGCCAATAAAGAAGCGCTGGTCATGTCCGGCGCGCTGTTTATGCAAGCCGTGCGCAAGAGCGGTGCCGTGCTGTTGCCGCTGGACAGCGAGCACAACGCGATTTTTCAATGCATGCCTGGCGATTTCGCCCGCGGCCTGAGCCAGGTGGGCGTGCGCCGCATCCTGCTGACCGCCTCCGGCGGCCCGTTCCGTCAGACACCGTTGGCTGAACTGGAGCACGTTTCTCCGGATCAGGCTTGTGCTCATCCCAATTGGTCGATGGGGCGCAAGATTTCGGTGGATTCGGCGAGCATGATGAACAAGGGCCTGGAGCTGATCGAGGCCTGCTGGTTGTTCGATGCCCGGGCTGAACAGGTCGAGGTGGTGATTCATCCGCAAAGCGTGATTCATTCCCTGGTCGATTATGTGGACGGTTCGGTTCTGGCCCAGTTGGGCAACCCCGACATGCGCACGCCTATCGCCAATGCCCTGGCCTGGCCCGAGCGTATCGACTCCGGTGTTGCGCCCCTGGACCTGTTTGCCATTGCGCGCCTGGATTTCGAAGCGCCGGATGAGCAGCGCTTCCCTTGCCTGCGCCTGGCGCGTGAGGCGGCAGAGGCAGGCAACAGCGCGCCGGCGATGCTTAACGCGGCAAATGAGGTGGCGGTTGCTGCGTTTCTGGATCGACGCATCCGTTTTCCACAGATCGCGCGTATCATCGAGGAAATTTTGAGCCTGGAGCCCGTGGTTGCCGTGAATGATTTGGGCGCCGTGTTCGAGGCGGATGCCAAGGCCCGGGTCTTGGCCGAGCAATGGTTGAAGCGTCACGCGGGTTAGTCGCCAGGCGCTGGATTGGAATGCGGAGAGATTAGATGAGTGCGCTCTATATGATTGTCGGCACCCTGGTTGCTCTGGGTGTGCTGGTCACTTTCCACGAATTTGGTCATTTCTGGGTGGCGCGCCGTTGTGGCGTCAAGGTCCTGCGCTTCTCCGTGGGCTTTGGTATGCCGCTGCTGCGCTGGCATGACCGGCGCGGCACCGAATTCGTGATTGCAGCCATTCCCCTGGGCGGCTACGTCAAGATGCTCGACGAGCGCGAAGGCGAAGTGCCGGCTGATCAACTGGATCAATCCTTTAACCGCAAGACCGTCCGTCAGCGTATCGCCATCGTGGCGGCTGGTCCGATCGCCAACTTCCTGCTGGCCATGGTGTTCTTCTGGGTCCTGGCCATGCTGGGCAGCCAGCAGGTGCGCCCGGTCATCGGTGCGGTCGAGGCGGGCAGTATTGCCGCCAAGGCCGGATTGAGCGCCGGCCAGGAAATCGTTGCCATTGATGGTGAGCCGACCACGGGTTGGGGCGCGGTCAATCTGCAATTGGTCCGGCGCCTGGGCGAAAGCGGCACGGTGCAACTGGTGGTGCGCGAGCAGGACTCGACAGCCGAGACACCGCGTGAACTGGTGCTGGACAAGTGGCTCAAGGGCGCCGACGAGCCTGATCCGATCAAGTCCCTGGGCATTCGTCCGTGGCGCCCGGCACTGCCGCCAGTATTGGCAGAACTCGATCCCAAGGGCCCAGCCCAGGCTGCCGGCCTGAAGACCGGCGACCGCTTGCTGGCCCTGGATGGCCAGGCACTGGGTGACTGGCAGCAAGTGGTCGATCTGGTTCGTGTACGTCCTGATACGAAAATTGTGCTGAAAGTTGAGCGCGATGGTGCTCAAATCGACGTCCCTGTCACGCTTGCGGTGCGTGGGGAGGCCAAGGCGGCCGGCGGGTATCTGGGCGCCGGGGTCAAAGGTGTCGAATGGCCGCCATCGATGGTGAGGGAGGTCAGTTTCGGGCCGTTGGCAGCCATTGGCGAGGGCGCGCGACGCACTTGGACCATGAGTGTGCTGACCCTCGATTCCCTGAAGAAAATGTTGTTCGGCGAGCTCTCGGTAAAAAACTTGAGTGGACCGATAACCATTGCTAAAGTGGCGGGCGCTTCTGCCCAGTCGGGTGTTGCTGATTTCCTGAATTTCCTGGCTTATCTGAGTATTAGCCTTGGGGTTCTGAATTTGTTGCCCATTCCAGTATTGGATGGGGGGCATCTGTTGTTTTATCTCGTCGAGTGGGTGCGTGGTCGCCCCTTGTCGGATCGGGTGCAGGGTTGGGGGATACAGATCGGTATCAGTTTGGTGGTCGGGGTGATGTTGTTAGCCTTGGTCAACGATCTGGGACGACTGTAACGCTTCGCTGAATTGCGAATCTGCCGCATTTTGCGGCAGTTTGTTTATTGCCAGTTGGAATAAGAAAGGACTTCATGAAACGTCTGCTGCTAACTGCGGTTCTCACCGTATTGATGATCGCCGAAGTTCACGCCGAGTCCTTCACCATCTCCGATATTCGCGTCAACGGCCTCCAGCGGGTTTCCGCGGGTAGCGTGTTTGGCGCCTTGCCGTTGAACGTTGGGGAACAGGCTGACGACCGTCGCCTGGTGGAATCCACTCGTGCGCTGTTCAAAACCGGCTTCTTTCAAGATATCCAACTGGGTCGTGAAGGCAACGTCCTGGTCATCACTGTCGTGGAGCGGCCTTCTGTCGCCAGTATCGAGATCGAAGGCAACAAGGCGATCTCCACTGAAGACTTGATGAAGGGTCTCAAGCAATCCGGCCTGGCCGAAGGCGAGATCTTCCAGCGTGCCACCCTCGAAGGCGTACGTAACGAGCTGCAACGTCAGTATGTTGCCCAGGGCCGTTACTCCGCTTCCGTGGAAACCGAAGTGGTACCGCAACCGCGCAACCGTGTCGGCCTGAAGGTCAACATCAACGAAGGCACCGTGGCGGCGATCCAGCACATCAACGTGGTGGGCAACACCAAGTTCGCCGACGAAGACCTGATCGACCTGTTCGAACTCAAGACCACCAACTGGCTGTCGTTCTTCAAGAACGACGACAAGTACGCTCGTGAAAAACTCTCCGGTGACCTGGAGCGTCTGCGCTCCTACTACCTGGACCGTGGCTATATCAACATGGATATCGCTTCGACCCAGGTGTCCATCACGCCGGACAAGAAACACGTCTACATCACCGTCAACGTCAACGAAGGCGAGAAGTACCGCGTACGTGACGTGAAGCTCAGCGGCGACCTGAAAGTGCCTGAAGACCAGGTCAAGTCCCTGCTGCTGGTCGAGAAGGACCAGGTGTTCTCGCGCAAGCTGATGACCACCACCTCTGAACTGATCACCCGTCGCCTGGGCAACGAAGGCTATACCTTCGCCAACGTCAACGGCGTGCCGACCCCCCATGATGATGACCATACCGTGGACATCACCTTTGTCGTCGATCCGGGCAAGCGTGCCTACGTCAACCGCATCAACTTCCGTGGCAACACCAAGTCCGAGGACGAAGTGCTGCGTCGTGAAATGCGCCAGATGGAAGGTGGCTGGGCTTCGACCTACCTGATCGACCAGTCCAAGACCCGTCTTGAGCGTCTGGGCTTCTTCAAGGAAGTCAACGTCGAGACCCCGGCCGTACCGGGTGTGGATGACCAGGTTGACGTGAACTACGCCGTGGAAGAGCAAGCGTCCGGTTCGATCACCGCCAGCGTCGGTTTTGCACAGAGTGCCGGCCTGATCCTCGGTGGCTCGATTACCCAGAACAACTTCCTGGGTACCGGTAACAAGGTTTCCATCGGCCTGACCCGCAGCGAATACCAGAGCCGCTACAACTTCGGTTATGTGGACCCCTACTGGACTGCTGATGGCGTGAGCCTGGGCTACAACGCCTTCTATCGCACCACCGACTACAAAGACCTCGACGTCGACGTTGCAAGCTATGCGATCGACAGCCTGGGTGCCGGTGTCAACGTGGGCTACCCGATCAGTGAGACCTCGCGCCTGACCTTCGGCCTGACTGCGCAGCAGGATGAAATCAAGACCGGTGTCTACACCGTGGACGAGATCTTCGACTTCACCCGCCGTGAAGGTGACAAGTTCCTCAACTTTAAGGCCTCGGCCGGTTGGTCCGAGTCCACCCTGAACAAAGGCGTGCTGGCCACCCGTGGTCACTCCCAGAGCCTGACCCTGGAAGCCACCACCCCAGGTAGCGACCTGTCGTTCTTCAAGCTCGACTACCGTGGCCAGTTGTTCACGCCGTTGAGCGATAACTACACCATGCGCCTGCACACGGAATTGGGCTATGGTGATGGCTACGGTTCGACCGACGGCCTGCCGTTCTACGAGAACTACTACGCGGGTGGCTTCAACTCGGTACGTGGTTTCAAGGACAGCACCCTGGGCCCTCGTGGTACGCCGAGCCGTGGTGTTGGCATTACCGGTAATACCGGCACCGTAGCTGACTCCGACAACGACCCGCTGCCGTTCGGTGGTAACGTATTGATTCAAGGTGGTGCGGAAATTCTGTTCCCGCTGCCATTCGTCAAGGATCAGCGTTCCCTGCGTACTTCGGTCTTCTGGGATGTGGGTAACGTATTCGACTCCAAGTGCGAGCAGGTCCGGAACCCATCGGGTATCAAGTCCAACACTCAGTGCAACGATGTCAGCCTGAGTAACCTGGCCAGTTCCGTGGGTGTAGGTGTGACCTGGATTACTGCCCTGGGTCCATTGAGCTTCGCCTTGGCGATGCCGATCAAGAAACCGGATAACGCTGAAACCCAGATTTTCCAATTTTCCCTCGGCCAGACGTTCTAAGCGTCCGACCCAAGATAACGACAACGGATTCTGTAGGAGTGCATCGTGCGTAAGTTGACTCAATTGGTTCTTCTGGCAACCGTGCTGGTCGCAACCCCGGCGTTTGCCGAAATGAAAATCGCCGTCCTGAACTATCAGATGGCCCTGCTGGAATCCGACGCGGCCAAGAAGTACGCCGTGGATGCCGAGAAAAAATTCGGCCCACAACTGACCAAGCTCAAGACACTGGAAAGCAGTGCCAAGGGTATTCAGGATCGTCTGGTCGCCGGTGGCGATAAAATGCAGCAAGGCGAGCGCGAGCGTCTGGAGCTTGAATTCAAGCAAAAGGCCCGTGACTATCAGTTCCAGTCCAAGGAGCTGAACGAGGCCAAGGCTGTTGCTGACCGTGAAATGCTCAAGCAACTGAAGCCAAAACTCGACAGCGCTGTGGAAGAAGTCATCAAGAAAGGTGCCTTTGACCTGGTCTTCGAGCGTGGCGCCGTGATCGACGTCAAGCCTCAATACGACATCACCCGCCAGGTGATCGAGCGCATGAACCAGCTGAAGTAAACCATGACCGCGACTATCAAACTCGGCGAGTTGGCCGAGTTCCTGGGGGCCACCTTACGTGGCTCCAAGGAGAAAGAAATCACTGGGCTAGCCACCTTGCAGGAGGCTGGCCCAGCTCAGTTGAGCTTCCTTGCAAACCCCCAATACCGTAAATACCTGGGCGACAGCCAGGCCGCAGCAGTATTGCTGAAGGCCGCTGACGCCGAGACGTTTGCCGGGGATGCGCTGGTGGTGGCAGATCCTTATGCGGCTTACGCGCGGGTGTCCCACCTGTTTGACCCGAAACCCAAGGCCGCTCCAGGCATACATCCTTCTGCGGTCATCGCCGATGACGCACAGGTAGATCCTGCGGCGAGCATCGGTGCTTTTGCGGTGATCGAGAGTGGTGCACGCATTGGCGCCGGTGTGACGGTAGGGGCTCATTGCTTTATCGGTGCGCGCAGTGAAATCGGTGCAGGCGGTTGGCTCGCACCACGCGTGACCCTCTACCACGATGTGCGTATCGGGCAGCGTGTGGTGATTCAGTCCGGTGCCGTGATCGGCGGCGAAGGCTTCGGCTTCGCCAATGAGAAGGGCATCTGGCAGAAGATTGCCCAGGTTGGCGGTGTGCTGATTGGTGATGATGTGGAGATTGGCGTCAACACTGCTGTCGATCGCGGGGCTTTGGCCGATACCGTGATTGGCAATGGTGTGAAGCTCGACAACCAGATCCAGATCGCCCACAACGTACAGATTGGCGATCATACGGCTATGGCTGCGTGCGTCGGCATTTCCGGCAGCACCAAGATCGGCAAGCACTGCATGCTGGCCGGCGGTGTCGGTCTGGTGGGCCATATCGATGTGTGTGACAACGTTTTCATTACCGGCATGACCATGGTGACCCATTCGATTACCGAGCCTGGGGCCTATTCTTCCGGCACGGCGATGCAACCCGCGGCCGAGTGGCGCAAGAGCGCGGCCCGTTTAAGGCAGCTCGACGACATGGCGCGGCGCCTGAAACATCTGGAAAAGCGTGTTGGGGACGTGACCCCTGGCAGTAATGTTTCATCAGATGGCTGATACCATTTCCATATCAAGTGTGCACAGCAGCTAGACTGCCTTCTTGATTTGCTAGAGGGGCGTGCCTTAGTCCGCGCGCTCCCAATCTTTATTACAGGCTTCCCCCCGAAATGATGGACATCAACGAGATTCGCGAATACCTGCCTCACCGTTACCCGTTCCTGCTGGTGGACCGTGTAGTGGAGCTCAATGTTGAGGAAAAGCGCATTCGTGCCTACAAGAATGTCAGCATCAACGAACCCTTCTTCAATGGCCACTTCCCGGCGCATCCGATCATGCCGGGCGTGTTGATCATCGAAGCAATGGCGCAGGCTGCTGGTATCCTGGGTTTTAAAATGCTCGACCTGAAGCCTGCCGATGGCACGCTTTACTATTTCGTGGGCTCCGACAAACTGCGTTTCCGCAACCCGGTTACCCCGGGTGACCAGTTGATCCTGGAAGCCAAGTTCGTGAGCTGCAAGCGCCAGATCTGGAAATTCGAGTGCCAGGCGTCGGTTGACGGCAAACCTGTGTGCTCCGCCGAAATTATCTGCGCGGAACGCAAACTATGAGTTTGATTGACCCTCGCGCAATCATCGATCCGACGGCCGTGCTGGCCGCCGACGTTGAGGTCGGCCCGTGGTCGATCATCGGCGCAGGTGTGGAAATCGGCGAGGGAACAGTCATCGGGCCGCACGTGATCCTCAAGGGTCCGACCCGCATCGGCAAACACAATCGTATCTACCAGTTTTCCTCGGTAGGCGAAGATACGCCGGACATGAAGTACAAGGGTGAAGAAACCCGCCTGGTAATCGGTGATCACAACATCATTCGTGAAGGCGTGACCATTCACCGTGGCACTGTGCAGGACCGGGCAGAAACCACCCTGGGCGATCACAATCTGGTGATGGCCTATGCGCACATCGGCCATGACAGTGTGATTGGCAACCACTGCATCCTGGTCAACAACACTGCATTGGCCGGCCATGTACACGTTGACGACTGGGCGATCCTGTCCGGTTTCACCCTGGTGCATCAGTATTGCCATATCGGCGCCCACAGCTTTTCCGGCATGGGTACTGCTATTGGCAAGGATGTGCCGGCGTTCGTCACGGTATTTGGCAATCCTGCCGAAGCCCGCAGCATGAACTTCGAAGGCATGCGCCGCCGAGGTTTCAGCGAAGATGCAATCCACGCCCTGCGTCGCGCCTACAAGGTGGTGTATCGCCAGGGCCTGACGGTTGACCAGGCGTTGGCAGAGCTGGCTGAGCCGGCGGCGTTGTTTCCTGAAGTTGCCATATTCCGTGATTCGATCCAGGCATCGACTCGCGGCATCACCCGCTGATCATGGTCACACTGCGTATTGCATTGGTGGCCGGAGAAGCTTCCGGCGATATATTGGGCGCTGGCCTGATGCGCGCGCTCAAGGCGCAGCATCCATCGGTGGAATTCATCGGGGTCGGCGGCCCATTGATGCAGGCCGAAGGCCTGACTTCCTACTTTCCCATGGAGCGTTTGTCGGTCATGGGGCTGGTGGAAGTGCTCGGGCGCCTGCGCGAGCTGCTCGCTCGACGCAAACTGCTGATCCAGACCCTGATTGCAGAGAAACCGGATGTCTTTATCGGTATCGATGCACCGGACTTCACCCTCAATATCGAACTCAAGCTGCGTCAGGCCGGGATCAAGACCGTGCATTACGTCAGCCCGTCCGTGTGGGCGTGGCGACAGAAGCGTGTCTTGAAGATCCGTGAAGGCTGCGACCTGATGCTGACCCTGCTGCCTTTCGAGGCACGGTTCTATGAAGAAAAGGGCGTGCCGGTAAGGTTTGTCGGCCATACCCTGGCCGATACCATCCCGTTGCAGGCCGATCGTGCCGCAGCCCGCGCCGAGCTGGGCTTGCCCGAGGGGCCGCTGGTGGCGTTGATGCCCGGCAGTCGTGGCGGTGAGGTCGGTCGTCTGGGCGCACTGTTCTTTGATGCGGCTGAGCGCCTGCAGGCCCTGAAGCCTGGGGTGCGTTTTGTGCTGCCGTGCTCCAGCCCGCAGCGACGCGCACAAATCGAGGCTTTGTTGGTGGGGCGCGACCTGCCGTTGACACTGCTCGACGGTCACTCGCACCTGGCCCTGGCCGCCTGCGATGCGGTGTTGATCGCTTCCGGTACCGCCACGCTTGAGGCCTTGCTCTATAAACGCCCGATGGTCGTGGCTTATCGCCTGGCGCCGCTGACCTACTGGATTCTCAAGCGCATGGTCAAAAGTCCCTACATCTCCTTGCCCAACCTGCTGGCCCAGCGTTTGTTGGTGCCGGAGTTGTTGCAGGACGCGGCAACGCCCGAAGCATTGGCCCAGACCATTGCGCCGTTGATCGACGGTGGCGAAGAGCAGACCCGTGGGTTTGACGAAATTCACCGTACCTTGCGCCGTGATGCGTCGAACCAGGCAGCAGATGCCGTGTTGACCTTGATCGGCCGCCAGCAGGAAACCCTATGAAGACGCAAATCGGCCTGGATTTCAGCCTGGTTGCCCAAACCCACGAACTGGTTGCCGGTGTCGATGAAGTAGGGCGTGGCCCGCTGTGCGGCGCGGTGGTCACGGCGGCGGTGATTCTGGATCCGAATCGTCCGATCCTCGGCCTCAACGACTCGAAGAAACTGACCGAGGCCCGTCGGGAAAAGCTGTTTGACGAAATTTGCGAAAAGGCCCTCAGTTGGCATATCGCCAGGGCCGAAGTCGAGGAAATCGACGAGCTGAATATCCTGCACGCCACGATGCTGGCCATGCAGCGCGCCGTCGAGGGGCTGCACATTACCCCGAAACTGGCGATGATCGACGGTAATCGCTGCCCGAAGCTGGCGATGCCGGCCGAAGCGGTGGTCAAGGGTGATAGCAAGGTTCCGGCGATTGCCGCCGCCTCGATCCTGGCCAAGGTCAGTCGTGACCGTGAAATGGCGGCGTTCGAATTGATCTATCCGGGCTACGGCATTGGCGGCCATAAAGGCTACCCGACGCCCGTTCATCTGGAAGCCCTGGCCCGATTGGGCCCGACACCGATCCACCGCCGCTCGTTTGCCCCGGTACGCCTGGCTTATGAGGCGCGCGAAAACCTGGCCGAGCGTTAGGCGCAGGCTGATGTTTTACTCAAGGCCCGGTACAATCCGGGCCTTGTTGTTTTCACACGTATCTAGACAGGATCACTATGCCGGCTTCATTCGTTCACCTGCGCCTGCACACTGAATATTCCCTGGTCGACGGCCTGGTACGGATCAAACCGCTGGTCAAAACCCTGGTGGGCATGAACATGCCTGCCGTTGCGGTCACTGACCAGAACAACATGTGTTCCCTGGTCAAGTTCTACAAAAATGCCATGGGCGCCGGGATCAAGCCGATCTGCGGTGCCGACCTCTGGCTGTCCAACAAAGACCCGGACAACGCCCTGAGCCGTATCAGCCTGTTGGCGATGAATGGCGTGGGTTATCGCAACCTGACTGAACTGATTTCCCGTGGTTTCATCGACGGCCAGCGCAATGGCTCGATCATCATCGAGCGTGAATGGGTTGCCGAGGCCAGCGAAGGCCTGATCATGCTGTCGGCGGCTAAAGAGGGCGAGATCGGGATCGCGCTGCTCGGCGGTAATCCGCACGAGGCAGAGGTACTGGCGAGCGAGTGGATGCAGGTCTTCCCGGGCCGCTTCTACCTGGAAGTGCAGCGCACCAACCGCCCCAACGACGAAGAACACTTGCATGCCGCCGTGGCCCTGGCCGAAAAGCTGGGTGCGCCGCTGGTGGCCACCAACGATGTGCGCTTTATCAAGAAAGAAGACTTCGAGGCCCACGAAACCCGCGTCTGCATCGGTGAAGGCCGGGCGCTGGACGATCCACGTCGCTCGAAGAACTATAGCGAAGAGCAATACCTCAAAAGTGCCGAAGAAATGGCCGAGCTGTTCAGTGACCTGCCCGAGGCGCTGGAAAACTCCGTCGAAATTGCCAAGCGCTGCAATATTGAAGTGAAGCTGGGCAAGCACTTCTTGCCCAACTTCCCGATTCCCGATGGCATGACCATCGATGAGTATTTCCGCAAGGTGTCCTTTGATGGCCTGGAAGAGCGTCTTTCCGTTCTGCTGCCCAAGGACACCACTGAAGATTACGAAGCCAAGCGCCAGGTGTATGTCGACCGGCTGAATTTCGAGCTGGATATCATCATCCAGATGGGGTTCCCCGGTTACTTCCTGATCGTAATGGACTTTATCCAGTGGGCCAAAAGCAACGGGGTGCCGGTGGGGCCTGGCCGGGGGTCGGGTGCCGGGTCGCTGGTGGCCTATGTGCAGAAGATCACCGACCTTGATCCGCTGGAATATGACCTGCTGTTCGAACGCTTCCTGAACCCGGAACGGGTATCGATGCCCGACTTCGACGTCGACTTCTGCATGGATGGTCGCGACCGGGTCATCGAATATGTGGCCGAAAAATACGGGCGTAACGCGGTAAGCCAGATCATTACTTTCGGTTCCATGGCGGCCAAGGCGGTCATCCGCGACGTGGCGCGGGTGCAGGGCAAGTCCTACGGCCTGGCGGACCGTTTGTCGAAGATGATTCCCTTTGAAGTCGGCATGACCCTGGAAAAGGCCTACGAGCAGGAAGAAATCCTGCGCGACTTCATCAAAATCGATGAAGAAGCTGCCGAAATCTGGGACATGGCCCGCAAGCTCGAAGGCGTGGTACGTAACGTCGGTAAGCACGCCGGTGGTGTAGTAATCGCGCCGACCAAGCTGACAGACTTTTCGCCGATCTATTGCGACGAAGAAGGCGGTGGCCTGGTAACCCAGTTCGACAAGGATGACGTGGAGGCGGCCGGCCTGGTGAAGTTCGACTTCCTCGGCCTGCGGACCCTGACGATCATCGATTGGGCGCTCAAGACGATCAACCGCGAGCGGGCCAAGGTCGATGAGGCGCCGCTGGACATCGCGTTTATCCCGCTGGACGACAAGCCAACCTACGCCCTGCTGCAAAAAGCCGAGACCACCGCGGTGTTCCAGCTTGAATCGCGCGGCATGAAGGAGCTGATCAAAAAGCTCAAGCCCGACTGCCTGGAAGACTTGATCGCACTGGTGGCCCTGTTCCGTCCGGGCCCGCTGCAATCGGGCATGGTTGATGACTTTATCAATCGTAAGCACGGGCGCGCCGAACTGGCCTACCCGCACTCCGATTACCAGTACGAGGGCCTCAAGCCAGTACTGGCACCGACCTACGGCATCATCCTGTATCAGGAACAGGTGATGCAGATCGCCCAGGTCATGGCCGGCTACACCCTCGGCGGTGCAGACATGCTGCGTCGCGCCATGGGTAAGAAAAAGCCCGAGGAAATGGCCAAGCAGCGCGGCGGTTTCATTGAAGGCTGCGCCACCAACAACATCGACGCTGACCTGGCCGGTAACATCTTTGACCTGGTGGAAAAATTCGCCGGTTATGGCTTCAACAAATCCCACTCCGCCGCCTATGGCCTGGTGTCGTACCAGACTGCCTGGCTGAAAGCCCACTATCCGGCGCCGTTCATGGCGGCGGTACTTTCGGCGGATATGCACAACACCGACAAGGTCGTGACCTTGATCGAAGAAGTGCGGACCATGAAACTGCGCCTCGACGCGCCGGATGTGAACGCCTCGGAGTTCAAGTTCACGGTGAACGACGAGGGCCGCATCATCTATGGCCTGGGCGCGATCAAGGGCGTGGGCGAGGGCCCGGTCGAGGCGATTACGGAGGCGCGCCAGGACGGCCCGTTCAAGGATCTGTTCGATTTCTGCGCTCGGGTCGATCTCAAGCGCATCAACAAACGTACCCTCGATGGCCTGATCCGCAGCGGTGCCCTGGATCGCCTCGGGCCGTATTTCCATGACGAGCCGAAGGCCTACCAGGCCAATATCGACCGTAATCGCGCGGTGCTGCTGACCGCCATGGAAGAAGCGATCAAGGCTGCCGAACAAACCGCCCGTACCCACGACAGCGGGCATGCCGACCTGTTTGGCGGGCTGTTTGTCGAAGAAGATGCCGATGTGTACGCCAATCACCGCAAGGCCAAGGAACTGACCCTCAAGGAACGCCTCAAGGGTGAGAAAGACACCCTGGGCCTGTACCTCACCGGTCACCCGATTGACGAATATGAAGGCGAGATCCGTCGTTTTGCCCGCCAGCGCATCATCGACCTGAAGCCGGCGCGCGATACCCAGACCGTTGCCGGGATGATCATTGCCCTGCGGGTGATGAAGAACAAAAAGGGCGACAAGATGGGTTTCATCACCCTCGACGACCGCTCGGGCCGTATCGAAGCGTCGCTGTTTGCCGACGCCTTCCACTCCGCGCAGTCGCTGTTGCAGACCGACGCGATGGTGGTGGTGGAGGGGGAGGTCAGCAATGATGACTTCTCCGGCGGCCTGCGCCTGCGGATCAAGCGCGTGATGAGCATGGAAGATGCCCGTACCAACCTGGCCGAAAGCCTGCGCCTGAAGGTTAAAACCGAAGCCCTCAAGGGCGATCAGCTACGCTGGCTGGGGGATCTGCTCAAGCGCCACCGTGGCGCGTGCCCGGTGACCATGGAGTACACCGGCAGCGATGCCAAGGCGATGTTGCAGTTTGGTGAGACGTGGCGAATTGACCCGGCCGATGGCTTGATTCAAGCATTGCGTGACCAGTTCGGGCGTGACAACGTCTTCCTCCAATACCGTTGACGGTCAGGGCCATTGTTTTGCCCCTGACCTCGACTCAACATTTAATCTCGACCTTGACGCGCCTCTCCCTTAAGGTAGGGCGCGAATAGACCACCGGCAGGCCTGGCACTCCCTGGCCGTCGACCCAAGACGGACGCTTATGAACCCGAATTTTCTTGATTTCGAACAGCCGATCGCTGACCTGCAAGCCAAGATCGAAGAGCTGCGCCTGGTCGGCAATGACAATTCGCTGAATATCGGCGATGAAATCTTGCGCCTGCAAGACAAGAGCAAGACGCTGACCGAAGACATCTTTGGCAAGCTGACCAGCTGGCAGATCGCGCGCCTGGCCCGCCACCCGCGCCGTCCGTACACCCTGGACTACATCGATCACATCTTCACCGAGTTCGACGAGTTGCATGGCGACCGTCACTTCTCCGATGACGCGGCGATTGTCGGCGGTATTGCCCGCCTGGACGACCAGCCCGTGATGGTGATCGGTCACCAGAAAGGCCGTGAAGTGCGCGAGAAAGTGCGTCGCAACTTCGGTATGCCGCGTCCGGAAGGCTACCGCAAGGCCTGCCGCCTGATGGAAATGGCCGAACGCTTCAAAATGCCGATCCTGACCTTTATCGACACCCCGGGCGCCTACCCTGGCATCGACGCCGAAGAGCGTAACCAGAGCGAAGCGATTGCCTGGAACCTGCGGGTGATGGCGCGCCTGAAAACCCCGATCATCGCGACTGTGATCGGTGAAGGCGGTTCCGGCGGTGCGCTGGCCATCGGCGTCTGCGACCAGTTGAACATGTTGCAATACTCCACCTACGCGGTGATCTCGCCGGAAGGCTGTGCCTCGATCCTGTGGAAAACTGCAGAAAAGGCCCCGGATGCTGCCGAAGCCATGGGGATCACCGCTGATCGCCTCAAAGGCCTGGGCATTGTCGACAAAGTGATTGCCGAGCCACTGGGCGGCGCTCACCGCGACCCGGCCGCTGTTTCTGCAACCATTCGCGCCGAACTCTGCGAACAGCTGGCTATGCTCAAGAAGTTCGACAACGAAGCGCTGCTGGCTCGTCGCTACGAGCGCTTGATGAGCTACGGCCTGTAAGATACCGCATAGCCATATGGATTCGGGCTTGTGTGGGAGCGGGCTTGCTCGCGATAGCAGTGTGTCAGTGCCAGATTAACTGACGGATACACCCCTATCGCGAGCAAGCCCGCTCCCACATTTGCTTTGTGTATGCTTGGCTACCGTATTTCAGTTTTGCGGCGGTAACGTGCGATGAAACCAGCTCTACCCGCCAAACTCCTGCAATCCCTCGCCCCCTGGCGCAACGCCCCGGCCTGGCATATCGCCTACTCCGGTGGACTCGACTCCACTGTCCTGCTGCACCTGCTCGTCGACCTGGCAAAAACCCAACCCCTGCCGCCACTGCGGGCTATCCATGTTCATCATGGCCTTCAGGCTGCGGCTGACGCGTGGCCAGCCCATTGCCAGGCGGTCTGTGATGCCGCAGGGGTGGCGCTGCGCGTCATGCATGTGCAAGTGCTGCCTGGTGCAAGTCTTGAGCGTGCGGCTCGTGATGCGCGCTACCAGGCGTTCGCCGAGGCGATCAGCCCAGGGGAGTTGCTACTCACAGGCCAGCACCGTGATGATCAGGCTGAAACCCTGTTGTTCCGTCTGCTGCGAGGCGCTGGGGTGCGCGGTCTGGCCGGCATGCCGGCGCAGCGTCCCTTGGGCGCGGGGGGGCTGGCGCGGCCGTTGCTGGACGTATCGCGAACCGAGTTGGAAGCCTACGCCCGCGACCATCAACTGACCTGGATCGAAGACCCATCCAACAGCGATCCACGCTTCTCGCGCAATTACCTGCGCCATCAACTGTTCCCGCTGCTCACCGCACGCTGGCCTCAGGCTGTGAATGCCCTGGCGCGTACCGCCGGGCATTTGGCAGAGGCCCAGGGGCTGCTCGATGAGTTGGCGCAACTGGATGTACAGGCCGCCAACCAGCCGTCGGGGCTTTCGTGGCTGGCGCTGCCATCGTTGAGCATTGCACCGTTGCGCACTCTTTCCGACGCCCGGCAGCGCAACGCCTTGCGGTACTGGCTGGCGCCTTTGACACGCTTGCCCGATAGCGAGCACTGGGTTGGCTGGAGTGCCTTACGTGATGCCAAGGCGGATGCACAACCCATCTGGCGTTTGGCCGACGGCCAATTGCACCGTTGCAACGATCGCATTTGGTGGTTGCCTACCCAGTGGTCAGAGTTTTCCGACAGTCCATTGAGCTGGTCGCGCCCGCAAAACCCACTACAGTTACCCGGCAACGGCCAACTGCATTTCAGCGGATGTGCCCCTGATGGGCCTTTGAGCATTGGCTACCGCCTGGGCGGTGAAATCATGGAAGTGCCAGGCCGTGGCCGGCGTGACCTCAAGCGTTTGCTCAACGAAAGTGCGGTGCCGGGCTTTGTCCGTGGCAGATTGCCGCTGCTGTACCAGGGCTCCCGTTTGCTGGCTGTGGCCAACCTGGCCAGGGCCTCGACAGGGCAGGGGGATGACTGGCAATTACATTGGACGCCACCAACCTGCGATCAAGGTTTGAGCTGATAGCGCCTTTCCGGTAGACTACGCTCCCTTCTTGATACAACTTCTGTGGATTCTCCTGAAACACAGTCGTTGCCGATTACCAAGCAGTCTTTGCTGGGCGATTCCAAAAAATGTGTAGCGATCAACGTACCGGTGTTCCATTGCTGGTCTGTCACAACGCGGCGGTTTTTTTGAAAGGTGCACTGTGATTAATGCAGGTGATCGGGGGCTTCGGCCTTCCTTCGCTTTCCCCGGCGGCTCCGACCGCTTTAACGCAGACTTCTAGGGTTTTTCATGACGCGCTACATATTCGTCACGGGCGGTGTTGTTTCTTCATTGGGGAAAGGCATTGCCTCCGCTTCGTTGGCGGCCATCCTGGAGGCGCGGGGACTTAAGGTCACCATGCTCAAGCTGGACCCGTACATCAACGTCGACCCGGGCACCATGAGCCCGTTCCAGCACGGTGAAGTGTTCGTCACCCACGACGGCGCCGAGACCGACCTGGACCTGGGCCACTACGAGCGGTTCATCCGCACGACCATGACCCAGAACAACAACTTCACCACTGGCCGTGTCTACGAGCACGTGCTGCGCAAAGAGCGCCGTGGTGACTACCTGGGTGCAACCATCCAGGTGATCCCGCACATCACCGACGAAATCAAGCGCCGCATCATCAAGGGTGCAGGCGATGCCGACGTGGCGATGGTCGAGATCGGTGGCACCGTGGGTGACATCGAATCGCAACCGTTCCTCGAAGCCATCCGCCAGTTGCGTTTCGAAGTCGGCGCCAAGCGCGCGATGCTGATGCACCTGACGCTGGTGCCGTACATCGCCACTGCCGGCGAAACCAAAACCAAGCCAACCCAGCACTCGGTCAAGGAACTGCGTTCCATCGGCCTGCAACCGGACGTGTTGGTGTGCCGCTCCGATCACCCGATCGACATTTCCTCGCGTCGCAAGATCGCCCAGTTCACCAACGTTGAAGAGCGTGCGGTGATTGCCCTGGAAGACGCCGACACCATCTACAAGATCCCGGGCATCCTGCATTCCCAAGGCCTGGATGATTTTGTGGTCGAGCGTTTCGGCTTGCAGTGCAATGGCGCGGACCTGTCCGAGTGGGAAGCGGTGGTTGACGCCAAGCTCAACCCTGAGCACGAAGTGACCATCGCCATGGTCGGCAAGTACATGGAACTGCTGGACGCGTACAAGTCGCTGATCGAAGCGATGAGCCACGCCGGCATCAGCAACCGGACCAAGGTCAACCTGCGCTACATCGATTCCGAAGATATCGAGAACCAGGGCACCGCGCTGCTCGAAGGTGTTGACGCGATCCTCGTTCCAGGCGGTTTCGGCCTGCGTGGCGTGGAAGGCAAGATCACCGCCGTGCAGTACGCTCGTGAGAACAAAGTGCCGTACCTGGGTATCTGCCTGGGCATGCAAGTGGCCGTTATCGAGTTCGCCCGTAACGTGCTGGGCTGGAAAGACGCCAACTCCACCGAGTTCGATCACACCAGCGGCCATCCGGTCGTGGGCCTGATCACCGAGTGGGAAGATGCCACCGGCGCTGTTGAAACCCGTACCGAAACCTCCGACCTGGGCGGCACCATGCGCCTTGGCGCACAGGATTGCCTGCTGGAGTCCGGTTCGCTGGTGCACGACTGCTACGGCAAGGACGTGATTGTCGAGCGTCACCGTCACCGTTATGAGGTGAACAACAACCTGCTGCCGCAGATCAAGGAAGCTGGCCTGAAAATCTCCGGTCGCTCCGGTGATGGCAAGTTGGTTGAAGTGGTCGAGGCACCGGATCATCCATGGTTCGTCGCGTGCCAGTTCCACCCTGAGTTCACCTCGACTCCACGCGACGGTCACCCGTTGTTCAGCGGCTTCGTCAAGGCTGCACTGACGCAACATCAGAAGAAGGCGTAAACCTGATGGCCCAGAAGATCATTCGCGTAGGCGACATCGAGATTGCCAACGACAAGCCCATGGTGCTGTTTGGCGGCATGAACGTGCTGGAAAGCCGCGACATGGCGATGCAGGTCTGTGAAGAGTACGTCAAGGTTACCGAGAAACTGGGTATCCCTTATGTATTCAAGGCCAGCTTCGACAAGGCCAACCGTTCGTCCGTGACCTCCTATCGCGGCCCGGGCCTTGAAGAAGGCATGCGGATCTTCCAGGACATCAAGCAAGCCTTTGGCGTGCCGATCATCACCGACGTCCACGAGCCTGAGCAGGCTGCGGTGGTCGCCGAGGTGTGTGACATCATCCAGTTGCCGGCCTTCCTGTCGCGCCAGACCGACCTGGTTGTCGCGATGGCCAAGACCGGCGCTGTGATCAATATCAAGAAAGCCCAGTTCCTTGCACCCCAGGAAATGAAACACATCCTGAACAAGTGCGTGGAAGCGGGTAACGACCAGTTGATCCTCTGCGAGCGTGGTTCGAGCTTTGGCTACAACAACCTCGTGGTGGACATGCTCGGTTTCGGCATCATGAAACAGTTCGAGTACCCGGTATTCTTCGACGTGACCCACGCGCTGCAAATGCCGGGTGGTCGCGCAGATTCTGCTGGTGGGCGACGTGCCCAGGTGCTGGACCTGGCCAAGGCGGGCATCAGCCAGTCCCTGGCCGGCCTGTTCCTGGAAGCCCATCCCGATCCGGACAACGCCAAGTGCGACGGCCCATGCGCCCTGCGCCTGGACAAGCTGGAGCCATTCCTGGCCCAGCTCAAGCAGTTGGACGAACTGGTCAAGAGTTTTCCGACGGTAGAAACCGCGTAACCCGCGTTTCTCCGGTAAACTTTCCGCGCTTTATGCTCAGGCCCTAGGGCCTGAGCCTTGTCGTCTGCAAGCCTGCCCCGTTGTTCCACCCTTGCGGTCGGTCAAAAGATTTCCTTCAGCTGCGTCGTTTTCGTCAACTTTGGAGTGTTTACAACAATGGCAAAAATCGTCGACATCAAAGGTCGTGAAGTTCTCGACTCCCGTGGCAACCCCACCGTCGAAGCCGACGTGCTTCTCGATAACGGTATCATCGGCAGCGCCTGCGCGCCGTCCGGTGCTTCCACCGGTTCGCGCGAAGCGCTGGAACTGCGTGATGGCGACAAGAGCCGTTACCTGGGCAAGGGTGTCCTCAAGGCGGTAGCCAACATCAACGGTCCGATCCGCGACCTGTTGCTGGGCAAGGACCCGCTGGACCAGAAAGCCCTGGACCACGCGATGATCAAGCTCGACGGCACTGAAAACAAAGGCAGCCTCGGCGCCAATGCGATCCTTGCTGTGTCCCTGGCGGCTGCCAAGGCGGCTGCGCAGGATCAGGACCTGCCGTTGTACGCGCACATTGCCAACCTGAACGGTACTCCGGGTGTCTACTCGATGCCGGTGCCGATGATGAACATCATCAACGGTGGCGAGCATGCGGATAACAACGTTGATATCCAGGAATTCATGGTACAGCCGGTTGGCGCCAAGACCTTCTCCGAAGGCCTGCGCATGGGCACCGAGATTTTCCATCACTTGAAAGCTGTGCTGAAGGCCCGTGGCCTGAGCACTGCCGTAGGCGATGAGGGTGGTTTCGCACCGAACCTGGCGTCCAACGAAGATGCACTGAAAGTGATCTCCGAAGCCGTGGCCAACGCTGGCTACAAGCTGGGCACCGACGTGACCCTGGCCCTGGACTGCGCGGCCAGCGAGTTCTACGAAGATGGCAAGTACAACCTGTCCGGCGAAGGCCAGGTGTTCACCGCCGAAGGTTTTGCTGACTACCTCAAAGGCTTGAGCGAACGTTACCCGATCATCTCCATTGAAGATGGCCTGGACGAGTCCGACTGGGACGGCTGGAAGATCCTCACCGACAAGATCGGCGAAAAAGTCCAACTGGTAGGCGACGACCTGTTTGTGACCAACACCAAGATCCTGAAAGAAGGCATCGACAAGAAGATTGCCAACTCGATCCTGATCAAGTTCAACCAGATCGGCACCCTGACCGAAACCCTGGAAGCCATCCAGATGGCCAAGGCTGCCGGCTACACGGCTGTGATCTCGCACCGCTCCGGCGAAACCGAAGATTCGACCATTGCCGACCTGGCTGTGGGCACCTCGGCGGGCCAGATCAAAACCGGTTCGCTGTGCCGTTCCGACCGCGTTTCCAAGTACAACCAACTGCTGCGTATCGAAGAGCAATTGGGCGGTAAAGCCAAATACAACGGTCGCGGTGAGTTTCGCGGCTGAGTAGTTGATGGTAAAAAGACAACAGATTGTGTCGGAAAACTCACTGTAGAGTGAATTTGCGCACTAATCTGATGCCTATCAAGCACAAGCCTGGTTCTTCCAGGCTTCGTGCTATCAGTTGTTTCAAAAGTTTTGCATGGCTGTCTTTTTTCACTGGATACCCGATATTCGATGCGCAGTCCCAATTGGTTGTTCCTCGTCTTGCTCTTGCTGCTGGCTGGCCTGCAGTACCGCCTTTGGGTGGGCAATGGCAGCCTGGCGCAGGTAACCGACCTGACCCAGCAAATTGCCGCACAGCACGCCGAGAACGAGGTGTTGCTGGAGCGCAACCGTGTGCTCGATGCCGAAGTGCTTGAGTTGAAAAAAGGCATGGAGACCGTTGAAGAACGGGCTCGTCATGAGTTGGGCATGGTCAAGGAGGGCGAAACCCTCTACCAGTTGGCCCAATGAGTTTCTGTTTGCCGGCCTTCTGGGCCGTGATTCCTGCCGCGGGCGTCGGTGCCCGTATGGCTGCTGACCGTCCCAAGCAATATCTGCAACTGGGCGGGCGCACTATTCTCGAACACAGCCTTGGCTGTTTTCTCGACCATCCGAGCCTCAAGGGTTTGGTAGTCAGTCTGGCTGTCGATGATCCTTACTGGCCAAGCCTGGCATGCGCTGGCGACCCGCGTATCCAGCGCGCAGACGGTGGTTCGCAGCGTTCAGGCTCGGTACTCAATGCGTTGCTGCAACTCAATGCCCTGGGCGCCAGCGATGACGACTGGGTGCTGGTGCATGATGCTGCACGGCCGAACCTGAGCCGCGAGGACCTCGACAAGTTGCTGGCGGAGCTGGCGGACGATCCAGTCGGTGGTTTGCTGGCCGTACCGGCCCGCGACACTCTCAAGCGTGTCGACAAGCACGGGCGGGTCGTGGAAACCATTGACCGCAGCCTGATCTGGCAAGCCTATACGCCGCAGATGTTTCGCCTTGGGGCCTTGCACCGTGCCTTGGCCGATAGCCTCGTGGCCGATGCGGTCATCACCGACGAAGCCTCGGCCATGGAATGGTCCGGCCAGGCGCCACGCCTGATTGAAGGGCGAGCGGACAATATCAAGGTGACCCGGCCGGAAGACTTGGAGTGGCTCAGGTTGCGGTGGGCGAATCGTCGCTAGTCAGTTACACCGAGTTGACTCTATCGCAGGCACTTGACCGCATCCCACCAAGTATATGCGGTCCAAAGTGTGGGAGCTGGCTTGCCTGCGATGAGGCCGGGCCTGACACCCCAGCAGATCACCCGCCATACTCCGCTCGCCCAGCCAACCCTTCCTTCAGGTAATCCACCAACTTGCGCACCTTCGGCGACAAATGCCGCTGCTGCGGATATAGCGCCCACACTGCGGTATTCGGCGGTTGATGGGCCTCAAGCAGCGAAACCAGCGCCCCGTTGTGCAAGTGCTCCAGCACGTAATAATCCGGCAACTGGCACAACCCGACCCCCTGCAACGCCGCATCCAACACCGCCTGCCCACTGTTGCAGCGCCAGTTTCCCTGCACCCTTTGGGAAAACTCGCGCCCATCCTGGGCCAACTGCCAAATATCCGAGCTGCCGATCAGGCAGTTATGCCGGCTCAGCTCCGACAAGCTATGTGGGCGTCCATACCGCTCCAGGTAGGACGGCGACGCGCACAGGTACATGCGCCGGGGTGCCAGGCGGCTGGCGACCATCCGCGAATCCTGCAGGCGGCCCAGGCGAATCGCCAGGTCCAGGCCTTCATGCACCAGGTCGAGCGGGCGATTGCTCAGTTCGATGTCCACCCGCAATTGCGGATACAGCCCCATGAAGCGGGTGACCAGCGGCACGATGAAGCGTTCGCCATAAGCCACGGCGCAGGTCATGCGCAACATGCCTTTGGGTTCGCTGGTCAGGTCGCCCACGGCGCGTAGGGCTTCTTCGCGCCCGTCTTGCAGGCGCTGGCAATGCTGTAGGAAGGTCTGCCCGGCCTCGGTCAGCGTCACGCGCCGGGTACTGCGATAGAGCAAGCGGGTTTGCAGGCGTTCTTCCAGGCGTGCCACCTGGCGGCTGATATGGGATGAGGACACGCCAAGGCGCTCGGCAGCGGCGGTGAATTGGCTGCATTCGGCCACGGCGACGAATTCATCGATGCCTTCCCAGCGGTTCTCCAGCATGTTGATTATCCCTGTGTAGCAATAATGTTTTGCTTTTGCCTGGATTATTAATCAGTGGGCCATGTTTTACACTGCCCGTCTCACTTTTCAAGCCCCTGGAGAAACCCGGATGATCAAGTCACGCGCCGCTGTCGCCTTTGAAGCCAAGAAACCGCTGGAGATCGTGGAAGTGGATGTCGCCATGCCCAAGGCTGGCGAAGTCCTGCTGCGGGTGGTCGCTTCCGGGGTTTGCCATACCGATGCCTACACCCTGTCGGGCGCGGATCCGGAAGGCATCTTCCCGTCGATCCTCGGCCACGAAGGCGGCGCAGTGGTCGAAGCGATTGGCGAGGGTGTGACCTCGGTAGCGGTGGGTGACCACGTGATCCCGCTCTACACCCCGGAATGCGGCAAGTGCAAATTCTGCCTGTCGGGCAAGACCAACCTGTGCCAGGCCATCCGTGCGACCCAGGGCAAAGGCCTGATGCCGGACGGCACTACGCGTTTTTCCTACAAGGGGCAGCCGATTTTCCACTACATGGGGACTTCGACCTTTTCCGAGTACACCGTGCTGCCGGAAATCTCCGTGGCCAAGATTCCTAAAGAAGCGCCGCTGGAAAAGGTCTGCCTGCTGGGCTGTGGTGTCACCACCGGGATCGGTGCAGTGATCAACACCGCCAAGGTCAAGCCGGGCGATACCGTGGCTATCTTCGGCCTGGGCGGGATTGGCTTGTCGGCTGTGATCGGTGCGGTGAAAGCCAAGGCCGGTCGTATCATCGCCATCGATATCAACCCGGCCAAGTTCGAGATCGCCAGGCAACTGGGCGCCACCGACTGCATCAACCCGAAAGACTACGATCGTCCGATCCAGGATGTGATTGTCGATTTGACCGACGGCGGCGTGGACTTTTCCTTCGAGTGCATCGGCAATGTACAGCTGATGCGCGCAGCGCTTGAGTGCTGCCACAAAGGCTGGGGCGAGTCGGTGATCATCGGTGTCGCCGGTGCCGGCCAGGAAATTGCCACCCGTCCGTTCCAACTGGTGACCGGCCGCGTCTGGCGCGGTTCGGCATTCGGTGGCGTGCGTGGCCGCAGCGAGTTGCCAAGCTACGTGGCGATGGCTCAGACCGGCGAAATCCCGTTGGATACCTTCATCACCCACACCATGGGCCTGGAAGATATCAATAAGGCGTTCGACCTGATGCATGAAGGCAAGAGCATTCGTACCGTCATTCATTTTTGAAGCAGCGGTAAGCGGAAAGCTATAAGCGGCAAGGTGGAGTGCATCTTACTTGTCGCTTGAAGCTGGCTGCTTGTAGCTGGGAGCATTCCCATGACCCTGGAAAATATTTCCTGCCAGAAAAGTTTTGGTGGCTGGCATAAACGCTATAAACACCGCTCCCATATGCTGGACTGCGACATGACCTTCGCCGTCTACCTGCCGCCCCAGGCGGAGCAGGGCGGCAAGTTGCCGGTGTTGTACTGGCTGTCGGGGCTGACCTGCACCGATGAGAACTTCATGCAGAAGGCCGGCGCGCAACGCATGGCTGCCGAACTGGGGTTGATCATCGTCGCGCCGGATACCAGCCCCCGTGGGCCGGGTGTGCCGGGTGACCCGGACAATGCCTGGGATTTTGGCCTGGGTGCCGGGTTCTACCTGAATGCCACGCAGGAACCTTGGAGCAAGCATTATCGGATGCATGATTATGTAGTGCAGGAGTTGCCGGCATTGGTTGAGGCGCATTTCCCGGCTTCTGACAAACGCGGCATCAGTGGTCATTCCATGGGCGGCCACGGCGCACTGGTGTGTGCCTTGCGTAACCCGGGGCGTTATCAGTCGGTGTCGGCATTTTCGCCGATCAATAACCCGATGGATTGCCCTTGGGGCCAAAAAGCCTTTTCTCGCTACCTGGGCGAAGAGCGCTCCAAGTGGCGCGAATGGGACGCCTGTGTGTTGATCAGCGAAGCCTCGGAAAAACTGCCATTGCTGGTGGATCAGGGCGATCGCGACGACTTCCTGGCCAACCAGCTCAAGCCCGAGGCCTTGCAGCAAGCTGCCAAGACTGCCGGCCACCCGCTGGAGTTACGCCTGCAACCGGGCTATGACCACAGCTACTTCTTTATCGCCAGCTTCATCGAGGACCACTTGCGTCATCATGGACGTGCTTTGCTCGGTTAATGTCTGGCAAAAGTAGGTAGAATCACGCCCTGAATTAAATCGGGGCGTTTTTTTATGCGTATTGGCCACGGCTATGATGTGCACCGTTTCGCCGAAGGCGACTTCATCACCCTGGGCGGCGTGCGTATTGCACACCACCATGGGTTGCTGGCTCATTCCGACGGCGACGTTGTGCTGCATGCCTTGAGCGATGCCTTGCTCGGCGCGGCGGCGTTGGGGGATATCGGCAAACACTTTCCGGACACTGACCCCACTTTCAAGGGCGCAGACAGCCGCGTGCTGCTGCGCCATGTGGTCGGCCTGATCCATGCCAAGGGCTGGAAGGTCGGCAATGTCGATAACACCATTGTTGCCCAGGCGCCGAAAATGGCCCCGCATATCGAATCGATGCGCGCACTGATTGCCGCTGACCTGCAAATAGAACTGGATCAAGTCAACGTGAAAGCCACCACTACCGAAAAACTCGGGTTTACCGGTCGTGAAGAGGGCATCGCGGTGCACTCCGTCGCTTTGTTGCTGCGCGCATGAACGAGGCGCAACTGTTGGGCCCGCGGGCCTATGGCGAGGCACTGGGCAGTGCGGTGCTCAAGGCAACGGCCGAAGACTTCCAGGTGGATGAAGTGCTGGATATCCCGCTGACCGGCGAGGGTGAACACCTGTGGTTATGGGTGGAAAAGCGCGGCCTGAACACCGAAGAGGCTGCGCGACGCATTGCCAAGGCTGCCGGCGTGCCTTTGCGCACGGTGAGCTATGCCGGCCTCAAGGATCGCCAGGCACTGACGCGCCAGTGGTTCAGCGTGCAGCTGCCGGGCAAGGCCGATCCAGACCTCAGTGGCGCGGAAAACGACACCCTGAAGATCCTCAAGATCGCCCGCCACAAGCGCAAGTTGCAGCGCGGTGCGCATTCGGCCAATGGTTTTACCCTACGCCTGACCCAACTGGCGGGCGACCAGGCCGCGATCGATGCGCGCCTGCAATTGATCGCCAAGCACGGTATCCCCAACTATTTCGGCTCCCAGCGCTTTGGCCACAACGGCGGCAACGTCGTCGATGCCCGCGACTGGGCGGCCCGCAAGGCGTTGCCGGAGCAGCGCAATGTGCGTTCGCGCCTGCTGTCGACGGCGCGCAGTTTTGTGTTCAATAAAGTGCTGGCGGCGCGGGTTGCCGATGGTTCGTGGCAGCGGGCCCAGGTCGGTGACCTGCTGGCATTCACCGACAGTCGCAGTTTCTTCCCGGCCGGGGAGGCGGAGTGCAGCGATCCACGCCTGGCGATCCTCGACCTGCATCCCACCGGCCCGCAATGGGGGGAAGGCGATTCGCCCGCCACTGGCGCCACTCATGAACTGGAGCAAGCCATCGCTGCGAGCGAAGCAGACCTGTGCGATTGGCTGGCCAAAGCCGGCATGAGCCAGGAACGTCGCATTCTGCGGCTGCCCATTGGCGGGTTGACGTGGCATTATCCCTCGCTGGACATTCTGCAATTGGAATTCGTCCTGCCGGCCGGATGCTTCGCCACTGTCTTGGTGCGCGAGCTTGTTGATCTGGTGCCGGTGGGGCAGACGGACAGCCCATGCGTATTCTGATATCTAACGACGACGGGGTCACCGCACCCGGCCTTGCCGCGCTTCATGCTGCGCTGGCGGATTACGCCGAGTGCGTGGTGGTTGCCCCGGACCAGGACAAAAGCGGCGCCAGCAGTTCGCTGACGCTCGACCGTCCTTTGCACCCGCAGACGCTGGCCAACGGCTTTATCAGCGTTAATGGCACGCCGACCGATTGCGTGCACCTGGCGATCAACAGCTTGCTGGCCGATGAGCCGGACCTGGTGGTTTCCGGGATCAACCTGGGCGCCAACCTGGGCGATGACGTGTTGTACTCCGGCACTGTGGCGGCGGCCCTTGAAGGGCGCTTCCTGGGACGCACGGCATTCGCCTTTTCGCTGGCGTCGCGGCAGGTGGATAACCTGGCGACCGCGGCGTATTTCGCGCGCAAGCTGGTCGAGGCCCACGGCACTCTGGTGTTGCCGCCGCGTACGGTGCTCAACGTCAATATCCCCAATCTGCCCCTGGACCATATTCGCGGCATCCAGTTGACCCGCCTGGGCCATCGCGCGCGCGCGGCGGCACCGTTGAAGGTGGTCGATCCGCGTGGCAGGGAGGGCTACTGGATTGCCGCAGCGGGCGACGCCGAGGATGGCGGGCCGGGCACGGACTTTCATGCGGTGATGCAAGGTTATGTTTCGATTACTCCGTTACAGCTTGATCGCACCTTCAATGATGCCTTCGGTGGTCTCGATCCCTGGCTGGAGGGGCTGCGCTGATGGCTCGTGAACAGGACGACCTGTTGCGCCGGGGCATCGGCATGACCTCTCAACGCACCCGTGAACGCTTGATCCAGCGGCTCTACGAAGAGGGCCTGTCCAACGCCCAGGTGTTGGAAGTCATCCGTCGAACCCCGCGCCATCTGTTTGTCGATGAGGCCCTGGCCCATCGCGCCTACGAAGACACCGCGTTGCCCATTGGCCATAACCAGACCATCTCCCAGCCCTATATGGTGGCGCGGATGAGCGAGCTGTTGTTGGCCGCGGGGCCATTGGACAAAGTGCTGGAGATTGGTACGGGCTCCGGCTACCAGACCGCTGTGCTGTCGCAATTGGTTGAGCGGGTGTTTTCCGTCGAGCGGATCAAGGTTCTGCAGGATCGGGCCAAGGAGCGCCTGGTGGAGCTGAACCTGCGCAACGTGGTCTTTCGCTGGGGCGACGGCTGGGAAGGCTGGCCGGCATTGGCGCCTTACAACGGTATTATCGTGACGGCCGTGGCCACCGATGTGCCCCAGGCGCTCCTCGACCAATTGGCTCCGGGCGGGCGCCTGGTGATTCCGGTGGGGTCGGGCGAAGTGCAACAGTTGATGTTGATCGTGCGTGAAGAAGAAGGCTTTTCCCGGCATGTTCTGGGGGCGGTGCGTTTCGTTCCGTTACTCAATGGCCCATTGGCCTGATCATTTATGACGGCATACTGAATTCTATCCTTGGGTATGTGTCTTACAGCGGGGTTCATTGAGTCAACATCAAGTTGGGTAGTTATTAAACGAGATGAATTTTTCGTTTCTACCTTGTTGCCGGTTAAAGTCCGGCAGCCAGTTATACTTGCAGCATATTTCAAGCCTGATACAGGCGTTCATGTTTCAGCCACCACAAAGGGAGCGGCGGGTGAGTCTCACAGTCATTGCGCAGCGTATGAGTAAAACGAGCTTTCAGCGACTGGTGATTGGCCTTGTCTTGAGTTCCTTGTTGGCCGCCTGCTCCAGCACGGGCAGCGGGGCGCGGGTCGTCGACCGCAATAATGCGGCACCGCAACGGCCTACAGTGACCACCGGGCAATACGTGGTGCGCAAGGGCGATACGATGTTCTCGATCGCCTTCCGGTATGGCTGGGACTACAAGGCGCTCGCCGCGCGTAACAATATTCCTGTGCCTTATACGATACATCCTGGGCAGACCATTCGCTTCGATGGCCGCACCGGTTCAACGCCTACGGCAGTTGTGACAAAATCCGGTTCCTCGCCTTCCTCTTCCAGCAAAACCACGGTCTTTACGCGCCCCGCCGGCACTGCGGCGCCGGCCGCTGCGAGCAAGCCGGCACCCGCGCCGTTGCCACCTGCAGGGCCTGCACCGAAGGGGTGGGGATGGCCCTCAAATGGCATCCTTATTGGGAAATTCTCCTCAAACGGTAGTTTGAATAAAGGCATTGATATCGCCGGGGATTTGGGACAGCCTGTTTTAGCTGCGTCTGATGGGACGGTTGTATACGCCGGGAGTGGTTTACGGGGCTACGGCGAATTAGTCATCATCAAACACAGCGATACCTACGTCAGTGCCTACGGTCATAACCGCAGGTTGTTGGTTCGGGAGGGGCAGCAGGTCAAAGTCGGACAGACAATTGCCGAAATGGGGTCAACTGGTACAGACCGGGTGAAACTGCACTTTGAGATTCGCCGCCAAGGGAAACCTGTAGATCCGCTGCAATTCCTACCCCGTCGTTGATGTGTTGCCAGCCTGTTCCCTCACGTAGAAGGAACAGGCTCCAGCGTTGCCAAGGATAAAGGCGTCGCTTGAGCTTGAGGTCGAACTCACCAAAGGACTATAACAATGGCTCTCAGTAAAGAAGCGCCGGAGTTTGACATCGACGATGAGGTTCTCCTTATGGAGACCGGCATCGGGACGGAATCGATGTCGAATGAGGGACCCGCTGTACCTTCAGTTCGCACCAAGTCCAAAAACTCCACAGCGTTAAAACAGCATAAGTATATTGACTACACCCGGGCGCTTGATGCGACCCAGTTGTACCTCAATGAAATCGGCTTTTCCCCCTTGCTCACTCCCGAAGAAGAAGTCTTTTTTGCGCGCTTGTCGCAGAAGGGCGATCCGGCTGGGCGCAAGCGCATGATTGAAAGCAACTTGCGACTGGTGGTGAAAATCGCCCGACGCTACGTCAATCGTGGGCTTTCCCTGTTGGACCTGATCGAAGAGGGCAATCTCGGCTTGATCCGGGCAGTCGAGAAGTTCGACCCTGAGCGGGGTTTCCGCTTCTCGACCTACGCGACATGGTGGATTCGCCAGACCATCGAGCGGGCAATCATGAATCAGACCCGGACCATCCGGTTGCCGATTCATGTCGTCAAGGAGCTTAACGTCTACCTGCGGGCAGCGCGTGAGCTTACCCAGAAACTTGATCATGAACCTTCGCCTGAAGAGATCGCCAACCTGCTGGAAAAACCAGTGGGCGAGGTCAAGCGCATGCTGGGTCTCAATGAGCGTGTGTCTTCGGTCGATGTCTCGCTGGGTCCGGATTCGGATAAAACCCTGCTGGACACCCTGACGGATGATCGTCCAACAGATCCTTGTGAGCTGTTGCAGGACGATGATCTGTCGCAAAGTATCGACCAGTGGCTTTCAGAGCTGACGGACAAGCAGCGTGAGGTGGTGATTCGCCGCTTCGGGCTGCGCGGCCATGAAAGCAGCACCCTGGAAGATGTTGGCCTGGAGATCGGCCTGACCCGTGAGCGGGTGCGGCAGATCCAGGTGGAGGGTCTCAAGCGCTTGCGGGAGATCCTGGAGAAGAATGGTCTGTCGAGCGAGTCGTTGTTTCAATAGCGACGCTTGACCCAATGTGGGAGCGGGCTTGCTCGCGAACGCGGAGTATCAGTCGACAGATGTACTGACTGATCCACCGCATTCGCGAGCAAGTCCGCTCCCACATTTTTTATGCTCGACCATAACGGTCGAATGACAGGCATAAAAAAACCCCGCTTTTAAGGGCGGGGTTCTTTCGACTAAGTCAGTACAAGTTAGATAACTTGAACTTCTTCAGCTTGCATGCCTTTCTGACCGCGGGTAGCGATGAAAGAAACCTGTTGGCCTTCTTTCAGGCTTTTGAAGCCGTCGGATTGGATAGCTTTGAAGTGAACGAACAGGTCGTCACCGGATTGTGGAGTGATGAAGCCGAAGCCTTTTTCATCGTTGAACCACTTAACGGTACCAGTTTGGCGATTAGACATGGTGTATCTCCTTGGACAAAGTTAACTGCGACTCAGGAAAAGCCCTGGCCGAGACTGAGTGCAAAGAGCAGGAAAAATTCTTGGAGATGGTTGGATCGAAATTCAACATCGTGTAGAGATTCTCAGTGACACAAGCAGCACAGTGGCGCCACCTTAACCCTTTTTCCGGAACGTGCCAATGGTATTTCCGAAGGTTTCTCTATTTTCGTGACTGGCGGTGCCCTTTACAGGCCCGCGTGCCATCAATTCAGGGTCAGGGCCCGGTCTACACGGCTGACAGTGACCGGGCGCAACTTAATCAAGAAAAACCCCCGCGTCCTTTGAACCGCGAGGCCAGCCCCGGTAAGATGCCCAACAGAATTTTCCACCTCGCTATTCAGGACACCCGCCATGAGCATCAAATCGGACAAGTGGATTCGCCGCATGGCGCAAGAGCACGGCATGATCGAACCCTTCGTCGAGCGCCAGATGCGCGGTGAAGGCGCCGAACGCCTGATCTCGTTCGGGGTTTCCAGCTACGGCTACGATGTGCGTTGCGCCGATGAGTTCAAGGTCTTCACCAACATCAACTCGGCCACCGTCGATCCGAAAAACTTCGACGAGAAGAGCTTCGTCGATGTGAAGAGCGACGTGTGCATCATCCCGCCAAACTCCTTTGCCCTGGCGCGCACTGTCGAGTTCTTCCGTATTCCGCGCAACGTCCTGACCATCTGCCTGGGCAAGAGCACCTACGCGCGCTGCGGCATCATCGTCAACGTGACGCCGCTTGAGCCGGAATGGGAAGGCCACGTGACCCTGGAGTTCTCCAACACCACCACCTTGCCCGCCAAGATCTACGCCAATGAAGGTGTGGCGCAGATGCTGTTCTTCGAATCCGATGAAGAGTGCGAAGTGTCCTATAAGGACCGTGGCGGCAAGTACCAGGGCCAGCGCGGCGTCACTCTGCCACGCACCTGATAGAAACGTCTTACAGATCAAGGGAATTTGTCAGCGGGCAGGCACTCTATTGGGTGTACTGCCTCGGCGCGTGCACAGCGCGCCGAGCCACGCTTGAGGAGTACCCTATGAAGATCGACCCGCGAATCAGCGCCGAACTTGCCCGGCTGGAACCCAATCAGATTGGTGTTCTGGCCTGGTCCCTGATGGCCGACCCCGCCGCCGGCGGCATTCCAGGCCAGCCAGACCCCGACACCCCGGAACAACCCTCCGAACCTGGCGTTCCGACCCTGCCGGACGAGCCACCTCCCGCACCTGTGGCCTGACGCCTACACGTGTCCCGTCAGAAACTGTTGCAGCCGCTCGCTTTTCGGGTTGCCCAGCACGTCTTCCGGTGCGCCATGCTCCTCCACCAGGCCTTGGTGCAAAAACAGCACCTGGCTCGATACCTTGCGTGCAAAGCTCATCTCGTGGGTCACCATGATCATGGTCCGCCCCTCTTCAGCCAAGCCCTGGATCACCTTCAGCACTTCGCCGACCAATTCCGGGTCCAGGGCTGAGGTCGGCTCGTCGAACAGCATCACTTCCGGCTCCATTGCCAGGGCGCGGGCGATAGCCACCCGCTGCTGCTGGCCACCCGAGAGGAACGCCGGATACTGGTCGGCCACCCGTGCGGCCAACCCCACCTTGTCCAGATAGCGCCGGGCACGCGCCTCGGCGTCCTTTTTGCTGCACCCCAAGACCCGGCGCGGGGCCATGGTGATGTTTTCCAGCACGCTCATATGGCTCCACAGGTTGAAGTGCTGGAACACCATCGCCAGACGGGTGCGCAGGCGCTGCAGCTCATCTTCGTCGGCCACGCGCATGCCGTTGCGGTCGCTGACCATGCGGATTGGCTGGCCGTCGAGGCTCATGGCACCGTCATTGGGTTGTTCAAGGAAGTTGATGCAACGCAAGAAGGTGCTTTTCCCCGAGCCGCTGGCGCCGATCAGGCTGATCACATCACCGCTTTTGGCCTTGAGCGAAACACCTTTGAGCACTTCATGGTCGCCATAGCTTTTATGCAGGCCTTCAACGGTCAGTTTGTACATGGGGCGTGCATCCTCAAGGCGATAGTAAATAGCCGCTGCGATAGGGCGTAAGCCCGGCGATATGGGCAATGACCATGCCGGCCGTGGCCATGCGCCGCAACGATCGGGCATACATCAGGCCGGCGTGGCGGTTGTGAATGGGGGTGACGCGGTCGTGAATAGGGTCGATGACCTCGGCGACCAACTGCCCGGCGTCCAGGTATTCCCCTGGCAATGCGTGGAACACCAGCAGGCCACCCTCCGGGGTGGCTACCGGCTCGACGGCGGCCAGTGGCGTGGCGGGGTAGGGCAGGTCGGGCAGCGGGGCAGGCTCGCCGCTGATGGCGCCGAACTGGATCAGGTAGTCGATGATCGCCTGGCAGTCGAGGCTGGCCAGGCCGTGATTGACATCGCCCTGGCCGCGTAACTCCAGGGTCACGGAAAAGCTGCCGAGGGGAATCTCGAAGCGTTCGCCAAAACGTTGCTGCAACTGCCACCAGAGCAGGGTGAAACACTCATCGAAGGATTGCCCGCCGGAGTCGGTGGCCAACAGGCTGGCTTCGGCGCCGATGTAGCGGGCCAACGGCTCGACCTGGGGCCAGGCCTCGGGTGTGGTGTACAGATGGGCGACGGCTTCGAAGTCGCAATGCAGGTCCAGCACCATATCGGCATCACAGGCCAGGCGTTGCAGCACCAGGCGCTGGGATTGCAGTTGCGTGACCGGTGCATGGCGGTCGAGAGCCTGGCGCAGGCTGTCGCGGATCAATGCGACGTTAAGCCTGGGATCATCCCCCAGCAGGCCTTCGACCTGGTTGCCGACCTCTTCGCTGAGGTCGATAAACAGGCGATTGAAGTTCTGCCCGCTCTCCAGTTCGTAGCGGCCCAGGGGAATATCCATCAGCACCTGCTCCAGGCCCACCGGGTTGGCCACGGGCACCAGCACGATTTCGCTGCGCAGGCGCCCGGCGGCCGCCAGTTCTGCCAGGCGGGCCTTCAAGTGCCAGGCCACCAGCATGCCCGGCAGTTCATCGGCGTGCAGCGAGGATTGGATGTAGATTTTGCCTTCGGCCTGCTCGGGCCCGAAATGGAAGCTGTGGATCTGCCGTGCCGTGCCCGGCACGGGCGCCAGGAGGGGATAAATCTGTTGCCGCATAGGGGCTCCTTAATGGCTCGGCCCGAGAAAGGCCAGCCAGCGACGCTCCGCCAGACGAAACAGACCGACCAGGGCAAAGGTCACGGTCAGGTAGATCAGCGCAGCGATACCGAACGATTGGAAGGTCAGGAAGGTAGCCGAGTTGGCATCCCGGGCCACTTTGAGAATGTCCGGGATCGTCGCGGTAAAGGCTACCGTCGTCGAGTGCAGCATCAGGATCACTTCATTACTGTAGTACGGCAATGAGCGGCGCAGGGCCGAGGGCATGATCACGTAGGCGTACAGTTTCCAGCCGCTCAGGCCATAGGCTTTGGCCGCCTCGACTTCGCCGTGGGCCATGCTGCGGATGGCGCCGGCGAATATTTCGGTGGTGTAGGCGCAGGTGTTGAGGGCGAATGCGAGCAGGGTGCAGTTCATTGCGTCGCGAAAGAACGCATCCAGCACCGGTTGCGCGCGAATGGCGGCAAGGCTGTAGATGCCGGTGTAGCAAATCAGCAACTGGATATAGAGCGGTGTGCCGCGAAACAGATAGGTGTAGAACTGCACCGGCCAGCGCACCCAGCGGCTGGGCGAGACGCGGGCGATGGACAACGGGATCGACACCACGAAGCCGATGCAGAGCGAGGCCGTGAGTAGCCACAGCGTCATGGCAAGGCCGGTGATGTGGCTACCGTCGCTGTAGAGGAAGGGGCGCCAGTATTCCTGCAGCAGTTCGATCATCGCACCGCCTCCCGTACGCCTGCGGAGTAACGGCTTTCCAGCCAGCGCAGGACGAGGTTGGAGACGCTGGTGATGACCAGGTAGATCAAGGCCGCGACCACCAGGAAAAAGAACAGTTGGTAAGTGCTCTTGCCGGCGTCCTGTGCGGCCTTGACCACGTCGGCCAGGCCGATGATTGATACCAGCGCCGTGGCCTTGAGCATCACCATCCAGTTATTGCCGATGCCCGGCAGGGCGAAGCGCATCATTTGCGGGAAGGTCACGTAGCGAAAACGCTGCCCGCGCTTGAGGCCATAGGCGGTGGCGGCTTCCAACTGGCCACGGGGTACGGCGAGGATCGCACCACGAAAGGTCTCGGTGAAATAGGCGCCGTAGATAAAGCCCAGGGTAATCACCCCGGCGCCGAACGGGTTGATCTCGATGTACTCCCATTCCATGTAGTCGGTGAACCCGGTCAGCCAGGTTTGCAGGCTGTAGAAAATCAGCAGCATCAGCACCAGGTCCGGCACCCCGCGAATCAAGGTGGTGTAGAGCTGTGCGGGAATGCGCAATAACGCCAGGCTGGACAGCTTGGCGCTGGCACCGATCAGCCCCAGCACGACGCTGACGGCCAGGGACAGCACCGATAACTTGAGGGTCATCCAGGTACCTTGCAGCAACAGCGGGCCAAACCCTTTCAGGCTGAACGCGCCAAGCCCGAGGGTCTGCAACAGGTCTTCAAACATAGGGTATGCCTTTGGCCATCGGTCGTGCGCCCGCCCCTTGCCGGAGCGGGCACCGCAGCATTACTTGCCGCTGAACAGGTTCAGATCGCCAAAGTGCTTTTTCTGGAGGGTGGCGTAGGTGCCGTCATCGTGTAACGCTTTGATACCTTTATCCAGAAGGGCTTTCAGCTCTTTGTTACCTTTTGCGATGCCCACGGCGGTCTTGGAGGGCAGCAGTTCGCTGTCCACCGGCTTGCTGACTTCGTAGTCCGCGCCTTGTGGCGATTTCAAAAAGCCCAGTTCGGCTTGCAGCATGTCCTGGATCGATGCATCGAGGCGGCCCGACGTCAGGTCGGCATAGACCTGGTCCTGGTTCTGATAGGCCTGGGTTTTCACCCCGGCCTTATCCAGCACGGCCTTGGCGTAGGCTTCCTGGATGGTGCCTTGCTCATACCCCACCGTCTTGCCTTTGAGGGATGCGGTGTCTTCGCTCAGGCCCGAACCTTTTTTGAAGACATAGGAGGTGGGCCCGGAAAACAGCTCATTGGAAAAATCGATGACTTTTTCGCGGGCCGGGGTCACGGTCATGGAGGAAATCACACCGTCGAATTTCTTGGCTTTCAGGCCCGGGATCATGCCGTCGAAGTCGCTTTCCACCCACTTGCACTTGACCTTCAGCTCCGCACAAATGGCATTGCCCAGGTCGATGTCGAAGCCCACCAGGCTGCCGTCGGCGGCCTTGGATTCAAACGGCGCGTAGGAAGGATCCACACCAAAACGCAATTCTTTGTATTCCTTGGCCAAGGCGGTACCGGCGGCCATGCACAGCGCGAGTGCAGAAAGGGTCAGCAATGCTTTTTTCATTAAGTAATCCCTGGAAACCAAGATAAGCGCTTGTGGCGCGATTAGGACTGTTACTGAACGGTGTCAGACGTATCCCAGGTAGCAATTTCTGCACCATAGTTCTGAACAGTCTTTTAAATTGGCAGGATTACGCGAAGGGCAACGTGGTAAGCGCCCGATATCGGGCGCTACAGATCTTCAGCACCATTGCAGTGCGGGCGGGTCACGAACTGTAGGAGCTGGCTCGTCAGCTCCTACATGGGGTTATTTCCCAGGGACCAGAGTCAATCGAGTCTTGCCGTACACCTTGTCAAAGTTCTGCGGCTGCATCGGGAAGCTCAAGTATTGCGCCTTGAGCCACGGATCGATGCCATTGGCATAGTTCGGGCTGGCGGGGTTGCCGGATTGGCCGATACCGCCCTGGCCCATCATCGGTTCCACCTGGCCGAAATCCACAATCATGCGCAGGGCCTGGACCTGAGTGGTGGCGAAGTCCTGCCCCCAGTTGTAGGGCGATGCATTCAAGGTGGTGTGATCGCCACCTGCCGCCACCGGACCACGCAGGGTCTGGCCGCTGGTGTTCTTCCAGGTGTAGCTGTGCAATTTGCCCCATTGCCAGGCCTTGTGATCTGCGCCCAGCAGGCTGTCGCCGGCGGTGATCGCAGCGGCCAGGCTGCGGGCGAGGATCACCGGTTTGTCTTCTTTTTGCGCAGTGCGCAGGTCGTCCCAGAATGGGCTGTCTTCGCGCCCCAACAGATGATCGGCCTGGGCGGCGTAGGACAGGTTGGCGTTGCTGACAAAGGCTTTCCAGGTGGCACTGGTTTGCGGGCCCAGTTCATCGAGGAAAATCTGCTTGGCGCTTTCCTGCAGGAACAGTTGGTAGATCGCAGCATCGCTCGACGTGGCGGCCAGGCGCCCGTCGAACGCCATCAGGCGGCCCAGGGCCTCCTGCGCCTTGGCCCGATCGGCAGCAGGCAGGGCATCGATCGCCTGTTTCAGTGGCTGGGCCATACCCGGCGCCTGGAACATGCTTTTGAGCTTGGCAGCGAACAGCGTGGTCTGGTCGTACTGCATGGCGATTACGCTACGGCTGTCGTGCTTGCCGTTACCGGCCAGTTGCCCCAGGCGTTCGCTGCGCTCTGGCGCGGCCCAGGAGTTGGACAGTTGCATGCCATAGCCGTGGGGCACGGTGCGCTGGTTGGCCGTGCCGACCCAACCTTGTGGCGGGTCCTGGTCATAGGGGTGCAGCATCGCGTCGGCGTAGCCATCCCAGTCAAAGCGCCCGTCCCAGCCTGGCGACGGCAGCAGGCCTTCGCCTTCGCGGCGGTTGGGGAAGCGCCCGGTGACCTGCCAGCCGATATTGCTGGCGTCGGCAAACACCATGTTCAGGGGGATCGCACGAATTTCGCGGCTGGCGTCCGAGGCTTTTTCCACGTTCTGCGCCCGGGACAGGTCGAAAAACGCATCCAGGCTCTTGTCATCCTTGAAGTCGGCGGTTTGCAGGGCCAGGCCATAACCGCTGGTCAGCGACTGGGCGCTGTTGAGCAGCGGCCCGTGGCGGGTTTCGTACACCGCCTCGCGGATCGGTCGCTGGCCCTTGGCGAAGAAGGTTTCGTTACGCACGATGGTCGGCAGCCATTTGCCATTGTGTTCGTAGTACAGCGCGCTGCCCTGGCGTTTGACCTTCTCCAGGAACAGGTCCTGGGTATCGCCGGACACCTGGCTCATGCTCCAGGCCACCTTGCCGTTGAAACCCGACAGCAGGGTAGGAATCCCGGCAATCGACACCCCGGCCGCCTGGTATTTCGGCGCGCGGATTTGTACGAAAGTCCACAGGGACGGCGCCTGCATTGGCGTCGACAGGTCGTTCGCCAGCAGGCTGCGGCCACTGCGGCTGCGTTGCGGGGCGATGGCCCAGTTGCTGGAGGTGGAAACCCCGAGGGTGTTGAGGCTGCCGAGGCGCTCGTTGATGCTGGTGAGCGTGGCGAGACCGGGAATCTGGCCGAGGTTGACGCCCTTGAGCTTGTCGGACTCCGCCGCAGGCAGCGGCTCGTCCGGGTAGCTTGGGGTCAGCCAGGCGAGTTTGTCGGCGCCGATTTTTTGCGCCAGTACCAGGGCGGACAGTTCTTCCTGCAGGTTGGCCGACTCACTGAAGTTGAGCAGGCAGAACAGCAGCGCCGAATCCTCCGGCTTCCAGTATTCGGGCTTGTAGCCGGTCTGGGCAAGGTCTGCCGGCAGCTTGTCGCGGTAGCGGAACAGGTAGGCGTTGACCCCGCGTGCATACACTTCGAAGAAGCGCTTGAGGCGCGGCGACGAGGCGTTGTACAGCTCGCTGGCGCTTTTCTTCAGGTTGACGGCACGCATGAAACGGTCGACATCCAGCACATCCGGCCCGGACATTTCCGCCAGACGGCCCTGGGCCAGCAGGCGCAGGGTGACCATCTGGTTGATCCGGTCGCTGGCGTGCACATAACCGAGGGTGAACAGCGCATCGTGGAACGTGCTGCTTTCAATCAGCGGCATGCCCTGGCTGTTGCGTCGTACGGAAACATTTTGCGCCAGGCCCTTGAGCGGCTGTACGCCGGAGACGGGAGGCAGGGTGTCCTGGCTGTTCAGTGACTGGCAACCGGCCAGGCCCAAGGCACTGGCCACTGCCGCGGCAACGCCGAACCGGGGAAGAAAACGTGAGAGGGCTGGCGAGGCCATGGCAAAGCTCCTGCGGGGGGTAACGTCAGTAAAGGCGCTACGTTAGTGAGCGCGGCGAACCGACGCAAGCGGGAGGCGATGCTAATTTTTTCAAATCCCTGTAGGAGCCGGCTTGCCGGCGAAAAACTACCCGGCGCCACGTTTATCCAGGCACTCAGCGTTTTCGTTAACGATCTTCGCCGGCAAGCCGGCTCCTACAGGGCACGATCAGGATTTTGGCGGGTTGACCTTCTGCACCCAATCATAGGCCCGCACCGTCGCCGGACGCTCCTTGATCAGGTTGAACCAGCGATGCAGGTGGGGAAAATCTTCCAGGCGCTGGCTCTGCCATTTGTGGGAAACGATCCACGGGTAGATCGCCATATCGGCGATGCTGTAGGCCTCGCCGGCGACGAAGCTGCGATCGGCCAGGCGTCGGTCCAGTACGCCATAGAGGCGGGCGGTTTCATCGACGTAGCGTTTGATGGCGTAGGGGATTTTTTCCGGGGCGAACTGGCTGAAATGGTGATTCTGCCCGGCCATCGGCCCCAGGCCGCCCATTTGCCAGAACAGCCATTGCAGCGCTTCCTGGCGACCGCGCAGGTCCTTGGGCAGGAACTGGCCGGTCTTTTCCGCGAGGTACAGCAGGATGGCGCCGGATTCAAACAGGGAAATCGGTGCACCACCGTCGCTCGGCTGCTGATCGACAATGGCGGGAATACGGTTGTTGGGCGCGATCTTCAGGAAGTCTGGCTTGAAATGGTCGCCCTGGCCAATGTTGATCGGGTGCACCTCGTAGGGCAGGCCGGCTTCTTCCAGGAACAACGAAATCTTGTGACCGTTGGGTGTGGTCCAGTAATACAGGTCGATCATGAAGCTCTCCAGGATTGGTGATGCTTGAACGGGCAGGACGCCCGATGATGTGCCTGTAGGTATAGGTAATGTTCGACTACCGAAAATTCAATGAAATATTTGGGTCTATCGATAGAACTATAGGAGCCGGCAAGCCGGCTCCGTGGGGCGTATCAGACGCCGTGGCACTTCTTGAACTTCTTGGCGCTGCCGCATGGGCATGGGTCGTTGCGGCCCACATCCTTCAGGGCATTACGCACGGGTTCCTGGTGGGCATGGCCGCAGTTCGGGCCGTGGACATGACCATGGTCGTGATCGTGGTGATCGTGATCGTGGTTGCAGTCAGGACCATGGACATGGGGTTGCTGAGTCATTGGTGTCGCTCCGGAATAAAATCGCCGGGGATTATCTCGTCATTGCGCATCACGTGCACGTCGTTACCGATGAATAATCCGGTTTTCAACTCACCTTCCAGGCGATAGGGGATGGGACGATCCGGATTTTTCAGCAGGTCGGCGATTTCCCGCACCTGCGGCCACAGGTTGGTGCGCACCGTGACTTTGAAAAATCCCCGGCCATGGGGCGCAATGGTCAGCCATTCGTTGGACTCGCCTTCGGTCAGTTCCACATTGGCCAGGCTTATCTTGTAGATCAGGCCGCGCACGGTCAGGTCCGAGTCACTGCGGTTATCCACACGAAAGTGCAGTTTGAATTTCTGCTCCAGCAGCTTGGCGCGCACCAACTCGACCTTGACCAGGTGAATTTGCGGTGGCGGCGTGTCATCGGCGAACCAGGACGCGCAACCCGAGAGGCCAACGGTCACTGCGAGCAGGCAGCTATACGCGAGTAACCGGCTAACCATGGCGTGGTCCCTGTAGGAGCGAGCTTGCTCGCGAAAGACGTTAACGATAACGCACGTAGCCTGGATAAACGCGATGCCCTTTAGTTCTTCGCGAGCAAGCTCGCTCCTACAAAGAAGCGGGATTTTACAGATAGCTGGAACAGCACTTCTTGAACTTCTGCCCGCTGCCGCACAGGCAAGCATCATTGCGACTGGCCTTCACTTGTACCGTGGGATCAATGAAGTACCAGCGCCCATCGTTCTGTACGAAGGATGACTGTTCCCGGTGGCTGTGTTCTCCGGTGCTGTCATGCCAGCGCGCGGTAAAGGTGACGAAGGCGTGTTCAGGCTGCCCGCCAAACACCTCGGAGCTTTCCACTTCCAGGCCCAGCCAGGTGCTTTGGGCGCTCCAGGCGCCGATGGCGTCACGGTCCAGGCCGCTCTGTTGCGCCGGTAGCGTGGTCGCCACCAGATAATCCACCAGCCCCAGCACATAGGCGCTGTAGCGCGAGCGCATCAACGCGGTGGCGCAGGGCGCGGGGTGGCCGGTGTGGTAATGGCCGCAGCAGGCGTCCAACAGGTTGCCGCTGCCGCAAGGGCAAATGGATGTACTCATGGTTACCACCAATACTTTCCGAAATTTTCCGGGTTGGCCCAGAACCGAGCGTTCAACCAATCCGGTACTTGTTTGTATTCAAGCAGATCGTAGGTAAATAGCGTCAGTACCTGATTGTCGCGGCAAAAGTGCTCGCTGGTCTGTAGGGCCAGGGAGAAAAAGTCGGTGTCCTTCCAGCCGCAGGCAGCCAGGTCGGCGAGGACGGCGATGCGGCTCGCGTTCAGGTTGCGTACCCCACCGAGTAACTCCAGCCCTGCACGTTTTGACAGGTGCTCCAGGCAGTCGACCACCAGGGCCAGGTCAAATCGCTGGGCGGCCAGTTCGCCAGGCAATGGTCCTGGCCCTGCGACGCAGACGACCGTATCAGGGTGTGCCTGCTTGAACGCATCCAGCGCCGGGAAGTGGCCGGCACCCAACACCAGCAGGCGTTTGGGGGCTTGTCGATCAAGTAGGGCAGCCAGTGCTTGCTGCGGCGTACGGGAAGAATTGCCGGCGGTCATCGAAGATCCTCACATCAGAACCGTGAAGACTAGCCTGCTTGAGCGTGCGGGCCTAGAGCGGGTGATGGCTTGTTGCTCGGTAAAAGCAGCCTGGGCCAATGAATACGGGCTTTTACGGGCTGGCGCAGATGAAAAGAGCGGTCTTTACTCCACCCATCGGCTTGCGGCCGATCCCCTCAGGAGAAATCAAATGAGCATCATGCGGACAGCTCTACCCTTGGTTCTGCTAACCGGAGTATTGACAGGTTGCGCAGGCTTGCAAAAAACCGACTGGCCCACCTGTGCAGCCCTCGGCGGCGTCACCGGTGCCGCGCTTGGCGCTACCGAAAGCTCGTCATGGGCTGGCGGCGGCGCGTTGTTGATTGGCGGGATGGCCGGCGCCTATTGCTGGGTGCATGGCGACGGTGACGAAGACGGCGATGGCGTACCGGACAGCCGTGACAAGTGCCCGGGCACCCCCAAAGGCGTGCAGGTCGATGCCAATGGTTGCCCGCCGGAACCTGAGGTGGTCGTCGTGGAAGAGGTAGTGGTGATCAAGGAAGAGACCATCGTGATCCGTGACGTGCACTTCGAGTTCGATTCGGCCAGGCTCACGGCGGCCGATAAAACCAAGCTCGACACGATTGCCACGCGCCTCAAACAGGAAGCACCGAGTGCGCAACTGCGGGTCAGTGGGCATACCGACAGCGTCGGTAAAGACGCCTACAACCAGAAACTCTCGCAAAAGCGCGCACATTCGGTGACCGAGTACCTGGTCCACTCCGGTGTGCCCCGCAGCAACTTTGTGTCCGTGACCGGGGCCGGTGAGAGCCATCCGGTGGCCGACAATAAAACCGCTGACGGGCGAGCCCTGAACCGCCGCGTGGAAATCCAGATCAACCGCTAGGGCATTTGCGATATGCCCTTGGGTAACTCCAAGGGCATTTCTGACGGCTGATTCCGACAAATCTCGGCGATCAGGACGCCAAGTTGTACGTTTCTCAAGTTTTTTAATCCTTCACTGGCAAATCGCCTGTAGAACTCGTTACTGTGCGCCCAAAGAATAATGTGCAAGGGGGCATGGGGCATGAAGCTGTTTTTGCGAGTGGGGAAGTTGCTGGCGTTGCTGTTCTGGGCGGTTGTATTGGTCAATCTGTTCAAACCTCTGACCAATCCATTTCATCTGTTGGTCAACCTCGTCGGCAGCCTGCTGTTGCTGACCCATCTGCTGGAGTTGGTGTTATTCAACGCCAGCGTCAAACATCGTGCCCACCCCTGGCGTGACCGCCTGCTGATCCTGTTGCTGGGGATGTTCCATATAAAGAGCCTGCCTGCGCCTACGGCTGTTGATGATCAAGACAACAAGGATGCCAATCATGCGTAAGGTTTTTTTCCTGGCCCTGCTGGTCAGCCCCATTGCCCTGGCCGAAAGCGTCAGTGTCGAGACTCACTCGTTGCTGCGCCTGCCCAACAGCACCAGCGTGCTGCAGTTGGAGCGCCTGGAAGTGGCCGACTACGGCACCTTGTTGATTCCGGCGAATATCACACAGGTCACTGTCGACGAACTGCATCTGGGGCGAGAGGCACGGATTGCCATCGTGCCCAGCGCCTCGGCCCTGCAATTGCAGGTGCGGCATGCGCAGTTGGAGCATGGCAGCCAGATCACTTCCCGTGGCGCGCCTGGTACCCATGAAAAACCGGCCAAGCCGGGGCGTGACCTGACCTTGCGGATCACCCAGTTGAGCGCGGATGAACTGTCGGTTGATGCCCGTGGGGGCACGGGTGCCCAAGGCTATGCCGGCCTGGATGGCGCCAATGGCGAAGACCCGGGTTGCACCTGGGGTTCGGCCGGGCGTGGTGCCAATGGTGACAACGGCGGCGACGGGCTGCCAGGCGCTGCGGGTGCGGCAGTGCGCATCGAGTTGCCGCAGGATTATCCGCGCGAGCAGATCAAAGTCTGGGTTGATGGCGGTGCTGGCGGCTTGCCAGGTGTTGCCGGCAAGCCGGGCAAGGGCGGGCAGTCCAAGGGCTGCCTGGTGTACCGCGCCGATGGGGGCGAGAAGGGGCGGCCGGGGCTCGAAGGGCAGTCGGGGCCGGCGGGGCCTGCCGGTTCAGTGACCATCCAGCGGCTTTGATTCGCTGGGGCTGACGCTATCGCGAGCAAGCCCGCTCCCACACTTTGATTTGTGAATACCTTCAAAATGTGGGAACGGGCTTGCTCGCGATGAGGTCTTGAAGCACACCCTCAGAACATCGGCCGAGCCGAGGCAATCGCCACCACCACCAACCCGACAATCAGATTGATCCCCACCAACTTTCGGATTCTTCCCAGCACCTGCGCGCCTGTCGCCCAGTCCTCGGCTGCCACAGCCGTGCGCAGTTCAGGCAGTTGCAACGCCTGGATCCGGATAAACAGCGCCGTCATCACCACATACAACCCCATCATCACCTGCACATAACGCGGTGCGGTTTCAAACCCGCTGAAGCGCAGTTGCAATAGGCCGACGCCACTGATCGGCAAGATCAGCACCGCCACCCAGACCCACACGAAAAAACGCGGAAACACATTCGCCCACAGTTTCAGCCGCGCCGGCCCCTCAAGCGCCGCCACAGCGGCCGGGCGCAGGATCATCCAAGCGAAAAACATACCGCCGACCCATATCAGGGCGGCTAATACATGCAGGGTGTAGGCAAGGCTAAAGACGGTCATTGAGGTACTCCGTTCTGCGCGGGATTAATTAGCGGGGTATGATAGCGGCCGATCCGAACCACTGAAAATTTATCCAGCGTTTTTTGCGCCCGACTATCCATGATCAGCACTGAACTCAAAACCACGATCCAGGGCGCCTACTCGCGTTTTCTCGAAGCCAAGAGCTTGAAACCGCGCTACGGCCAGCGCCTGATGATCGCCGAAGTGGCCAAGGTCCTCGGGGATATCGACACCGACGACGAAGGCCGGCGCAGCGGCGACCCTGCGGTCGTGGCCGTCGAGGCCGGCACCGGTACCGGCAAGACCGTGGCCTACAGCCTGGCGGCGATTCCCACCGCCAAGGCCGCCGGCAAGCGCCTGGTGATTGCCACCGCCACCGTGGCCCTGCAAGAGCAGATCGTCTACAAAGACCTGCCGGACCTGATGCGCAACAGCGGCCTGAGCTTTACCTTTGCCCTGGCCAAGGGCCGTGGCCGCTATATGTGCCTGTCCAAGCTGGATGTGTTGCTGCAGGAAGGCCATGCGCAAACCGCCACGGCCTCGCTGTTCGAAGAAGAAGGTTTCAAGATCGAAGTCGACGAAGCCAGCCAGAAGCTGTTTACCAGCATGATCGAGAAACTGGCCGGCAATAAATGGGATGGCGACCGCGACAGCTGGCCCAATGCCCTGGAAGACGCCGACTGGGCGCGCCTGACCACCGATCATAGCCAGTGCACCAACCGTCATTGCCCCAACTTCGGCCAGTGCGCCTTCTACAAGGCCCGCGAAGGCATGGGCAAGGTTGACGTGATTGTCACCAACCACGACATGGTCCTTGCCGACCTGGCCCTTGGCGGCGGCGCGGTGCTGCCTGACCCGCGCGACACGCTGTACGTGTTCGACGAAGGCCACCACCTGCCGGACAAGGCCATCGGCCACTTCGCTCACTACACCCGCCTGCGTTCCACTGCCGATTGGCTGGAAACCACCGCCAAGAACCTCACCAAGCTGCTGGCCCAGCATCCGTTGCCGGGCGACCTGGGCAAGCTGATCGAACAGGTGCCGGAGCTGGCGCGGGAGATCAAGACCCAGCAACAGTTCATGTTCAGCGCCTGCGAGCAGGTGGCGGACTTCAAGCCCGGCGAAGACGTTGAAGGCCGCGAACGGCCACGCCATCGCTTCGTTGGCGGGCTGATCCCCGAGCATATGCGCGAGATGGGCGTCGAGTTGAAGAAGGGTTTTTCGCGCCTGACCGATTTATTCACTCGTCTGACCGACCTGCTCAAGGAAGGCATGGACGGCGAGGTCAATATTGGCATCGCCAGCAACCAGGCCGAGGAGTGGTATCCGCTGTTTGGCAGCCTGCTGTCCCGTGCCCAGGGCAACTGGGAGTTGTGGACTGCCTTCACCGTCGAAGACCCGGAAGACAATCCGCCCATGGCCCGCTGGCTGACGCTGTCGGAGAGTGGTGCGTTGTTCGATATCGAAGTCAACGCGAGCCCGATCCTTGCGGCGGAAATGCTCCGGCGCAACCTGTGGAACGTGGCCTACGGCGCCTTGGTGACCTCGGCCACCCTGACTGCCCTGGGCACTTTCGACCGTTTCCGCATGCGTGCCGGCCTGCCGAAAAAAGCCGTCACCGCCGTGGTGCCCAGCCCGTTCCATCATGCCGATGCTGGCGTGTTGCGGGTGCCGGACCTCAAGGCCGACCCACGGGATGCGCCGGCCCATACCGCGGCAATCATTCGTGACCTGCCGTCGCTGGTGGAGGGTTCCAAAGGCACGCTGGTGCTGTTCTCGTCACGCAAACAGATGCAGGACGTGTTCGACGGCCTTGACCGCGACTGGCGCAAGCAGGTGTTTATCCAGGGCAACCTGTCGAAACAGGAAACCCTGAACAAGCACAAGGCGCGGGTCGATGGTGGGGACTCCAGCGTGCTGTTCGGCCTGGCGAGTTTCGCCGAAGGTGTCGACTTGCCCGGGGCTTACTGTGAACACGTGGTGATCGCCAAGATCCCGTTCTCGGTGCCGGACGATCCGGTCGAGGCCGCACTGGCCGAATGGATCGAAGCCCGCGGAGGCAATCCGTTCATGGAAATCTCAGTGCCGGATGCCTCGTTGAAACTGGTCCAGGCCTGTGGTCGCTTGCTGCGTACCGAAGAAGACCGGGGCACCATCACCTTGCTCGACCGCCGCCTGGTTACCCAGCGCTATGGCAAGGCTATCCTGAATGCCCTGCCGCCTTTCCGGCGCGAAATTTCTTAATCCACAGTGGGCGATTTCGCCCACTTCGTGGTCTATCTCATGTATGTCATCAGGCCATTCACCGGCCGAATTGGGAGAACCTTGTTCGTATGATTCGCACGCTGCCTGCTCTTTTTGCCCTGTTGTTCGCTGCGCCATTGCTGGCCGCGCCAGCCGGGCAACAGACGCTGTTCAACTTTGTCCGGCCGGCCGACGTGGTCAAGGTGGCGACCCAGGACGCCAGCCTGCCGCAATACAATGCCGAACAGACCCCGGAGGGCGAGGTGCTGCGCCGCATCACCTTCAACCCGGCGGCGGAACCGAGCCTGGTGCTCAGCCCGCAGAACGGCGTGTGGGACTGGTCGCAATCGAGTGCCATGAGCCTGCGTATCCAGAGCGCGATGGACTGGGCGCTGACGTTGTACGTCAAGGTGCAGAGCAGCGACGGCAAGACTCTGGTCAGTCGTATTGATTTGCCAGCGGGGCCTGCGCAAACCCTGCTGGTGCCGCTGCAAGCCAACTCGCCCTTGAGCCAGGGCATGAAGGCCGGGCCGCCGATGCCGGTCACCGTGGACGGTCAGCGCGTGATGCTGGCCGGCAGTGCGGGTGAAATCGATCGCAGCCAGGTGGTTTCGGTCACCCTGTCGATGATCAAGCCGGTTGCAGCGCAAAGCATCCTGCTGGAACGCTTTGGCGTGCAGGACAGCGAACCGGTGCTCAAGGCCGCCTACAGTGAGCTGGTCGATGCCTATGGGCAGTCCAACCGTGCGCGCTGGCCGGAAAAAGTCAGCAGCGACGAGCAGTTGAAAGCCGCTGCCGCCAAGGAGCAGCTACAGCTCAAGGGCTGGCTTGCGGAACATGACAAGGCCGCCCTGGACAAGTTTGGCGGCAGCACCAAGGGCCCGGCCTTTGAGGCCAGCGGTTTCTTCCGCACCCAGAAGCGTGATGGGCGCTGGTACCTGGTGACACCGCTGGGGCATCCGTTCTACTCCCTGGGTGTCAACACCGTGACCCCGGACAACAGCCAGACTTACGTCGCGGGGCGCGAATGGATGTTTGGCGCACTGCCCAAGGCGGGTGAGCCCTTCGACAAGTATTACGGCAGCGGCGACAACCGTGGCGGCAATGGTGCCGATGCTGGGCGCGGCTTCAATGTGGGGCGCTGGTACGATTTCTACGGTGCCAACCTGCAACGTACTTATGGCACCGAAGGTGGCACCGAAGGTTTCGACCAGGCTCGCTGGCTCGGCCACACCCTGGACCGCCTGCAAGCCTGGGGTTTCAACACGGTCGGCAACTGGAGCGCCCCGCAATTGGGTGATGCTGATCGCGTGCCTTACACCATGCCCCTGTCGATCATTGGCGACTACACCAGCATCAGCACCGGTATCGATTGGTGGGGCGGCATGCCCGACCCCTTCGACCCGCGCTTTGCCATGGCCACCGAGCGGGCTGTGGCGATCGCCACCCGTGACCATCGCGACGACCCCTGGTTGATCGGCTTCTTTGCCGATAACGAGCTGGCGTGGGCCGGTCCCGGCGACGATGCGAAATCCCGCTACGCCTTGGCCTACGGCACCCTGCGCATGACCACGGATGTCCCGGCCAAGCGTGCGTTCCTCAAGCAACTGCGCGACAAGTACCGCAACGAAGAGGGCCTTTCCAAAGCCTGGGGCATCCACCTGGCTGGCTGGGAATTGATGGAAGATCCCGGTTTCGAACCGCCGGTTCCGAACGCCGAGCACCCGGAAATCGAGGCCGATTTCCAGTATTTCCAGAAAACCTTCGCCGACACCTACTTCAAGACCATCTCCGATGCGCTGAAATGGCATGCGCCCAACCAGTTGCTGCTGGGGGGACGCTATGCGGTCAGTACCCCGGAGGCCGTGGCGTCCTGCGCCCAATATTGCGATGTGTTGAGCTTCAATATGTACACCCTGGCCCCTCAGGACGGCTACGACTTTGCGGCCTTGCGCGCACTGGACAAACCGGTGTTGATCACCGAGTTCAACGTTGGCTCGGTCGACCGTGGTCCGTTCTGGGGCGGTGTGACGCAATTGGCCAGGGAAGAGTTGCGCGGCCCGGCCTATGCGACCTTCCTCAAGCAGGCCATGGCCGAGCCGTCGATTGTCGGCGTGCACTGGTTCCAGTACCTCGACCAGCCGGTGACCGGGCGTTTGCTGGATGGTGAAAATGGTCACTTCGGCCTGGTGGGAATCACCGACGTGCCGTTCCAGGGCTTCGTCGAGAGTGTGCGTAAAAGCAACCTGGCGGCGATCCGGCAACTGGGCCGGGAAGCCGAAAAAGCCAAGGCTGCAGCGGGTTCCCAAACCCAGTAATGACTGGAACAATGGGCGCCACTTTACGTAGGTCTTTTCCGAGGGGGATGCAGGTGCAGATTCAGGGTCATTACGAGCTTCAATTCGAAGCGGTGCGTGAAGCCTTCGCCGCACTGTTTGACGACCCTCAGGAGCGCGGCGCGGCGCTGTGTGTGCAGATTGGCGGCGAAACCGTCCTCGATCTGTGGGCCGGCACTGCCGACAAGGATGGTGCCGAGGCGTGGCACAGCGACACCATCGCCAACTTGTTCTCCTGCACCAAGACATTCACCGCCGTTGCCGCTCTGCAACTGGTTGCCGAAGGTAAATTGCAGTTGGACGCCCCGGTTGCCAACGACTGGCCGGAGTTTGCCGCTGCCGGCAAGGAAAACATTACCCTGCGCCAACTGCTGTGCCATCAGGCCGGGTTGCCAGCGCTGCGCGAAACATTGCCCGCCGAGGCCCTGTATGACTGGCCCTTGATGACGGCGGCCCTGGCTGCCGAGGCCCCTTGGTGGACGCCCGGTGAAGGCCATGGTTACGCCGCCATCACCTATGGCTGGCTGGTCGGTGAACTGCTGCGCCGCGCCGATGGGCGGGGGCCGGGAGAGTCGATTGTGGCCCGGGTTGCCCGGCCGCTGGGCCTGGACTTTCATGTCGGGTTGGCGGACGAAGAGTTTTATCGTGTAGCCCACATTGCCAGGAGCAAAGGCAATATGGGCGATGAGGCAGCCCAGCGCTTGTTGCAGGTCACCCTGCGAGAACCCGCGGCAATGAGCACCCGGGCGTTTACCAATCCGCCTTCTATACTAACCAGCACTAACAAACCCGAGTGGCGTCGTATGCAGCAGCCTGCGGCAAATGGGCATGGCAATGCGCGCAGTTTGGCCGGCTTTTATAGTGGTTTGTTGGACGGAAGTTTGTTGGAAGCCGATATGCTTGAACAATTGACCCGTGAGCACAGTATCGGGCCGGATAAAACCTTATTAACGCAAACCCGCTTTGGCCTGGGCTGCATGTTGGATCAGCCTGGCGTACCCAATGCAACGTTTGGCCTTGGTCCACGTGCATTTGGGCATCCTGGGGCCGGAGGCTCGGTGGGATTTGCCGATCCGGAACATGATGTAGCATTTGGTTTTGTGACCAATACTCTGGGGCCGTATGTACTTATGGACCCACGTGCGCAAAAGTTGGTAAGAATATTGGCCGGTTGTCTGTAAATAGCTTGCTGTCTGGTGTTTTTTTGTTAAAAAGGCACCTACAAAAGGCGCTGGAAAAGTATTGTTACTTTAAACTTCGTGAAGCGTCTGTTTAACGGGTCATTCAGACCCCTGTATTTTCTCATTTTGTGGATATCTCATGTTATCGAACAAGTCCTTGGCACTGGCGCTCTGCCTCACTCTTACTGGCTGTGCACAAACTCCACAAAATGATGCGTCTGGCGAGCATTGGTGGGCATTCGGGTTCGACAAGTCGGCGGCCAAGGATGTTACTGCCAAAACCGATGCCAAGGCGGCTGATGCAAAGGCTGACCTCAAGGCTGATCTGAAGGCGGCCACACCTGCCCCGACGACTGCCCCGGTCGTCGCCAAGACTGAAACCGACACCAAATGGTGGTGGCCGTTCGAAAGCAAGCCAAAACCCCTGAGCAAAGTCGATGTGACCAACATCCCGATGCCAGATCCGAAAATCACCCAAGCCTGGCTGGACGACTACGAGCCGCGCCTGCGGGCTGCGATCAAGGACAGCAACCTGCAACTGGAACGTCGCGATAACGTGTTGGTGGTGATTGCCCCGGTCGATGGTTCCTATAACCCGAAACGCCCGGCGATGCTGCTGCCAGTGACCCTGGGTCCGTTCACCCGTGTAGCCAAGGCCGTTGAAAGCGATCCCAAGACCGCCGTGCTGGTACTGGGCCACATCGACACCGTACAAAACCAGCCCCTGACCAAGGAACGTGCCCAGTCCATTGCGTCGATCTTCAGCCTCAGTGGCTTGAAGCAGGATCGCCTGATGTTGCGTGGCATGGGTGACCTGATGCCTCGCGCCGCCAACGACAGTACCCAGGGCCGCGCCTTGAACCGTCGCATGGAAATCATGTTCACCCAGCGCACCACCATGCTGGCACTGCTGAGCAAGTACAACTCGCCAAACCCGCCGAAGCCTGAACTGGTTGCGGTACAGGACGTAGTTGCCCCAGCGCCGGTCGCCAAGAAAGCCGCTGCTGCCAAGAAAGCACCTGCCAAGAAGGCTGCCGCCAAGCCCACCGCGAAAAAAACGGCCGCCAAGCCCGCCGCGAAAAAGCCGGTTGCCGCCAAGGCTGCAGCACCTGCGAAAAAAGTAGCGGCAAACGACCAGGCGAAAAACTGAGCAGTTGAGCAAGAAGGATAAAGCCGCATGACCCAGACACTGGCTGATATGCGCCGTGACTACACACGGGACGGTTTGAGCGAGGCCCAGGCCCCGGACGAGCCGTTTGCCTTGTTCCACCAGTGGTTCGCCGATGCGGTCAAGACCGAGCAACCGCCGGTGGAGGCCAACGCCATGACCCTGGCGACCGTGGACAAGGAGGGCCGTCCGCACTGCCGTATCTTGCTGCTCAAGGGCCTGGACGCCCAGGGTTTTACCTTCTTTACCAACTACCAGAGCGCCAAGGGTGAGCAATTGGCGGCACGCCCCTTTGCTGCCATGACGTTCTTCTGGCCGACCCTGGAGCGCCAGGTGCGCATCGAGGGGCGGGTGGTCAAGGTCACGCCCCAGGAGTCGGACGCCTACTATCAGGTGCGTCCGCTGGGCAGCCGGATTGGTGCCTGGGCATCTCCCCAGAGCCGGGTGATTCGGGATCGCGAAGAGTTGCAGGACCTGCTCAAGGCCACCGAGCAACGCTTCAGCGATACCCAGCCGGATTGCCCTGAGCATTGGGGCGGCTATCGCCTGCTACCGGAGCGCATCGAGTTCTGGCAGGGCAGGACCAGCCGTTTGCATGATCGCTTGAACTATCGTTTGCAGGGGGCCAACTGGACCCGCGAGCGACTGGCGCCCTGAAGACATCACACGTGTAGGCGCCGGCAAGCGGACTCCTACACGTCCTTCACTAAGAAGTTTCTACTCTGTGGCTTTGACCACATATTGCCGGGCTGCATCCTGCAGCCACTGCGGCAAATCCTTACGCTTGACCTTCTCCGCCTTGGCGCGGTCCAACTGTTGCAGCATAAAGATGCGCTTGCGCTGATCGTCTCCTGCCAGGGACAACGCAAGGTCGCGGTCTATCCAGCGCTTGATCCGCCGGTACAGCCACCAGTGGAAATACAGGCCGGCGGCGGTAGTCGCTACAATAATGAAGTAGTCCATGAAATTCCTTGTCTGGGGGCAGGTGCTACCGTTCGTCGATTTTCGCGATACAGCCTGTCTGTACTGGGGCTGAATGAAAGCAATTTTCTCCGGGCCGTGTCGTGACAGGCGTCAAGCAGCGGAGTCTAATAAAGATATGTCCTTTGGAGTTGATGCTATGCGTAAGTCTGTTCTGCTGGTTGCCTGCTTTACCACCATGTCGTTGCTGCTGGGTGGCTGCGCCTCCAGCCTGACCGGCGACTCGTACTCCCGTGACGAAGCCCGTCGCGTACAGAGCGTACGCATGGGCACCATCGAGTCCCTGCGTCCGGTCAAGATCGAAGGCACCAAGACCCCAATCGGTGGTGCAGCGGGTGCAGTTATCGGTGGTGTGGGCGGTAGTGCCATCGGTGGCGGTCGTGGCAGCATCGTGACAGCCGTTATCGGTGCCGTGGCTGGCGGCCTGCTGGGCTCGGCCACCGAAGAAGGCCTGACTCGCACCCAGGGTGTTGAAATCACCGTGCGCGAAGACGACGGCAGCATGCGCGCCTACGTCCAGGCTGTGCAGGAAAACGAAATCTTCCGCATCGGCGACCGCGTGCGCATCATGACCGTTGATGGGACCAGCCGCGTTACCCGTTAAGGGTTGGCAGGCGGTAAAAGAAAAACCCCGACCGGGTGACCGGGCGGGTTTTTTTATTGCGCGCTCAGGTGAACAGAGCGCGTTACGCGTTGACCGTCGCCTGTTTGCGACTGGCCATCGCCGTCACGGCATAACCAATCAGTGCCGCAAGGATCGAGCCGGTGAGAATGCCCATCCGGTCCATCCCGGCGTATTCGCTACTGCCCGGCAGGAACGCCAGCGAGCCGACAAACAGACTCATGGTAAAGCCAATGCCACACAGGATGGCCACGCCCATGACCTGGCCCCAATTGGCGCCGGTCGGCAGGGCCGCAAGGCCGGTTTTCACCGCAAGCCAGGTCAGGCCAAACACGCCGACGGTCTTACCCACCAGCAGGCCAGCGGCGATACCCATTGGCACATGATGGGTGAAGCTCTCCAGGTTGACGCCGGTCAGGGATACGCCGGCGTTGGCAAAGGCGAACAGTGGCAGGATGCCGTACGCCACCCAGGGATGCAGGGCATGTTCCAGGCCCAGCAGGGGCGACGGCTCGGCGTTCTTGGTGCGCAGCGGAATGCAGAACGCCAGGGTGACGCCAGCCAGGGTCGCGTGAACACCACTCTTGAGTACGCAGACCCACAGGATCAGGCCGATGATCAGATACGGCCCGAGCTTCACCACCCCCAGGCGGTTCATGGCGATCAAGGCGACAAGACAGGCGCCGGCGCCTGCCAGCGACGCGGTGGACAGGTCGCCGGAGTAGAAAATCGCGATGACGATGATGGCACCCAGGTCATCGATGATCGCCAGGGTCATCAAGAACAGCTTCAGCGACACCGGCACACGCTTGCCCAGCAGCGCCAATACCCCGAGGGCAAAGGCGATATCGGTGGCCATCGGGATGGCCCAGCCGCCCAGGGCGGCCGGGTTATCCTTGTTCAGTGCCCAGTAGATCAGCGCCGGCACCACCATGCCGCCAATGGCCGCAGCGCCTGGCAGCACGACCTGGGAAGGTTTGGACAGGTGGCCGTCGAGCAACTCGCGCTTGACCTCCAGGCCGATCAGCAGGAAGAACAGGGCCATCAGGCCATCATTGATCCACAGCAGCGAGGGCTTGGCGATTTGCAGGGCGCCGATCTGGACGGCGACGGGCACTTCAAGAAAGCTGTTATAGAACGAGGACAGCGGCGAATTGTTGATGATCAGGGCCAAGGCGGCTGCAGCGATCAGTAACAGACCACTGGCCGCTTCGAGCTGGAAGAAACGGGTAAACGTGCTACGCAGAGGCAAGGGATGCTCTCCAATCAAAGTTCAATAGGGGCGTACCCTAACCCGTACTGTTAGTTGTTAAAACAAAAGTTATATTCTTTTTTGTTATATAAAAGCGCCGTTGTATGGATTGCGTCAACGCCTGGCAATTATGTATCGAATTGAGTCATGACTGTATCTGTGTGCAGTGTAGGAAACACCCTAAGATCAAGCCTGAAAACTTAATGGAACTTGAGCATGAACGACCACCGTCCGTGGGCCCGAGAGGCCATCCGCATTATTGAAGCGGACTTCCAGCGCAGCGCCGACACCCACCTGATCCCACTACCGTTGCCGGGCTTGCCGGGAATCGAGTTGTATTTCAAGGATGAGTCCAGCCATCCCACCGGGAGCCTGAAGCACCGGCTGGCCCGTTCCTTGTTCCTGTATGCCCTGTGCAATGGCTGGCTCAAACCGGGCGCGCCAGTGATCGAAGCTTCCAGCGGTTCGACGGCGATCTCCGAGGCGTACTTCGCGCGCTTGTTGGGCCTGCCGTTCATTGCGGTGATGCCGGCCACCACCTCCCAGGAAAAGATTGCGCAGATCGCCTTTTACGGCGGCAAGAGCCACCTGGTGCAGGATCCCACGCAGATCTACGCCGAATCCGAACGCCTGGCGCAGGAAAGTGGCGGGCACTTCATGGACCAGTTCACCTACGCCGAACGGGCCACCGACTGGCGGGCGAACAACAATATTGCCGAATCGATCTTCCAGCAGTTGCGCTTCGAACGGCATCCCGAGCCGAGCTGGCTGATTTCCAGCCCGGGTACCGGCGGTACCACCGCAACCCTGGGGCGTTATGTGCGTTATCGCCAGCATTGCACCCGGGTGTTGTGTGCCGACGCCGAGCGTTCAGTGTTTTTTGAGTACTACCAGAGCGGTGATGCCAGCTTGCGCCTGGACTGCGGTTCGCGGATCGAGGGCATCGGCCGGCCACGAGTAGAGGCATCGTTCTTGCCCAAGGTGATCGATGCGATGGTCAAGGTGCCAGATGCCTTGTCGCTGGCGGCCATGCATTATCTGGCGCAACGCTTGGGACGGCGGGTCGGGGGGTCCAGCGGCACCAACCTGATTGGCGCATTGATTGCCGCGCAGCAGATGCAGGCGGCGGGGGAGTCGGGGTCTATCGTGGCGATTCTGTGTGATGGGGGCGAGCGTTATGCCACAACCTATTACGACGATGCGTGGTTGATCGGGCAAGGGTATGAGCTGGAAGTGTTGATTGACGCGGTGGCTGCCACTGTCGAACGGGGCGAGCCGTTGCCGGACAGCATCCTGCGCGCCAATATCTAAAATTTCCTGTGTATGGAAACCATTGTGGGAGTCGGGCAAGCCCGGCTCCCACAATAGAGAGGGGTCGTTTACGAGTGAACTGTCAGGCCTCGATACCGAGGATGTTGCGCGCCACGGCTTCAGCAATCCGAATCCCGTCAACGCCTGCCGACAAGATCCCACCGGCATAACCGGCGCCTTCACCAGCCGGGAACAGGCCTTTGACATTCAAACTCTGCATCGACGCGTCGCGGGTGATCCGCAGCGGCGACGAGGTGCGAGTCTCGATCCCGGTCAGTACTGCGTCATGCAGCGAGTAGCCCTTGATCTGCTTCTCAAAGGCCGGCAGCGCTTCGCGGATGGCCTCGATGGCGAAGTCTGGCAACGCCAGGGCCAAATCACCGAGTGCTACACCTGGCTTGTAGGACGGTTCCACAGTGCCAATGGCGGTGGACGGCTTGCCGGCGATGAAATCACCGACCAGTTGCGCCGGTGCTTCGTAGTTGCTGCCGCCAAGGATGAATGCGTGGGATTCCAGGCGCTCCTGCAACTCGATCCCGGCCAGCGGGCCGCCCGGATAGTCCACTTCCGGGGTGATGCCGACCACGATCCCGGAGTTGGCATTGCGTTCGTTACGCGAGTACTGGCTCATGCCATTGGTCACGACCCGATTCGGCTCGGAGGTGGCTGCCACCACCGTACCGCCCGGGCACATGCAAAAGCTGTACACCGAACGGCCGTTCTTGGCGTGGTGCACCAACTTGTAGTCGGCCGCGCCCAGTTTCGGGTGCCCGGCATACTTGCCCAGGCGTGCGGCGTCGATCAGCGATTGTGGGTGTTCGATGCGAAAACCCACCGAAAACGGCTTGGCTTCCATGTACACGCCACGACCGTGGAGCATGCGGAAGGTGTCGCGGGCGCTGTGGCCGAGGGCAAGGATCACGTGCTTGGAGAGGATCTGCTCGCCACTATCGACCACCACGCCATTCAACTGGCCATCTTCGATCAGCACGTCGGTGACCCGCTGTTCGAAACGCACCTCACCGCCCAGGGCGATGATCTGCTGGCGCATGTTTTCCACCACGCCGGTCAGGCGGAAGGTGCCGATGTGCGGTTTGCTGACGTAGAGGATCTCATCTGGCGCGCCGGCCTTGACGAACTCATGCAAGACCTTGCGCCCGTGGAATTTCGGGTCCTTGATCTGGCTGTAGAGCTTGCCGTCGGAAAAGGTCCCGGCGCCACCCTCGCCGAACTGCACGTTGGACTCGGGATTGAGTACGCTTTTGCGCCACAGGCCCCAGGTGTCCTTGGTGCGCTGGCGCACTTCGCGGCCGCGTTCGAGGATGATCGGCTTGAAACCCATCTGCGCCAGCAACAACCCGGCAAAGATCCCGCAAGGGCCGAAACCGACAACGATGGGCCGCTCGCTCAGGCCTGCCGGCGCCTGGCCCACGACCTTGTAGCTGACATCGGGCGCGGCATTGATATTGCGGTCGTCGGCGAACTTGAGCAGCAGGGCGGCTTCACCCTTGACCTCAAGGTCGACGGTGTAGATGAAGCACAGCTCCGACGATTTCTTGCGCGCGTCGTAGCTGCGTTTGAACAGGGTGAAATCGAGCAGATCATCACTGGCGATGCCCAGGCGCTGCACGATGGCAGGCCGCAGGTCTTCTTCGGGATGGTCGATGGGCAGCTTGAGTTCGGTGATTCGTAGCATGACAGGATCCGATATGCGGCGTTTGGTAGGGCCGGCGGTTTTGCAAACCGGCGATTATAAGCCCCAACGGCGCTTTCCCGTCATGCTAAAACAGCGCAGGGTCGAATCAGTCGTCCCGTGAGCCACCAAATGCCGCGCAGCCACGCTGTACCTGACCGTTGATCCGAAGTTCGGCGCTCATGTGTTGCAGGCTGCCGCTGACGCTGTCGATGCAGCGCTGGGGCGCGACCCACAATTCAATTTGCTGGCCGTTGGCTTCGGTGGTGAGGTTGAAGCGGCCATCACCCAGTTGCTCTTCCACATAAGGCACCGGCAACGGTGGCTGGCCTTCGCGTTGCAGGACCATGCCCTTGTTGGTCACATTCAGTGCCCAGGCTGGCTTATGCCCGTTGGCGCGCAGGATCATGCGCTTGAAGTCCGGGTCGTCACAGGCTGAGGTCGAGCGTTCGACGCGGTACAACTGTTGCAGGTCAACCTGGCCCTGGGTACCGCTGGCGACCCCGGAGAACTTGCCGCGCAAGTCGGCAAACAACGCCCCTTGCTGGCCGGCCAGGGACGCTGCTTCCTGGAGGATGCTGGTGCCGCCGGTATCGCTGACCACGTAGTTGCGCTGATCATGGCAGGGCTGGAACAGCAACTTGTCGCCGATGGCCGTCAACTCGCCCTGCATGCGAGTCAGGCCCGCAGTGGAGGACGTCTCCGGATCGTTTTCAAACACCTGGCAGGCGGCGAACAGGGGCAGCAGGGCAAACAGAGCAAGGATACGGGCGGCAAGCATTATCGGGTCTCCTGATAAGTGCCGCCACGTTACGCAGGCTGGCGCTGCATCACAAGCCTGGAATACAGGTTGAATTCATCCAACGATGTAAGTCTGCCCTGTCTGTAAACCTTCAACGCTTTTTGCGTAGGACAATGCCACATCCGCCGCAGGAACCGGCTTAAAACCCCTGAAATAAGGGGCATAGCTACCCATGGCTTCAACCAGCACGTTCGGGCTGACCGAGTTGATGCGCAGACCCCGTGGCAACTCTATCGCTGCAGCCTTCACGAAGGCGTCTATGGCGCCATTGACCAGCGCGGCAGAGGCGCCGGTGCGGATCGGATCGCGATTGAGGATGCCGCTGGTGAAAGTGAACGACGCACCGTCGTTGGCGAACTCGCGGCCTATCAGCAGCAGGTTGACCTGGCCCATCAGCTTGTCTTGCAGGCCGAGGTCGAAGTGGCTGGCGTCCATTTCGCCCAGGGGCACGAAGTTGACGCTGCCGGCGGCGCACACCAGGGCATCGAACTTGCCGGTTTGCGCAAACAGTTGGCGGATCGACGCGCTGTCGCTGATATCGACCTGAAAGTCGCCACTCTTGCGGCCAATAGTGATCACTTCATGGCGTTGGGACAGCTCGGTCTTGACCGCAGAACCGATGGTGCCGCTGGCGCCAATCAACAGGATTTTCATGGTGTCGTTCCTCCAGATACTCAGATGAGCCTTGAGTCTAGAGTGGTTTTTTCTGCGGATAAGCGCACTAATAGGCAACCTTTGGTTTTCAAATGGAAACAATCCATGAGCGAAATGGATGATCTGGCGGCGTTTGCGGTGTTGATCGAAGCCGGCAGCTTTACCTTGGCAGCCCAGCAACTGGGCTGCAGCAAGGGCCAGTTGTCCAAGCGTATCAGCCAGTTGGAGGCGCAGTTTTCGGTGGTGTTGTTGCACCGCACGACCCGGCGACTCAGCCTGACGGCCGCAGGTGCAGCGCTATTGCCCCAGGCGCAGGGGCTGGTGATTCAGGTCGAGCGTGCCCGACAGGCATTGGCGCGACTCAAGGACGATTTGGCCGGGCCTGTGCGTATGACGGTTCCGGTGTCCTTGGGTGAGACTTTTTTCGATGGCCTGTTGCTGGATTTTTCCAGGCGGTATCCGCAGGTGCAGATCGAGTTGGATCTCAACAACAGCTATCGCGACCTGGCCCGGGACGGTTTTGACCTGGCGGTGCGCTCAGAGGTGGCCAACGATGAGCGCCTGGTTGCCAAGCCACTGTTGGCCTGGCATGAAATGACCTGTGCCAGCCCGGCCTATCTGGAGCAATACGGTGAACCGCTGACGCCGGCCGACCTGGTTGGCCACCGTTGCTTGCTCAACAGCCACTACAGTGGGCGTGAGGAGTGGTTGTATCACCAGCAGCACGAGTTGTTGCGGGTGCGGGTGGATGGCACCTTTGCCTCCAACCACTACAACCTGCTGAAAAAGGCTGCGCTGGTGGGCGCCGGTATTGCCCGGCTGCCATCCTATCTGTTGCAGATGGAATTGGCTGACGGCCGGCTTCGTTGGCTCCTGCGTGATTATCAGACCCGCAGCATGCCGATGTACCTGGTCCATCCGTATCAGGGCGGGCTACCACGTCGTACCCAGGTGCTGGCCGATTACCTAGTGGGCTGGTTCAAGCGCAACGGTGAGGCACTGGACCGGCTTTAGCGCCAGCGCCGGGCAATCCAGTGATCAATCGATACCCGTCCTGGCCCCTTGGCCATCAACACCAGTAGCAAAGCGATCCAGGTGCCGTGGGTCGGGTACGCGTCGGGGTAGACAAACAGCTGAATCACCAGCGTCATGCCCAGTAGTGCCAGGGCTGAAAAACGCGTGGCAAGCCCCAGCAAAATCAGGATCGGGAAAAAATGCTCGGCGAACGTGGCCAGGTACGCGGCCACTTCTGCAGGCACAAACGGTATCCGGTATTCACTTTGAAACAACGGCACGGTGGAGTTGGCCAGGTGGGGTACGCCGAGTTCGAAGGTGCCGTCTACCAGATCGACAGCAAACCCCTGGACTTTGGTCTGGCCGGACTTCCAGAACACCGCCGCAATGGAAAAGCGTGCGACAAGGGCAATCAGGCTGTAGGGGATTTTCTCGAAGGTTTGAATGACGCGTGCAATCAGACTCGGGGCGGTAGTGTTCATGGTTGTACCTTGATATGGGTGATGGCGCGGTGGCTGATCAGCAGCCCCAGGCATTGGTGCAGGTCAAATTCGCTGGACGCATCCAGGGCATACGCCACCGCCATTTCCAGAGGCCAGGCGTTGTTCAGGCTGTTGATAAACGTCACGCAACCGGCGTCGATGCAGAACACTTCGACTTCCAGGCCGTTGCGCAGGACCAGCGCACTTTGCCCATGCCATGGATCAAGGCTGGCGACGCTATCGGTGGTTTGATGCGCGGCCCATAACGCCACCACGGCATAGTTCGATTGCAGGGTGGCAACGGATGGATGCAATTGCAGGCTTACGCTGCCCAGGCTGGGGAGTTGTTGCAGTTGATTGATGACGGCCTCTGGGTCAGCGACAGGGGTGTCGGCGGCGTGATACGCATTGACCCGCAAGCGCTCCAGCCGGGCGATGTCGGCCAGGTACGGCACAGTGGCGGCGGGGGCGAACCCCTGGATAAAGTCGGCCAAGTCACTGCCGTACTCGTTGAGCAGTGGGCTGGTGGGCGGATACGCCTGGACGTACAGCCCGGCCATGGCCCGGAAAAACCCATCGCCCACCAGTTGCCGGGTCACGGGGTAGCTGTCGAGCAGGGCGTTGATCAACGAACTGTGGACGTTGTTGCGGTACACCGCAAAACGACTGGCGGGATCGGCGCCATTGTTGCTGAACAGGCCATCGGGGCAGGGCTGGTCTGGCGCCAGGAGAGCCTTGGCAAAATCCTCCTGCAGATTCATGAGTGCACCGCCACGGCCAGCAGGTGCCGGTCAGCTTGCTGGACCTCAGCCTGTAATACGTGTAATGCCGGTACATCGTTGTCACGCTCAATCAGCGTGGCCACCGGCCCGACCCGTTGCAGTGCCTGCTGATACAGGTGCCATACGGCGTTGTCGATGGGCGCACCGTGATCATCAATCAGCAGGCGGTCACCGAGGCTGTCGGAGTCTTCGGCAAAGCCTGCCAGATGAATTTCACCCACCGCGTGCAATGGCAAGGCGTCAAGGTAAGCCAATGGATCCTGCTGATGATTGATGCAGGACACGTACACATTGTTCACGTCCAGCAGCAAACCGCAGCCGGTGCGCCGGATGACTTCGCTGATGAAGTCGGTTTCATCCAGGGTGGAGCGTTGGAACTGCAGGTAGGTCGACGGGTTCTCCAGCAGCATTCGCCGCTTGAGGGTGGTTTGTACCTGGTCAATGTGCTCGCACACCCGCTTGAGGGCCGCGTCGTCATAGGCCAGGGGCAGCAGATCGTTGAGAAACACCGGGCCGTGGCTGGACCAGGCCAGGTGTTCGGAAAAGGATTGGGGCTGATAGCGTTCTATCAGTACCGCCAGGCGTGCAAGGTGGTCCTGGTTCAGCGGGCCTTCGCCGCCGATGGACAGGCCAACGCCGTGCAGCGACAGTGGGTACTGTTCGCGGATCAATCCCAGGTAGTGATGAAAAGGCCCGCCGGCCACCATGTAGTTTTCGGCGTGGACTTCAAAAAAACCAATATCGGGCAGGGTCGCGAGCACTTCTGCCAAGTGCTCACTCTTGAGTCCCAGCCCAGCCCGGCGCGGAAGGCCGGGCGCCTGAGCCTGGGCGACATCAGGCAGGGATGAAAACGTCATCGTCAGTACTCAGGCGGGGGATTCAGGACTTGGCCTTGAAGGCTTCCAATTGGCCAAAACCGGTCGGCGAGGTTTTGCTTTCCATCTTCACGCAGGTGCCTTCAGGGACCAGATTCCAGGCGTTGGCCTGGTAGTCGGTTTTCGAGGTGCCCGCACAGGTGGTGCCGGCGCCTGCGGCGCAGTCGTTCTTGCCTTTGAGGGCGACGCCAAAGCATTTTTCCATCTTCGCGTCGTCAGCATGGGCAACAGTGGTCAAGGTGCTCAGGCTCAAGGCAGAACCCAGGGCCAGGACGAGGGTGGCGGCGGACAGTGAACGGGTGGTCATGGTGTTTCTCCAGCAGTGAGGTAGGTAAGGAAGCGTTTTTGCTTGCTTACCCCACTAGAGAAAGGGGGGAGGAGATCGTTACAAGGGGATCGAAGAAAATTTAAAACAACGCAAGTTTATCGGAGCACAAAAAGCAAATGTGGGAGCGGGCTTGCTCGCGATGGCGGTGGGTCAGTCAAATATTTATTAACTGACCCACCGCCATCGCGAGCAAGCCCGCTCCCACACAAGCCCGCCCACAGTTAGACCCGGTTTATCCAGCAACCGTTTTTAGCCGCCCAGGTAAGCCTCGCGCACTTTCGGATCGGTCAGCAGTTGTTCGCCGCTGCCCTGCATCACCACCCGGCCGTTTTCCAGCACATAGGCGCGGTCGGCAATCTTCAATGCCTGGTTGGCGTTTTGCTCCACCAAAAACACCGTCACACCGTCCTTGCGCAGTTGCTCGATGATGTCGAAGATCTGCTGGATGATGATCGGGGCCAGGCCCAGGGAGGGTTCGTCCAACAACAGCAGCTTGGGTTTGCTCATCAGCGCACGGCCGATGGCAAGCATTTGCTGTTCGCCACCAGACATGGTGCCGCCGCGCTGGCTGAAACGCTCCTTGAGCCGAGGGAACAGGTGCAGCACCTTGTCCATCTGCTCCTGGTAGTCGCCCTTGTCGGTAAAGAACCCACCCATGGCCAGGTTTTCTTCCACGGTCAGGCGGGCAAACACCCGACGGCCTTCCGGGACCACGGCAATGCTTTTGCGCATGATCGCCGCTGAATGCTGGCCCACCAGTTCCTCACCCATGTAGCGGATGCTGCCGCTGTGAGCCTGGGGCGAACCGCACAAGGTCATCAGCAAGGTGGATTTGCCGGCACCGTTGGCGCCGATCAGGGTGACGATTTCGCCCTGGCGCACTTCCACGTTGACGTCGTGCAGGGCCTGGATCTTGCCGTAGAAAGTGGAAACGTTTTCGAATTGCAGCATTTACGCTTCCCCCAAATAGGCTTTGATCACTTGCGGGTTGTCGCGGATCTGCTCCGGCGTCCCGTTGGCCAACGGCGTACCCTGGTTGATCACGACGATATGGTCGGAAATGCTCATGACCAGTTTCATGTCGTGTTCGATCAGCAGTACGGTGGCGTTGTTTTCTTCACGCAGCACACCGATCAACGCCTTGAGGTCTTCGGTTTCCTTGGGGTTGAGACCCGCAGCCGGTTCGTCGAGCATGAGGATCCGCGGGCGGGTCATCATGCAGCGGGCGATTTCCAGGCGACGTTGCTGACCATAGGCCAGGGTGCCGGCCGGCCGGTTGGCAAACTCGGTGAGGTTGACCTTGTCCAGCCAGTACGCGGCGTACTCCATGGCCTCGCGCTCGCTCTTGCGGAACGCCGGGGTCTTGAACAGGCCCGCGAAGAAGTTGGTGTTCAGGTGGCGGTGCTGGGCGATCAGCAGGTTTTCCACTGCTGTCATGTCCTTGAACAACCGCACGTTCTGGAAGGTCCGCACTACGCCCTTGCGAGCGATCTCGTGACCGGCCAGGCCCTGGATCGGCTGGCCGTCCAGCAGGATGCTGCCACCGGCCGGCTTGTAGAAGCCGGTCAGGCAGTTGAACACCGTGGTCTTGCCGGCGCCGTTGGGGCCGATCAGCGCTACAACCTGCTTCTCTTTCACGGTCAGGGCCACGCCATTGACCGCCAGCAGGCCGCCGAAGCGCATGCTCAGGTTTTCGACTTTCAGGATCTCGCGGCTCATTTGCGCAGCTCCATATGTGGACGTTGCATGGGCAGCAAGCCTTGAGGGCGCCAGATCATCATCAGCACCATCATGGCGCCGAACATCAACATGCGGTATTCGCTGAACTCACGCATCAGTTCCGGCAACAGGATCATCACGATGGCTGCGAGGATCACGCCCAACTGCGAGCCCATGCCACCCAATACCACGATGGCGAGGATGATTGCCGACTCGATGAAGGTGAACGACTCCGGCGTTACCAGGCCTTGGCGCGCGGCGAAGAAGCTACCGGCAAAACCGGCGAACGCGGCGCCCAGGGTGAAGGCCGAGAGCTTGATGACGGTCGGGTTCAGGCCCAGCGCACGGCAGGCGATTTCGTCTTCACGCAATGCTTCCCAGGCACGCCCGATCGGCATGCGCAGCAGGCGGTTGATCACGAACAGCGCGGCCAGGGCCAGCAACAGGGCGACCAGATACAGGAACACCACCTTGCTCACCGGGTTGTAGGCAATCCCGAAGTACTCGTGGAAGGTCTGCATGCCTTCTGCAGCGGAGCGGTCAAACGACAAGCCGAAGAACGTCGGCTTGGGAATGCTGCTGATGCCGTTGGGGCCGCCAGTGATGTCGGTGAGGTTACGCAGGAACAGACGGATGATCTCACCAAAACCCAGGGTCACGATGGCCAGGTAGTCACCACGCAGGCGCAACACCGGGAAGCCCAGCAGGAAACCGAACGTCGCCGCCGCCATGCCCGCCAGTGGCAGGCAGATCCAGAAGCTCCAGCCCAGGTAATGCGAGAGCAGCGCGTAGGTGTAGGCACCCACCGCGTAGAAGCCCACATACCCCAGGTCGAGCAGGCCGGCCAGGCCCACCACGATGTTCAGGCCCAGGCCCAGCAGCACGTAGATCAGGATCAGGGTGGCGATATCCACCGCACCTCGGGAGCCGAAGAATGGCCAGATCAACGCGGCCACGATCAGGCCGATGATGATGTAGCGCTGGGTGCGCGGCAGGGTCAGGAACTGGCTGACCTTGGGCGATACCAGCGGGCCACGATTGGACTTGAGCAGCGCCCCGACCTGCTGGGTGAACAGCACCCGCAGGAACATCAGCACCGAGCACAGGGCAATGATGGTCAGGGTTACTGGCCCGGTGCCGTGTACTTCAAGGTTGATCCCGACAATGCTCAACTTGAGCCCGAGTACCGGAAAGGCCACGGCCCATACCAGCAAGGCGCTGAAAAACGCCGATTTAAGATATCTGCTCATACTTTCTCAACCTCCGGACGGCCCAGGATGCCGGTCGGCCGGAATAACAGCACCAGAACCAATAGACCGAAGGCCACCACGTCCTTGTACTGGTCGCCGAAGATATCGGCCCCAAAGGCTTCGGCCACACCCAGCACCAGCCCACCGAGCATGGCGCCCGGAATACTGCCGATGCCGCCCAGGACCGCCGCAGTGAAGGCCTTGAGGCCCACCAGGAAACCGGCGTTGGGGTTGATCACGCCATACTGCATGCTCAGCAACACGGCGGCGACAGCGGCCAGTGCGGCACCGATGACGAAGGTCAGGGCGATGATGTTGTTGGTGTTGATGCCCAGCAGGTTGGCCATCTTGATATCTTCGGCACAGGCCCGGCAGGCGCGCCCCAGACGGGAGCGGGAGATGAACAGGGTCAGGCCCAGCATCGCCACCAGGGTGACGACAAAGACCAGGATCTGCATGTAGGAAATCAGCACTTCTTGTGCGCCACCTGGGCCGAAGGAAATGCTCCCCGGGATCAGGTTGGGAATGGACTTGTCCTTGGAGTCCTGGGACAGCAATACGGTGTTCTGCAGGAAAATCGACATGCCGATGGCGGAAATCAACGGGATCAGGCGGTTGCTGCCACGCAAGGGGCGGTACGCAACGCGTTCGATACTGTAGCCGTAGGCACTGGTTACGACGATTGACGCAAGGAACGCGGCAGTCATCAACAGCGGCAGGGAGTGGATACCCATCATGGCCAGCCCGGCAATGGCAATGAAGGCCACGTAGGAACCAATCATGTACACCTCGCCGTGGGCGAAGTTAATCATTCCAATGATGCCGTAAACCATTGTGTAGCCAATGGCTATCAAGGCATAGGTGCTGCCAATGGTCAGGCCATTAACCAGCTGTTGGAAAAAATGATAGATCTCAGGCATTACAGCGCTCCTAAAAACCCGATACGCATTTCACTGGTGGAGTCATCTTCCAGCCCGGTGCTGTGTTCTGTGAGCACATTTGCACCAAGCATTTGCCAGCGAACCGCTGGTGACGGTTTTAAGATTTTCAGGTGAACCAGCGCCCGGATCGCGGGTGCGTGGCCCATAAACCTCGTAAAACAAAACCCACTGCTTGCACAGTGGGCTTGTTGTCCAGTAACGCCTGGCTTACTGAGGGGAAACTTCGGTTTTTGGTTGACCGAAGTGCCATTCGTAGACCACGAACTTGAAGTCCTTCAGGTCGCCCTTGGCATCGAAGCTCAGGTCGCCGGTCGGGGTCTTGAAGGTGCCTGCGTGGATGGCCTCGGCCACTTTGGTGGTGTCTTCGCTTTTCGCGGCAGTGATGCCGCCAGCGATGATTTCAACTGCCGAGTAGGCTGGGAACACGAACGGGCCGCTTGGGTCTTTGCCGTCAGCCTTGAGTGCGTCGACGATTGCCTTGTTGGCAGGGTCGGCGTCGAAGGATTTCGGCAGGGTGACCAGCAGGCCTTCGGAGGCTTTCTGGGCGATTTGCGAGATGGAGTCGTTGCCGACGCCTTCCGGGCCCATGAACTTGGCTTTCAGGCCTTTTTCCTGGGACTGGCGCAGGATCAGGCCCAGTTCTGGGTGGTAGCCGCCGTAGTAGACGAAGTCGACGTTGGCTTGCTTGAGCTTCTGGATAATCGAGGAGAAGTCCTTGTCGCCGGCGTTCAGGCCTTCGAAGACGGCGACTTTCACGCCTTTTTCTTCCAGGGTCTTCTTCACGGCAGACGCGATGCCTTCACCGTATTGTTGCTTGTCGTGCAGTACTGCGACGACCTTCGGCTTGACGTGGTCGGCGATGTAGTTGCCGGCCGCAGGGCCCTGGGCGCTGTCCAGGCCGATGGTACGGAAGATCAGCTTGTAGCCACGGGCGGTGATATCCGGGCTGGTGGCAGCCGGCGTGATCATGATCACACCTTCGTCTTCGTAGATGTCGGTAGCGGGTTGAGTGGAGCTGGAGCAGAGGTGGCCGACCACGAACTTGACGCCGTCGTTGACCACTTTGTTGGCTACGGCAACGGCTTGTTTAGGATCGCAAGCGTCGTCGTATTCCTTGGCTTCGAGCATCTTGCCGTTGACACCGCCTTTGGCGTTGATGTCCTTGATGGCTTGCTTGGCGCCCATGAACTGCATGTCGCCGTACTGGGTCACAGGGCCGGTCTTGGGGCCGGCAATACCGATCTTGATGGTGTCAGCTGCGAACGAATGGCCGGCAACCCCAGCCAGGACCATAGCGGCAAACAGTTTGGAAATCTGCTTAGTAGCCTTATTCATAGTGCTCCACTCTTACTGTTGTATTTTTTATAGTTCTAGCGGCCTTGTGAGCTGCAGAACCGGATCAGATATCTCGGATATCCCCCCGGCGGCGGCCTGGCAACTGTACCGGTACAGTGTAGAGCGCCGGTTGATCGCTTGAAAAGCTGGCAGCTGGGGGCAAACGCCGGGTGTGTCGCTTAAATGAAAGAAAAAGACAGAATTGCGGCGGGCTTATGCCAGAGTTTCGGGCAATCCTTGGCATTCCTGACACTTTCAATCGGTGCCTCAATTGCTACTGGGTTTTTCTGGGGAAGTCTCGACGGTATCATTGCGCCGATTTTTTCCTCAGGTGAGTTCCCATGACGCAAGAACCTAGCACCCTCTATGCCAAGCTGCTCGGCGAAACCGCGGAAATTTCCTGGAAGGAGCTTGAGCCGTTCTTCGCCAAGGGTGCCCTATTGTGGGTCGAGGCTGGCCTGGATTTGATCGAGGCCGCCGAGGGCATGGCCGAAGACAAACGTGACAAAGTGGCCGCCTGGCTGGCCTCGGGGAGTCTTGGCGAAGTGTCTGCGACGCGGGCATTGGACTTGCTGGAGCGTGATCCGAGCCTGTGGGCAGTGGTGGTTTCACCGTGGATTCTGATCCAGGAAAGGGCATCGAATTAAATGTGCGCACCGAAATGATGCGTGTTTTTCCCGGTTAGAAGTGTGTAGCGGAGTAACCGCTTTCACCATGATGGCAACTGGCCGTGAAGAAAGGTCACAGGCGAGGGTGACGTAAACGTCATGGGAACAGTTTTGCGGGCCGCGAAGTGCCTGGGGAATTGTTTCTTGGTGTGGCGAACTTGTAGAGGTTTGTTGCCTGTAAGACCGCTTTCGCGAGCAAGCCCGCTCCCACATTCGGCCGCATTCCAAGGGTGGCACTCGGTCAGCTGTGGGAGCAGGCTTGCTCGCGAAGGGCGCGCCTCGGTCTAGGCGGTCTTGCCCGTATGGTTATTCAACGAGATCACCTTAGTCTTGCCAATCCTGTGACGGTAGATCTCACGCAAGTACTTGATCGCCTTCTTCACGCAATCGCGCGACAGACGGATGTCGTTGATCGAGACAAACTTCTCTTTGTCATTGATCAGCTCGCGGTATTTCTTCTCATACATCGGCTTGATCGCGTACCAGTTGGTATCGAGGATCTTTGCCGGGTTTTCGAATTCGTTGAGCAACTCGTCGATACGGTCCTCGTCGAAGTCTTCGTGGATGATGAAGTCCAGGATCGAGTTGTCCAGGGTCTCGTCGAAACGGTACGGGTTGCGGGCAAAGCAGCGTTTGATAAAGGCCACGATCAACGTCAGGAAGTCATCCGACAGGCACGGGCTCTTGGCGATCAGCGTGGTCAGCGACAGGTTGGCCGAAGCACCGATTACCAATGCGTAACGCTTGAGGGTGGTGTTGGGGAACAGGCTGTTGAGGTGAGTCTTGAGCCGGTTCAGGTCCATATAGGACAGCTTGTAGTCCTTGGGCAGGGAGACGATGGACACTACCGACGAGCAGTTCTTGAAGAAGTGCAGGTCATGCAGGGCCGCCGCGTCGTAGCCGGAATTCTTGTACTGCTCCAGCGACGCCCGATAGCGCTTGGACTCGATCGGCAGCAGGCTGATGCCTTCGATGGCCTGGGTGACCTTGTTGAAGTGGGGCAGGTCGATGGAGCGGAAGAACAGGTCGTCGATGTTCAAGCGCTGCGGTTCTTTTTCGAACACCTTGAACTTGTCATTCGACGGCGGCGGGGTTTCCGGGACCACGGATTCGGCATAGGCAATCGCCACCGGCCCGGCCAGGCTCATGAACAGGTCGTTGGCGTCCAGGCGAATGGTTTCGCCGATGTCGATGCCGGCGCGGCGGAAATAGTTCTGGTCGTAGTCGGTGGTGACCGCCTGGGCCGTCAGAATGTTGAAGATCTGCTGTGAGATGTACTGGTTGGCGTGTTTTTCCATGGCATTGACGTCAATGTTCTGGATGTTGCCATCATCACTTTCTTCGGCGTAACGCATGATGTCGTTGGAGATCAGCATCATGGCGTTCCATGGGCGAATACGCCCTTTGACGCTGGCTTCGCTGCTGTCTTCATTGTCGAAGTTGTACGAAAAGTCCCATTCCTCCGACAGGTACTTGCACAGCAACCGTCCGGCGTTGATGTGCAGCGCCTCGGACATTTCACTGCGGTGGTCGGAGATATTCGGCAGCACACAAATGCCGCTGGTGAAGATCGGCTCGAACACAAAGGCGTGGCCGCTCTTGCTGTCGTGCTCGTCGGCGGGCTTGGTGTCGAAGGTCTTGTTCATGTACGAGTGTTGCTGGGCCAGGCCAAACTCCGAGGCCATGCCCGAGCCGGTACCGCCACCGGCGCTGAAAATCGAGAAGTACAGGCGCGACTGGTTGGCTTTGATGCCGCAGGAGTCGATCAGGTACGAATGGATCATCTTCCAGTCGGGGCTGGAAAACCGCTGGGTGTCTTTATTGAGGATGATCTTGGCCAGGTACTGGCCGAGGATCGGTGCGTTACCGGCGCCACCGGCATGGACTTCCGACAGGTCCATGATTTTCATCTTGCTGTAGTCGCGTAAAAAGCCGCTTTTCTCACCCTTGCGCGAAAAGCGGATCCGCCCGGCGATGTCTTTGTCGAGGTCGCCGAGCATCACCAAGGGTTCTACCAGGAACACCGGTTTACTGGCCTTGTTGGCCCCCAGGCGCAAGTTGTTGCGGATCCACTGGGCCGGGCTGTAGCCCTTTTCAGCGTAGGACTTTTCTTCGGTGCTGAACTCGTTCAAGTAGAACTTGCGGGCGTTGTACACCAGCTCCGCGACATCCAGGGCAATGTTGGAGCCGCAGCGCCCGAGGCCGATCAGGCACACCGAGGGAAATTCCTGCTCGCTGCGCAACTCGCTGTCACCCTCAAGGTGGAGCGGGCGCGGGAACACCATGTCGCGCAGGCCGTCGAGGTTATCGAGGATGCGATCAGTATTGGTTTCGGTGAAGTACAGGTATTGCTGGGTGGCCAGCGCACGTTGACCGTTCAATGACTTTGGGCCTGAGGGCTTTTCCGCAGGAGCTGTGAGCAACACGTCGGATACCGCAGTAACAGGATTATTTTTAGAAGTCATTGTGCGCCATGTGCCTGGACGGATGGCTGGAAAGCATCAAAGAGCCATCACCGAGTGAGAGTTCGCGACTTTTACAGTGCGTTTAGGCCTCAGCGAGCGGTCTTAACCTTATTGTTTATAGGGAAAAGCGACGCTGGACTCTCATGAATCGGCCGTTCGTCGGCGTTCTTTAATCAAAATGATGGCGATTTGCCAAGTGCTCTGCACTTCAGCGGATGGGGCGCACAACCGCTGATGTGTCTTTGCCGCCCGCCAGGCTTAACGGTGTCAGCGGGTGGTGCTGGTCAAGCGCCATGATCACCGCGCTGATTTCACTGGCCGGCACCGCGGCACTGAGCAGGTACCCCTGCACGTAATCGCAGCCATGTTTGATCAACAGCTCCAGTTGTTGCGGGGTTTCCACCCCCTCGGTGATGACTTGCAGGTGCAGGGTGTGGGCCATGCCGATGATCGCCTGGACAATCTCCATATCGGTGGTGGATTTGGGAATATCCTGGATAAACGAGCGGTCGATCTTCAGCGTGTTGAGGGGTAGGCGCTTGAGGTAGGAGAGGGAAGAGTAGCCGGTGCCGAAGTCGTCGATGGACAGCGCAACACCCAGCGCGCGGATTTGTCGCAGCAGGATCAGGGTGCTGCTGATGTTGCCCATCAAGGCGTTTTCGGTCACTTCCAGTTCCAGGCGGCTGGCGGCGATGCCACTGCTGCGCAAGGCGTATTCGATTTCATCGGCCAGTTCGTCGCGGGACAGGTTCAAGGCCGAGCAGTTGACGGCCATGATCAGGTCCGGATGACCCTGGTCTGTCAACCAGCCCAGGTCGGCACAGGCTTGGCGTAGCACCCAGTTGTCCAGTTCGGCGATCAGGCCGTTGTTTTCGGCAATGCCGATAAACCGCTCGGGGGCCAGCAGCCCATGTTGCGGGTGTTGCCAGCGCACCAGCGCTTCGAGTCGTGTGACCTTGCCTTTACGCAGGTCCAGAATCGGCTGGTAGTGCAGGACCAGTTCCTTTTGGTTGCGCAGTGCATTGCGCAGTTCCTCTTCCAGCTGCAGTTCTAGAAAGGCTCGGGTTTTCAGGTTGGAACTGAAGAAGTTCAGGCTGTTGCGCCCGCCATCCTTGGATTGATAGAGCGCCAGGTCGGCGGTTTTCAGCAGTTCCTCGCAGGTGGTTCCGTCCTCGGGAAACACGCTGATGCCGATGCTGGTGGTCATCACCATGCGTCGGCCGGCCAGTTCGATTGGCTCTTTCATTTTCTGCATGATGCGCTGGGCCATGTGCCGCGCTTCGTCGCGATGATGGATGTTGATCAGGATGCAGAACTCATCGCCGCCGAACCGGGCCACGACATCATTGTGGCTACGTACCGAACTCTTGATATGGCCGGCCAGGACTTTGAGTAGCTCATCGCCGGCGTCGTGGCCCAGGCTGTCGTTGATCCGTTTGAAGTGATCGATGTCGAGGAAGATGACCGCGAGCATGCCCCCGGTCTGGTTTTTCTCCACGAGTTTTTCGGCGAAGATCTGGTTGAAGCCCCGACGATTGAGCAGGCTGGTCAAGGCATCGTAATGAGCGACTTGCTGCAGGGACGCACGTGCCTGGTCCAGCTCGGTCAGCAAGGCATTGACCCGACGCAGGTCCCGCTCCTTGTGTTGCAACTTCTTGTCGGCGAGGGCCGCGCTGATGCTGCTGCCAATCACCAGTAAAGTGATGACGGCCACCGACAGGCCCAGTTGTGTTGGGTTGTCGTCGATTGGCAATGAGGGCATGGCGCCGTTGGGCACCAGCAATTGCATAGCGGCCATGCCGGTGAAGTGCATGCTGATAATGCCGGCGCCGAGTACCAGGCTGGCTCCGTACTTGAGCAGTTGGTGGAACATGCCGCTGCCATTGCGCAGGTAGCTGGACAGCAGCAAGGCCGCGAGGCTAGCCCCGATGGCGATCGCCACCGATAACACAAACAGCCCTGTTGAAAAATACACCTGCGCCTCGGAACGCATGGCGGACATGCCCACGTAATGCATGAGGGCGATGCCCAGGCCCATCCAGATGGACGCCACCAGGTACCGATTAAAGCGCAGTTGGGCATGACTGAGGGTTTGCATGGCAAACAACGACGCGATCATTGCGATCAGCAATGACGCAAAGGTCATGAACAGTTCGTAATGGATGGCGATGGGCGCCTGGAACGCCAGCATGCTGATGAAGTGAGTCGACCAGATTCCGCCAGCCAGGCAACCGGCGCCGATCCAGCGCCAGCGGCGTTGTGCTGTCAGGTTGTCAACGTGGCCGACACGCTCGGCCATGTCCAGGGTACCGAAGCCCGCAGCGCAGGCGACCAAGTAGGCCAGTAGCACCAGGAAAGGGTTATGGGTGCAATTGAGTATTAGCTGCCCGCTCTCGGGAAGGGGGGTAAAAAAATGCAGACCCAGCCATTCCATAGCATGTCCCGTTACAGAGTCATCTCGTGTCACTGCGCGCGGCGATGACCTATGGAATCGAGTATAGAAGGCTCAACGGAATCGCAAGCAGTAATGGCATTTTGATTGCTTCGATTTTGGCATGCCAATCATAGCCAATGGTGCTAAGCGCTGATGGGCAGCTCAAACTCGTAAGGCGGCTGCTCCAGTGGCGCCAGGCCAAACGCGGCGCGTGCGGCGTCGCAATCGACGTTCACTTCCCCCTGGCTCCACGACGACTCGAAGTCTCGGCACACGCTTGACCGTTGCTCGTAGATTGAACAGCGTGTGCCGCTGCCCACTTCACCTTCCAGGCTGCAGCAACGGGCGGGTTTTTGGTCGGTGCCGATCATCGCCACCCGACTGGGGTTGATCTGTACTACAAGGTCATCGGGCACGGTGCCGCCTGATGAAGCGCATTCGCCCCAAAAGAAAGACACGCGAAAGTATGAACAACAGGCACCGCAACTCAGACACGGACTGGCATCGGACATGGCACGTCATCAATAAGAGGTAAGGGGGGGAACTGCGGAAGGCTCGCTATTCTATTCCTGCCAAGGCGCTTGGGAAGGGGGGCCAGTGCTTATTTTTTTGTCGGCGCGAAACGCTGTTGTTGCAGATGGAATTACGCCCTATCAGCTTTACGAATCATTACAGACAACTGGGTCGCGCCTGACTAGATTGCAGGTTCCGGGCAGGATGCGTCGGCATCGAGCCTCTATAACAATAAAGAGACGGACCCATGCAGAACTCGACCCAAGCGGCGAATGCCTGGCGCATTCTGTTCCTGCTGTTCCTGGCCAACCTGTTCAACTTCTTTGATCGCACCATCCCGGCGATCATCATCGAACCGATCCGCATGGAATGGCACCTCAGTGACTTCCAGCTCGGCATCATCGGTACCGCGTTCACCATCGTCTATGCCATTGCCGGCTTGCCCCTGGGGCGCCTGGCCGATACCGGCTCGCGCAGCAAACTGATGGGCTGGGGCCTGGCGAGCTGGAGTGCGCTGACGGCGGTCAACGGCATGGTTGGCAGTTTCTGGACTTTCCTGCTGGTGCGCATGGGCATCGGCATTGGCGAAGCCAGTTATGCACCCGCCGCCAACTCGCTGATCGGCGACCTGTTCCCGGCACACCGCCGCGCCCGAGCCATGGGGATTTTCATGCTGGGCCTGCCCTTGGGCCTGTTGCTGGCGTTCTTTACCATCGGCGCGATGGTCCAGGCGTTCGACAGTTGGCGTGCACCGTTCTTTATCGCGGCCATCCCGGGGCTGATCCTCGCGGTGTTCATGTTCTACATCAAGGAGCCCAAGCGCGGCGCCGCCGAGACCGTGCAAGTCTCCCAGGAGAAAGTCGACCGGCCGATCCGGCGTGTGCTGGCGGTGCCGACTTTCCTGTGGTTGGTGCTTGCCGGGCTGTGTTTCAATTTTGCCACCTATGCCTGCAACTCGTTCCTGGTGCCGATGCTGCAACGCTACTTCCTGATGCCGCTGCAAGAAGCTGCGGTGGCAACCGGGGTGATTGTCGGTGTGACCGGCTTGTTTGGCCTGACCCTGGGCGGGCTGGTGGCCGACAAGATTCACCAACGTATCCCCAACGGCCGGCTGCTGTTTGCCGCGTTCAGCCTGATTATTTCCACGGTCTGCACCGCCTGGGCCCTGCACGCGGGGCGTATCGAGATTGGCGTGTTTGTCGCGGTGTTCAGTGTGGGCTGGCTGTTTGCCTATAACTTCTATACCTGTGTGTACACGGCGATTCAGGACGTGGTGGAGCCCCGCCTGCGGGCTACGGCCATGGCGTTGTTCTTTGCCGGCCTGTATCTGCTGGGTGGCGGTATGGGGCCAGTGGTGGTGGGGGCGTTGTCCGATCACTTTGCCCATGCGGCGATGTACGCGGCGGGTGCCGAACAAATGACCGAAGCGTTCAAGGCCGTGGGTTTGCATGACGCCATGTACCTGATTCCGGTAGCGCTGTTCCTGACCATGCTGTTTCTGTTCCAGGCTTCGCGGTGTTTTGTGCGCGATGCCAAGCGGATGAAGGATGGCTTGGGGGGGGGGTGGAGGTGCCGGGCCCAGCGGTGACTGCTTGAGGCTGAGGTGACTGCATCGCTGGCAAGCCAGCTCCCACATTTGAAATGCATTCCCCTGTGGGAGCGGGCTTGCTCGCGATGAGGCCCTGACTCACAGCACACATCCAACATGAATAAAAAAGGCCCGCATTGCGCGGGCCTTCTTGTTCAACAGGGCCGTGCGCGGATCAACCCGCGACCAACACCCGAATCGCTTCCAACCGCAGCGCCGCCTTGTCGAGCATGGCCAGGCCTTGCTCGCGTTGTTGGCGCAGGGCAACCAGTTCGCTGTCGCGTACGGTCGGGTTGACCGCTTGCAGGGCGGTCAGGCGTGCCAGCTCTTCGTCGGTGTCTGCCGCGAGGCGACGTTGTGCCTCGGCCACACGCTCGGCGTGGCGCGGGGCGATTTTCTCTTCGCCGGCGTTGATCCGTGGCGTCAGTTGGTCACGCTGGGCCTGCACGAATTTGTTGGCGCTGGCCCGTGGCACGCTTTCCAACTGATCGTTCAGGGTGGTGAACGACACTCGGCCCGACAAGTCATTGCCGTTGGCATCCAGCAGGCAGCGCAAGGCTGCCGGTGGCAGGTAGCGGCCCAGTTGCAGCGAGCGCGGCGCCACGACTTCACTGACGTAGAGCAGTTCGAGCAATACCGTGCCCGGCTTGAGCGCCTTGTTCTTGATCAGGGCCACGGCGGTGTTGCCCATGGAGCCGGACAGCACCAGGTCCATGCCGCCCTGGACCATCGGGTGCTCCCAGGTGATGAACTGCATGTCTTCGCGAGACAGCGCCTGGTTGCGGTCGTAAGTGATGGTCACGCCTTCGTCGTCGCCGAGGGGGAAGCTGGCATCGAGCATTTTTTCGCTGGGCTTGAGGATCAGCGCGTTTTCCGAATGGTCTTCGCTGTCGATGCCAAATGCATCGAACAGGGTTTCCATGTAGATCGGCAGGGTGAACTGATCGTCTTGCTCCAGGATGTCCTCGACCAGCGCATCACCTTCGCCAGCGCCGCCGGAGTTGAGTTCCAGCAAGCGGTCGCGGCCGGTGTGCAGCTCGGCTTCCAGGCGCTCGCGCTCGGCGCGGGCTTGGTCGATCAGGCCTTGCCATTCGCCATCGTCGGCGTTTTCCAGCAACGGCAGCAGGCGCGGGCCGAACTGATGCTGCAAGGCGTTGCCGGTCGGGCAGGTATTAAGGAAGGCGTTCAGCGCTTCGTGGTACCACTGGAACAGCCGCTCTTGCGGGCTGGTTTCCAGGTACGGCACGTGCAGCTCGATCACATGCTTCTGGCCGATCCGGTCCAGGCGGCCGATGCGCTGTTCCAGCAAGTCCGGGTGCGACGGCAGATCGAACAGCACCAGGTGGTGGGCGAACTGGAAGTTGCGGCCTTCACTGCCGATTTCCGAACAGATCAGCACCTGGGCGCCAAACTCTTCATCGGCGAAGTAGGCGGCGGCGCGGTCTCGCTCAAGGATGTTCATGCCCTCGTGGAACACCGTGGCCGGAATGCCGGAACGCACGCGCAGGGCGTCTTCCAGGTCCATGGCGGTTTCCGCGTGGGCACAGATCACCAGGACCTTGGTGCGCTTGAGCATTTTCAACTGGTCGATCAGCCACTCGACGCGCGGGTCGAAGCGCCACCAGCGGTTTTCTTCTTCGATGTCCGGCTGCGACTGGAAGCTGACTTCCGGGTACAACTCGGCGTGCTCGCCCAGCGGCAGCTCCAGGTACTCGTCCGGGCACGGCAGCGGGTAGGCGTGCAGCTTGCGCTCGGGGAAGCCTTGCACCGCGGCGCGGGTGTTACGGAACAGCACGCGGCCGGTGCCGTGGCGGTCCAGCAGCTCACGCACCAGGCGCGCGCTGGCTTCGGTGTCGCCATCGTTGACGGCGGCCAGCAGGGCTTCGCCTTCGTCGCCGAGGAACCCCAGGATGGTCTTGTGCGCGGCTGGCGAGAGGCGGCCCTTGTCCATCAGTTCCTGCACGGCTTCGGCTACCGGGCGATAGTTTTCGCTCTCGGCGCGGAAGGCTTTGACGTCGTGGAAACGGTTCGGGTCCAGCAGGCGCAGGCGCGCAAAGTGGCTGTCCTGGCCCAGTTGCTCCGGGGTTGCGGTCAGCAGCAGCACGCCGGGAATGGTCTCGGCCAATTGCTCAACCAACTGGTATTGCGCGCTGGCTTTTTCTTCGTGCCAGACCAGGTGGTGCGCTTCGTCGACCACCATCAAGTCCCAGCCGGCGGCGAACAGCGCATCCTGGGCTTTCTCGTCGTCCACCAGCCATTCCAGGGCCACCAGCGCAAGCTGGGTGTCTTCGAACGGGTTGCTGGCATCGCTTTCGATAAAACGTTCTTCGTCGAACAGCGCAACCTGCAGGTTGAAGCGCCGGCGCATCTCCACCAGCCATTGGTGCTGCAGGTTTTCCGGGACCAGGATCAACACGCGATTGGCGCGCCCGGACAGCAACTGGCGATGGATCACCAGGCCGGCTTCGATGGTCTTGCCCAGGCCTACTTCGTCGGCCAGCAGAACCCGTGGTGCGATACGGTCAGCCACTTCACGGGCGATGTGCAATTGGTGCGCAATTGGCTGCGCACGCACACCACCCAGGCCCCAGAGCGAGGACTGCAATTGGCGGCTGGTGTGTTCCAGGGTGTGGTAGCGCAGGGAGAACCAGGCCAGCGGGTCGATCTGCCCGGCGAACAGACGGTCGCTGGCGAGGCGGAACTGGATGAAATTCGACAGTTGGGTTTCCGGCAGGGTGACCTGCTCGTTCTGCCCATTGAGGCCGTGGTAGACCAGCAGGCCGTCGACATCGTCGACTTCGCGCACGGTCATTTTCCAGCCTTCGAAATGGGTGATGGTGTCACCCGGCGAGAACCTCACGCGAGTGAGGGGCGCATTCCGTAGCGCGTACTGGCGGGTGTCGCCAGTGGCCGGATAGAGCACGGTCAACAAGCGCCCGTCCTGTGCCAGAACGGTGCCTAACCCCAGCTCTGCTTCGCTGTCACTAATCCAGCGTTGCCCCGGTTGATACTGCTGCGCCATGCTGCCTGACTCCCGCCGTGAAAAAGCCGACTATTCTAACGGAACAAGGCCCCCAGCCAAAGGACTCTGACAAAAACTACTCCGCTTGCAGGGATGAAAGCGGACGATTCGACGGGTGGCAGGGCACGGCTGACTGACGACTGGGTCACAAGTTGGCGGCCCCAGCCTCAAGTCGTTGGTGCAGCAGCCGACAGCCTGCTGACAGGAGACCCATAATTATGCTGCCACCGATCTTGCCCTTGAGTGTTGTGCCGGTCACGTCGCAACTCGACCCCGTGCGCCCAAAACCCGATATTCCACCGGTGGTCCCCGCGCAACCGAGCTCCAACGAAAGCACCATCGACCTCAAGCACCGTGACGCCGAACAATCGACCTTAATGCTGCGCGAAGAACAACGGCGCCAACAGGAACAGCAGAAACGCCGGCGTGAGGCCGATGAAGATCCCGAGCAGCACTTGGCCATTCCCGGTGATGAGCTCAACGCCGATAACACGGTGCCTGTGGCGCCGCTGATCGAGGACGCGCCCCGCCAGGGGTTGTGGGTGGACGTCGAGGTTTGACCCTTGGGCGGGCCAGGCCGCATTATTGAGCCATTCCAGCCACCACGTAAGCCATGCCATGAGTGATGACAAGCTGATCGACCTGAATGCCGAACGGGCCAAACGGGTCCATGACCTCAATGACAAGCGCCTTAATGAAGTGCGCCAGGCGTTCGAGCAGGCCATGCCCTTGGGCAAAGCGAAGAAAAAGTCGAAAAACAAACCGAAAAAGCGCTGAACTGACCTGAATCTGTTGATTCAGGTCAGTTATTCCCCTTCTTTACGCCCCGTTGCGGGCGACATTGATCCCCGTCAATTTCTCCTTCCGACTTCTTGGTTAACTTAGCCCCATCGCAACAGGGCAAGAGCAGGAGGCCGGTCATGTTTTTCGATAATGTGGTTTTCGCCGGGGTGCTGACTGTCGGCCTCATGGTGCTGTTTTTTGTAGGGTTTGGTTTTTTTATCTGGAAAGACGCGAACAAGCGTAAAAAACCATAGGTTTTTCCAGGTTATATGAGCACGCAAGGCATTTTGGGCGACTTCGGTCGCCCTTTTTTTTTGCCCGGATTTTGAAGCCATTCCTGTAGGAGCCGGCTTGCCGGCGAAAATCGTCAACGATAACGCGGTGTGTCCGGTGGCCCGCGTTGCTTTCCAGTTTTTCGCCGGCAAGCCGGCTTCTACAAGGGGGGTCGATAAATCGGCGCATAAAAAAGGCGCGACCCTCGCAGGTCACGCCTTTTTCAATTGCGCGGGCTGTTAACTGCCCAGCGCCTTGGAGGCCAGCCAGAACAAGCCGGCCGACAGGCTCACCGTCGCAGGCAGGGTCAGTACCCAAGCCATCAGGATGGTTTTCACCGTACCGCCTTGCAGGCCGCTTTTGTTGGCAACCATGGTCCCCGCCACGCCCGAAGACAGAACGTGGGTGGTGGATACCGGCAGGGCGAAGATATTGGCAAAGCCAATCATGGTGGCCGTGGTGATTTGCGCCGACATGCCCTGGGCATAGGTCATGCCCTGTTTGCCGATCTTCTCACCGATGGTCAGTACCACACGTTTCCAACCCACCATGGTGCCCAGGCCAAGGGCCAGGGCCACGGCGAGGATCACCCAGAATGGAGCGTATTCGGTGGTGGCGGTCAGGTCTTTGCGCAGTTTTTCCAGGTCTGACTTCTCGCGGGCTTCAAGGCCGGGCAGCTTGCCGACTTTCTTCGCGGTGTCGTCCAGGCACAGCAGGTAGCGACGTACTTCAATACGCTGGTCGGAAGTCAGTGAACGGTAGTCGGAGACACCCTTCAATGTGCCGAGAAGGGCGTTGATGGTCGGCTCGGTCTGTTGCGGGTTGCAGCGGAACTTGCCAGGCAGGTCGTCTTTGACACTTTTGCCCAGGGCGAGGAATTCACCGAGGGTTTCGTGGTTGCGCTGGTAGAACTGGTTGAGGTGCAGGGTGGCGTCGCGGGTACGCTCGATCTGGTAGGTAGTGCTGCCCAGATCGAGTACGAACTGTGCGGGCACGATACCAATCAGCACCAGCATGATCAGGCCGATACCTTTCTGACCGTCGTTGGAGCCATGCACGAAACTCACGGCCATCGCGGAAATCACCAGTACCAGGCGGTTCCAGAATGGCGGGTGTTTCTTGTCGTCGAGCTTGCGGCGCTGGTCCGGCGTCTTGTGCATCTTGGACAGTGGACGCCACCATTTAAGGCCAATCAACACCAGGGCTGCGACCAGGAAGCCGGCCATGGGCGAGAACACCAACGAGGCGCCGATATCGATCGCCTTCTGCCAGTTGACCCCGTCAGCCAGTGGAATGTCGTTGATCAAGGCATTGGCCAGGCCGACACCGAGGATCGAACCGATCAGGGTGTGGGAGCTGGATGCCGGGATCCCGAAATACCAGGTGCCAAGGTTCCAGGTGATGGCGGCGGCTAATAATGAAAACACCATGGCCAGACCATGGCCGGTATTCACATTGATCAGCAACTCCACCGGCAGCAGATGCACGATGGCATAGGCAACGCCTACCCCGCCGAGCAACACGCCAAGGAAGTTGAACACCCCGGAAAAGAATACGGCCAGGTGCGGCGGCATCGCTTTGGTATAGATGACTGTGGCCACCGCGTTAGCGGTGTCATGAAAGCCATTGATGAACTCGAAGGCGAGGACAAAGGCGAGGGCGAGCAGCAGGCTCACAAGAACCCAAGCATCTAGTCCGCTGAATAAATCGATCATGAAGGTTTTATGACCCGGTCGTAAGGGGGCGCGATTATGCCAGAAAACCTCAGTAATCTATGCACTAGCTGCTCGCCGGTAACATTCTTCAACGAATTAGTTTGGAGGAGGGGTGTGGCTACCAGATATTTCGGTGGTTTGGCAACTCATTGATTTATAAAGAATAGGCGTGTCGATGGAGGGTGCGACAATTGGGAGGAGCGGTCTGAAACGGCTGTATGAAATTTCGTGATGGTACGAAAGGTGCCGATTGGCGGGCATAGCCAAGGCGCCCCTGCCAGGAGGTGCTGGCAGGGCGATGACTTGTCAGGAAGGCTCAGTCCGACAGCGCTTATGGCTCTTCGGCCTTGAGGTCCTTTTCGATCTTTTGGATTTCCTGGGCAAAAGCCTGGTCGAGCAGACTGGCCCGTTTGCGCCACGGTTTGCGCTCAGGTTCTGGTTGGGCGGCGTAGGTGGTGACTTCCCCGCCGTAAACATCCTTGTAACGTTGTTCCTGGCGCTCAAGTTCCGCGCGCAGTTCGTCTTTCGTCACATTGTTACCTAAATGAGTTGAGTTGATTGCAGTGAAACGCGATGCCACTTTGTTACCGCACACGGCCACGGTACGAGGCAAGAACAGCTGTCGTAGCAACAGTTTTCTGTTATTTCACAATAATGGGCTGACAGTGGAACTGAGCACCCTTTAATTGCGACCAAGGCCAGGACAAGGCAACAGCGAGGTTCGCTGGCGTCACGGATCGTTCTCGGTGCCGACTCGACCTTATCGTACGGTGCATTATAGCGGCGTATTTGAATAAGACTATCGCCAACAAGTTAAAAATCGTCAACTTTGTTTGTGTGTTGTGACCCAATAGTGTCGAGAACTTGACGCCACACTTGCCTAATAGTCTGTGTGTGACAGTTGAATGTAAATGGGCATTAATTAAATCAACGCCGTTGCGCCTAATACCCATCAGTTAATCGGGCACCTTGAAAACTCTGGAGGGCTGTCGATACCCGGCAGGGCTCAACAGCCCTACAGGAGTAAATTGCGATTATCGAATGACCGTCCGATAATCGCCCAATGTTGGCGGCCTTGCCTTGTGTATCCGTTGCCGGCCAGCTTGTAATGGTGATCGACAATAAGAGAAAGGACCTGAAATGAACGATCAATTGCGCAACTCTTTCGCCTCAGTGGCGCCGCCGATCGTTGCATCACCGGCCAAGCGTATCCAGGCATTTACCGGCGACCCCGACTTCATGACCTCCCTGGCCCGTGGGTTGGCTGTGGTGCAGGCGTTCCAGGAACGCAAGCGTCACCTGACCATCGCACAGATCAGCCATCGCACGGAAATCCCCCGCGCTGCCGTCAGGCGTTGCCTGCATACCTTGATCAAGCTCGGCTACGCCACCACGGACGGGCGCACCTACTCCCTGCTACCCAAGGTCCTGACCCTGGGGCACGCCTATCTGTCTTCCACGCCCCTGGCGGTTTCTGCCCAGCCCTATCTGGATCGCATGAGCGAGCAACTGCACGAAGCCTGCAACATGGCGACCCTGGAAGGCGACGACATTCTCTATATCGCCCGTTCCGCCACGACCCAGCGCCTGATCTCGGTGGACCTCTCGGTGGGTGGACGGCTGCCGGCCTATTGCACATCCATGGGCCGGATCCTGCTGGCCGCCCTGGATGATGCGTCGTTGCAGGACTACCTCGATCATGCCGAGCTGCAAACCAAGACCAGCCGCACCCTGACCACCCCCGCAGAATTGCTGGAGTGTCTGCAACAAGTGCGGCAACAGGGCTGGTGCATCGTCGATCAGGAGTTGGAGCAGGGCCTGCGCTCCATCGCCGTACCGGTGTACGACGCGTCGGGCCAGGTATTGGCCGCACTCAATGTCAGCACTCACGCCGGCCGGGTCAGTCGCAGCGAGTTGGAGCAGCGCTTCCTGCCGAGCATGTTGAGCGCCAGCCAGGAACTGAGCGCCCAGTTGTTTGCGTAAGCTGTTCGGTGACCGCACAGATCCCAGCCTGGGCAATTGACGGTGTTTCCCCTGGCTCATTAATGTCGCGGCAGCGTCATTGACCGCGACGACGCCTACCGTCGCGGCATCGGTTTCGCCCCAATAATAATGACGACTCGCCGTCGTTCGCCCGCCCATCGGTGTGGAAATAAAAATAATGAATCAGCCTTCACCTTCTGTTGGTACGTGTCTGGACGTGCAGTCCTTTATCAATGCACAACCGTTGTCCCGCTATCAGTGGCGGGTGGTGATCCTGTGCTTCCTGATTGTCTTCCTCGACGGGCTGGACACCGCGGCCATGGGCTTCATTGCGCCGGCGCTGTCCCAGGATTGGGGGATTGACCGTGCCAGCCTCGGCCCGGTGATGAGTGCCGCGCTGATCGGCATGGTGTTTGGCGCCCTGGGCTCCGGTCCCTTGGCTGACCGTTTTGGTCGTAAGATGGTGCTGGTGGGCGCCGTGCTGGTGTTCGGCGCCTTCAGCCTGGCCTCGGCCTACAGCACCAATGTTGATCAGTTATTGGTGTTGCGTTTCCTGACCGGCCTGGGCCTGGGTGCCGGTATGCCGAACGCCACGACATTGCTGTCCGAATACACGCCGGAGCGTCACAAGTCGTTGCTGGTGACCAGCATGTTCTGCGGTTTCAACCTGGGCATGGCCGGTGGCGGATTTATCTCGGCCAAGCTGATTCCGATGTTCGGCTGGCACAGCCTGCTGCTGATCGGCGGCATCCTGCCATTGATTCTGGTCGGCGTGCTGGTGCTGTGGTTGCCGGAGTCGGCGCGCTACCTGGTGGTGCGCAATCGCGGCACGGACAAGGTGCGCAAGGCCCTGGCGCCCATCGACCCGGCCATCGTCGCCCAGGCCTCAAGCTTCAGTGTCCCGGAACAGAAAACCGTCAAGGCGCGCAACGTGTTCGCGGTGATCTTTTCCGGCACCTACAGCGCCGGCACCCTGTTGCTGTGGCTGACGTACTTCATGGGCTTGGTGATTGTGTACCTGCTGACCAGTTGGCTGCCAACCCTGATGCGCGACAGCGGCGCCAGCATGGAGCAGGCGGCTTTCATTGGCGCGTTGTTCCAGTTCGGCGGCGTACTCAGTGCCGTGGGTGTGGGCTGGGCCATGGACCGGTTCAATCCGCACAAGGTCATCGGAGCGTTCTACCTATTGGCCGGGGTATTTGCCTACGCCGTGGGCCAGAGCCTGGGCAACATCACCCTCTTGGCGACCCTGGTGTTGATTGCCGGGATGTGCGTCAACGGTGCGCAATCGGCGATGCCTTCGTTGGCTGCGCGGTTTTACCCGACCCAGGGACGTGCCACAGGTGTCTCGTGGATGCTGGGGATCGGGCGCTTTGGCGCGATCCTCGGTGCGTGGATGGGCGCCACCTTGCTGGGGTTGGGCTGGAACTTCGAGCAGGTGCTGACGGCGCTGGTGATTCCGGCGGCACTCGCTACCACGGCGGTGGTGATCAAGGGCATCGTCAGCCACGCCGACGCTACCTGAGACTTAAAGCGGACACGGTTCAAAAATGTGGGAGCGAGCAAGCCCGCTCCCACATTTGACCGTGTTCGTCTTGAAAGATAGCTAGGCAACAATCTGTTCGATTATCGAACGGATAGTCGATTATCGGATTGTTTGGCCCATTGCCCCGGCTTACTCTTCAAGCACTTCGGCGCTGCCTCCAGCGTCTTTTTCGACCTATATCGGGAGCCCAACCCCATGGCTGAAATCCTTTCGCTGGCTGATGCGGTAAAGCAGTTCGTCAATGACGGCGATACCGTCGCGCTCGAAGGCTTTACCCACCTGATCCCTACAGCGGCAGGTCATGAAATCATTCGTCAGGGCAAGAAAGACCTGACGCTGGTACGCATGACGCCTGACCTGATCTACGACCAACTGATCGGGGCCGGCTGTGCGCGCAAGCTGATTTTCTCCTGGGGTGGCAACCCTGGCGTGGGCTCCCTGCATCGCCTGCGGGACGCGGTCGAGAAGCAATGGCCGCAACCGTTGGAGATCGAAGAACACAGCCATGCCGACCTGGCCAACGCCTACGTGGCCGGCGCTTCCGGCCTGCCGTTCGCGGTACTGCGGGCGTATGCCGGCTCCGACCTGCCCAAGGTCAACCCGTTGATCAAGACCGTGACCTGCCCCTTCACTGGTGAAGTGCTGGCGGCGGTACCGTCGGTGCGCCCGGACATTACGGTGATCCATGCACAAAAGGCCGACCGCAAGGGCAACGTGCTGTTGTGGGGGATTCTCGGGGTGCAGAAAGAGGCGGCGTTGGCGGCCAAGCGTTGCATCGTCACCGTCGAAGAAATCGTCGATGACCTTAACGCGCCAATGAACGCCTGCGTGCTACCGACCTGGGCCCTGACCGCCGTGTGCCATGTGCCGGGTGGTGCGCATCCGTCCTACGCCCACGGTTACACCGAACGCGACAATCGCTTCTATCAAGCCTGGGACCCGATCGCTCGGGATCGTGGGACATTTACCGCCTGGATCGATGAATACATCCACGGCACTGCTGACTTCAGTCAATTCCAGGCCAAACTGGCTGCCGCGCAGGAGGCCAAGTAATGGCTTACTCGACCAATGAAATGATGACCGTCGCCGCCGCGCGCCGCCTGAAGAACGGTTCGGTGTGCTTCGTCGGCATCGGCTTGCCGTCCAAGGCCGCCAACCTGGCACGCCTGACATCTTCCCCCGATGTGGTGCTGATCTACGAGTCCGGCCCGATTGGCGCCAAGCCGTCGGTATTGCCGTTGTCCATTGGTGACGGCGAGTTGGCGGAAACCGCCGACACCGTCGTACCCACCGGTGAGATTTTTCGCTACTGGTTGCAGGGCGGGCGCATTGACGTCGGTTTTCTTGGGGCGGCCCAGGTCGACCGTTTCGGCAATATCAACACCACCGTGGTCGGTGACTATCACCAACCCAAGGTCCGCTTGCCGGGCGCCGGTGGCGCGCCGGAAATAGCCGGCTCCGCCAAGAGCGTACTGATCATCCTCAAGCAGTCGTCCCGTTCGTTCGTCGACAAACTGGACTTCATCACCTCGGTAGGCCATGGCGAAGGCGGCGACTCGCGCAAGCGCCTCGGCCTGCCAGGCGCAGGCCCGGTGGGGATCATCACCGACCTGTGCATCATGGAGCCGGAGGAGGGCACCCATGAATTCGTGGTCACGGCTTTGCACCCTGGCGTGACCCGCGAACAAGTAATCGCCGCCACCGGTTGGGCGGTGCGTTTTGCCGATCAACTCGGTACCAGCGCCGAACCGACCGAGGTCGAACTGAACGCCTTGCGCGACCTTGAAGCCCGTACCGCCGCCGCCCATGGCCAAACCCCGGGAGAAGCCTGATGCGCGACGTGTTTATTTGTGATGCCATCCGCACCCCCATCGGCCGCTTCGGCGGTGGCCTGTCCACCGTGCGCGCCGATGACCTGGCGGCCTTGCCGATCAAGGCGCTGATGGCGCGCAACCCGTCGGTGGACTGGAACGCGGTGGACGAGGTGTTCCTCGGCTGTGCCAACCAGGCCGGCGAAGACAACCGCAACGTGGCCCGCATGGCTTCGCTGCTGGCCGGCTTGCCATCGAGCATCCCTGGCGTGACCCTCAACCGTCTGTGTGCCTCGGGCATGGACGCCATCGGCACCGCGTTCCGCGCCATCGCCAGTGGCGAAATGGAGCTGGCGATTGCCGGTGGCGTCGAGTCGATGTCCCGTGCGCCATTCGTGATGGGCAAGGCCGACGCTGCGTTCTCGCGCAATATGAAGCTGGAAGACACCACCATCGGCTGGCGTTTTATCAACCCGGTGATGAAGGCCCAGTACGGCGTCGATGCCATGCCGCAGACCGCCGACAACGTGGCGGATGACTATAAAGTCTCGCGCGCCGACCAGGACGCCTTCGCCTTGCGCAGCCAGCAACGCACGGCCGCTGCCCAGGCCGCCGGGTTCTTCGCTGAAGAAATCGTGCCGGTACGGGTCGCCCACAAAAAAGGCGAGACCCTGGTTGAACACGACGAGCATCCACGCGCCGACACCACCCTCGAAGCCCTGGCCAGGCTCAAGCCGGTCAATGGCCCGGACAAGACCGTCACCGCCGGCAACGCCTCCGGGGTCAACGATGGGGCTGCGGCCTTGATCCTGGCCAGCGCCGAAGCCGTGAAAAAGCATGGTTTGACTGCCCGCGCCCGCGTGCTGGGCATGGCCAGTGCCGGGGTCGAGCCCCGTGTGATGGGCATCGGCCCGGTGCCTGCGGTGCGCAAGTTGGTCGAGCGCCTGGGCCTGGCCGTCAGCGACTTTGATGTGATCGAGCTCAACGAAGCCTTTGCCAGCCAAGGCCTGGCGGTGCTGCGTGAGTTGGGCCTGGCGGACGACGCGGCGCAGGTCAACCCGAACGGTGGCGCGATTGCCTTGGGCCATCCGCTGGGCATGAGTGGTGCGCGCCTGGTCTTGACCGCGCTGCATCAACTGGAAAAAACCGGTGGCAGCAAAGGCTTGGCGACTATGTGTGTCGGTGTTGGCCAAGGCCTGGCCCTGGCGATCGAACGCGTTTGAGACTGACAAGAATAAAGAGGATTGCTCCATGAGTGACAAGCCCGGATATCGGCGCCCGCAAGCGGGTACTCAGCCTGATTACCTGCACCCGGCCTACCAGTCGACGAACCTGCGTTCGCCGTCCAAGCCGTTGGTGTTTCTGCCCCATTCGCTGTCGGAAATCACCGGCCCGACCATCGGCGCCGAACGCATTGCCGAGAAAGACAACGACCTGACCGCCCAGCACGATGGCGAGCCGCAAGGCGAGCGCATCATCATTCACGGTCGGGTCCTGGACGAAAACGGCCTGCCGGTGCCGGGCATCCTGGTCGAGATCTGGCAGGCCAACGCCGCCGGTCGCTACAACCACAAGCGCGATTTGCACGACGCGCCCCTGGACCCGAATTTTACCGGCACTGGCCGCACCGTCACCGATGCCGATGGCTGGTACCAGTTCCAGACCATCAAGCCCGGCGCTTATCCGTGGGGTAACCACCATAACGCCTGGCGCCCCGCGCACATCCACTTCTCGCTGTTCGGCCCCAGCGTGCTGACGCGCTTGGTGACCCAGATGTACTTCCCCGGCGACCCGCTGCTGGCCTATGACCCGATCTACAACTGCGTGCCGGACACCTCGGCCAAGGAACGCCTGATCGCCCGTTTCGACCTGGAAAAGACCGTGCCGCACTACGCCCTCGGCTACCGCTGGGACATCGTCCTGCGCGGCCGCGACGCCACGCCGATGGAGAAATGACATGACCCTTAATGCGACCACGTCCCACACCGTCGGGCCGTACTACCACATCGGCCTGACCTGGCTGAACCGCGAAGACCTGGCCAATGCGGGCACCCTCGGCGAGCGCGTGGCAATCACCGGGCAAGTGGTGGATGGCAATGGCGATGTGGTCAACGATGCCATGCTGGAAGTCTGGCAGGCCAACGCCGCCGGCAAATATGACCACCCCGAGGATGACCAGGACAAAGCCCTGGACCCCAATTTTGAAGGTTTTGGCCGGGTGCCGGTGGATGCGCAGGGGCGGTTTCGCTTCAGCACCATCAAGCCCGGTAGCGTGCCGGGCCTCAAGGGCACGACCCAGGCGCCGCATCTGGTGGTGCTGGTGTTTGCCCGTGGTTTGGTGAAGCACTTGCTGACGCGGATTTATTTCGACGGTGAGGCAGCGAATGGCGATGACCCGTTGCTGGCGTGTGTGCCGGCAGAGCGGCGGCATACATTGGTGGCCAAGACGGATGCGTCGGGGGTGTATCAGTGGAATGTGATTCTTCAAGGGACAGATGAAGAAACGGTGTTTTTCGATTACTGATGCCCCCGTGTAGGAGCGAGCTTGCTCGCGAAAATCTTCAACGATAACGCAGGTTTCCTGGATAAACGCGGTGTCCTTGGGTCTTTCGCGAGCAAGCTCGCTCCTACAGGGGCAACCCACCCCCCAAAGGTCTGCTTGCGGAACGAGGTTGTTGCAAAGTATGTCTAGACTCTAACCCGTTCCCCACGAGTGAAAACAACATGACAACAACTACCAGTCACTACACCGGAGAAGAGCGCAGCAAACGGATTTTTGCGATTGTCGGGGCCTCTTCCGGCAACCTGGTCGAATGGTTCGACTTCTACGTCTACGCGTTCTGTGCCATCTACTTCGCCCCAGCGTTTTTCCCCTCTGACGACCCCACGGTGCAACTGCTCAACACCGCTGGCGTGTTCGCCGCAGGCTTCCTGATGCGTCCCATCGGCGGCTGGCTGTTTGGCCGGGTCGCCGACAAGCACGGGCGCAAGAATTCGATGATGATCTCGGTGCTGATGATGTGCGCCGGCTCCCTGGTCATCGCTTTTCTGCCCACCTATAAAGACATTGGCGCCTGGGCCCCGGCCCTGCTGCTGATGGCGCGGCTGTTCCAGGGGCTGTCGGTGGGTGGCGAGTACGGCACCACGGCGACCTATATGAGTGAAGTCGCGCTCAAGGGCCAGCGCGGCTTCTTCGCTTCGTTCCAGTACGTGACCCTGATCGGCGGGCAACTGCTGGCGGTGTCGGTGGTGGTGATCCTGCAACAACTGCTCACCGAAGAAGAGCTACGGGCCTGGGGCTGGCGCATTCCGTTTGTGATCGGCGCTGTCGCGGCGGTGATCTCGCTGCTGCTGCGTCGCTCCCTGAAAGAAACCACCAGCCAGGAAATGCGTGAAAACAAAGACGCCGGCAGCATCAGGGCGCTGTTTCGCGATCACAAGGCCGCGTTTATCACCGTGCTCGGCTACACCGCTGGCGGCTCGCTGATTTTCTACACCTTTACCACCTACATGCAGAAGTACCTGGTGAACACCGCCGGGATGCACGCCAAGACCGCCAGCTACATCATGACCGGCGCGCTGTTCCTCTACATGTGCATGCAACCGCTGTTCGGCATGCTCTCGGACAAGATCGGCCGGCGTAACTCGATGCTCTGGTTCGGCGCCCTCGGCACCCTGTGCACGGTGCCGATCCTGATGACCCTGAAAACCGTAACCAGCCCGTTCCTGGCCTTTGTGCTGATTACCCTGGCGCTGGTGATTGTCAGTTTCTACACCTCCATCAGCGGCCTGGTGAAAGCGGAAATGTTCCCGCCACAAGTGCGCGCCCTCGGTGTGGGCCTGGCCTATGCGGTGGCCAACGCGATCTTCGGTGGTTCGGCGGAATACGTGGCACTGGGCCTGAAGTCCATCGGCCTGGAAAACACCTTCTACTGGTACGTGACTGGCATGATGGCTATTGCGTTCCTGTTCAGCCTGCGCCTGCCGAAACAGGCTGAGTACTTGCACCACGATCTGTAAGGGAAGAGTTATGACGCTGCGCACGAGCAACCAATTGTTCGACGCTTATTTCACCGCTGACAGCATGGCCGAGGTGTTCTGTGACCAGGGACGCTTGCAGGGCATGCTGGATTTCGAAGCCGGATTGGCCCGGGCCCAGGCCCGGGTTGGGCTGATCCCGACGGCCGCTGTCGCACCGATTGCCCAGGCGTGCCTGGCCTCGTTGTACGACGTGGATGCCCTCGGTGTAGCGATTGCCACTGCGGGTAATTCGGCGATTCCATTGGTGAAAGCGCTGGGCAAGTTGATTGCCAGTGAAGACGCCGGCGCCGAACGCTATGTGCATCTGGGTGCGACCAGCCAGGATGTGATGGATACGGGCCTGGTGCTGCAACTGCGGCGGGCGCTGGAGTTGATCGAGACAGACCTGGCCCGGCTGGGCGCGGTGCTCGCCGCCCAGGCGCAGCGCTATGCCGATGTGCCATTGGCCGGGCGCACCTGGTTACAGCACGCCACGCCGGTGACCCTGGGGATGAAAATCGCCGGTTGGCTGGGGGCGGTGACGCGCAGTCGCCAACGGCTGGTGGAGTTGAAGCCGCGCCTGCTGGTCCTGCAATTCGGCGGGGCGTCCGGTACCTTGGCGGCGTTGGGCGAACAGGCAATACCGGTGGCGCAAGTCCTGGCGACGGAGTTGCAACTGGCGCTGCCGGAACAACCCTGGCACACCCAGCGTGATCGTCTGGTGGAGTTCGCCAGCGTTCTTGGCCTGATCGCTGGCAGCCTCGGCAAGCTCGGTCGGGATATCAGCCTGCTGATGCAGACCGAAGCGGCGGAAGTGTTCGAACCCTCGGCACCGGGCAAGGGCGGTTCTTCCACCATGCCGCACAAACGCAACCCGGTGGGCGCCGCTGTACTGATCAGTGCTGCCACCCGTGTACCTGGCCTGGTGTCGACGATGTTCAGCGCCATGCCCCAGGAGCACGAACGCAGCCTGGGCCTGTGGCATGCCGAGTGGGAGACCTTGCCTGAAATCTGCCGCCTGGTGTCCGGTGCCTTGCATCAGGCGTTGCTAGTGAGCGAGGGCCTGGAAGTCGACGCGCAACGCATGGGCAACAATCTTGACCTGACCCAGGGGCTGGTGCTGGCCGAAGCCGTCAGTATCGTGCTCGCCCAGCGCCTGGGCCGCGAAACCGCCCATCACTTATTGGAGCAATGCTGCAAACGCGCCGTCGCCGAGCAGCGCCATTTGCGCGCCGTACTGGCCGATGAGGCACAAGTCACGGCTCAGCTGTCGGCGGCTGAACTGGATCGTCTGCTCGACCCGGCCCACTACCTGGGGCAGGCCCAAACCTGGGTCAGCCGCGCAGTGACCGAACACGTTGCATTTTCTGCCTGAGGAGGCTGCTGTGGGATCTGTACAACTCGCCGATGGCGAACTGAATTACCAACTGGAAGGCCCCGAAGGTGCACCGGTATTGGTGTTGTCCAACTCACTGGGCACTGACCTGCGGATGTGGGACACACAGATGCCGGCGTTCACCGAACATTTTCGGGTGTTGCGCCTGGACACCCGTGGCCACGGCAAATCCCTGGTCACCGCAGGCCCCTACAGCATCGAACAGCTGGGGCGGGATGTGCTGGCGCTGCTGGATGCGCTGAACATCGAACGCGCGCATTTCTGCGGCTTGTCCATGGGTGGCCTGATTGGCCAGTGGCTGGGCATCAATGCGGGCGAACGCTTGCTCAAACTGGTGGTGTGCAACACCGCAGCGAAAATCGGCACCCCGGACATCTGGAACCCTCGCATCGAAATGGTCTTGCGCGATGGCCCTGCGGCCATGGTGGCATTGCGTGATGCGTCGATTGCGCGCTGGTTCACGGCTGATTTTGCCCAGGCTCATCCCGAACAGGCCAAGCGGATTACCGACATGCTCGCCGCGACAGATCCGGCAGGTTATGCCGCCAACTGTGGCGCGGTGCGCGATGCTGATTTGCGTGAGCAAGTATCGTCGATCACCGTGCCGACCCTGGTGATTGCCGGAACCGAAGATGCGGTAACGCCGCCGTCTGGCAGCCGTTTTATCCAGGAACAGGTGAGCGGCGCCGAATACGCCGAGTTCCACGCAGCGCACCTGTCCAACGTACAAGCCGGTGCTGCGTTCAGCGATCGGGTACTGACTTTCCTGCTGGCTCGCTGAGGACGCTCTTGTGGACGAAAAACAACGTTACGCCGATGGCCTCAAGGTGCGTCGTGAAGTGCTGGGCGATGCGCATGTCGACCGCAGCCTCAATGCCTTGACCGAGTTCAACAGCGAGTTCCAGGAAATGATCACCCGCCATGCCTGGGGGGATATCTGGACTCGGCCGGGCTTGCCACGGCACACCCGCAGCCTGATCACCATCGCCATGCTGATCGGCATGAACCGCAATGAAGAGCTCAAGTTGCACCTGCGCGCCGCCGCCAGTAATGGCGTGAGCCGCGCCGAGATCAAGGAAGTGCTGATGCAGAGCGCGATCTACTGTGGGATCCCGGCGGCTAACGCGACGTTTCACCTGGCGGAGTCGGTGTGGGATGAACTGGGTGTCGAGTCCCGCAGCTAATCTTCTGTTCTAAAGCAGGCCATGGGTGAGCGTCAGCTATAGCTATTGCGCTGGACAAGCCCCATTTCTTTACGCAAAGCGTTCTCTGTGAACGGTTCGGGATTGGTTGAGGTCGGCGGGGTGAGGGGGTCATCGTTAAAGTCGAACGGCTCGGCATCGGTCGGCAGACCGACAGCCTGCCGTTCGAAATAGGGTGTGTCTGTGTCATCGGCAGGTTCGCCAGCGACCGGCTCTTTAGTCGTCCCAGGCAGCACGGGGAAGTATCACTATCAGTGGGCGTCGGCGTCCCACACCCAGCTCCACACTCCCGGCAGGTACACCCTCTCGCTGGCATCTTTTACCGTCCGCGCCAGGGCGCCGCGCTCCAGTGCTGCACGGTCGGTGTAGAACGGCTCGGTCGCCGTCTTCAGGCCATTGGCCTGGGCGCTCTCCATCAGGATTTGCAGGTACTCCTGCAGGTGCCGGGCGGTGTAGCGGTTGATGTCGTGAAAGGTCACCACCACGGGGATCACCCCGTCTACGGTCGGCAACTCGCCCAGGGCAATGCGCTCGCGCACCAGTGACAGCTGCCGCAGCAGGTTGGCCCGTCGCCGGGGGCTGGCGTTGAACCCCCAGATTTTGCCGTCATTGGCGCTCAAGTCGGTCAACAAGATGTGCATGCCGTGGCGCTGATAGGCGGCGAAGGTGCGCTTGTCGTAATTCCAGAAGGGCGGGCGCACCAGGCTGGGCGCGACGCCGGTGACCGAGGCAATGCTGGCAGCGCCCAGATTCAGGGTGCGCTCCAACTCCTGATCGTTCAGCAGACGATGATTACTATGCCAGCGCGTGGCGGTGTGAAAGGCCAGGATGTGCCCAGCGGCATGCTCGCGTTGCATGGTTTTGCGCCCACGCGGGCTGCCGCCGGCGCGCCAGGCGTCGGTCTGCAAAAAGAAAATCGCTTTGATCCCTGGCTGCACTGGGTTGTGGGCCAGGTCCTGGATCACCGAGCGGCTCGGATTGGCATAACCCGAGGCGCTGGGGCCGTCATCGAAGGTCAGCAGAAAGCGAATCGGCGCCTGTGCGATCAGGCGTTGCTCGGTGCGCTCGGTCAGGGCGATGGGCGCGCTGATGCAACCGCTGAGGCTCAGGGTCGTCAGCAAACTCGATAAGACGATGGTGATGAGTTTCATGAAGGCCGGGTTCCAGGGATGTCGTCCTTGCCATCGTGATACGAGCAGTGGCGCTGAGTCGGTGCAACATACAGCAAAAAGCCCACGACTCAATGGGCACGGGGCTTGCGTAGGCGAGGAACTCAATGCTTCGTTGCAGTTAGGGGGGGGCTGGCAGGAACCTTTTCACACGGGAGACCAAAGAAACAACACCTCTGCGAGGGTGCGAAAACCGTCAGGAACAGCGCTGCCAACAGGGGCAATCGACGACCCACTCTCCCGGAGAAACTCCATGATACAGCCCTTTACATTGCCTCCCTTTACGGGGAATACCTCGACTCAGCCCGAGACACCAGTGTTTCAGGCCAGCGCCTATGAACCCGAGACTGAACCTCATCTTAAATACGGTCCAGACAATCGCTTCGAGACCCGTATCCAGCCGTTTTTCAATGATGGCAATCTCAAAGCAAGTTCACGGCTGACGTGGGAGTTGGACCCTGTGTCCAACCCATACCGACTCGGCAGTAGCCTGGTCCTGGAAACCGCTGATGCGGCAGATAATGTGCATGTACGCCAGGGTGCCGATGGTCAATTGAGTATTCGGGTCAATGGCCGGGATTACCTCTTCGCCAGCCATGACAAACACGGCAACGCCATGGAATTACTGATCCGGACAAACGGTGGCGATGACAAGGTGCTGATTGATGCCAATGTCACCCAGGCCGTGCGCATCGAAGCCGGTGATGGCGATGATCGAGTCCAGGCCGGAGGTGGCAGCACCCGGTTGTTCGGCGGCAAGGGCAATGACACCTTGAACCTTTGCAGCGCAAATGGTTACGTCGAAGGTAATGAAGGGGATGACATACTCATCGGCGGTACGGGTAACAACGTCATGTATGGTGGCCCGGGCCGCGACCGGTTGTACGCCGGCGCCGGCAGTAAGCGCAGCTATCTGGATGGCGGCAGCGGGGATGACCATCTGTATGCGGGTAATGGTCATACGGTCTTGAGCGGTGGGGCCGGGGATGACGTCATGGTGGGGCACGATCGCAGCACGTTTTATACGGGCGCGGGCCGCGATAGCATTCGGCGCAATGGTCTGGGAGATCTTGTCTATGGCAAGCACAGTGATTTGATCAATCCTTCACGCGGCTCGGTTTTCTGCGCCGTGACGTCTAAGGATGTTGGCTCACAAGCCTTTGCTGTGCGTGGTTCTGTCGAGTTCAAACAGCGGGTCGAGGATGACCTGGAGTTATTGCGCAGTTCTCCCCAAGGCCAGGCCATGCTCGCGCACATGGATGCCATGGCGAGAAGCAATGGTGCCCCGGTCACGCTCATCGAAGATATCCACGATGAGGGCAGTCACTACCTCTTTGGTAGCCAGGAGCTCAAGCAGCTCTTTAACAACGAAAGGGCGCCTGTCATCGGTGACGATCCGAGATGGGGCTTCATGAAGGATGGCCTTGCGGGTTCCCGTGCAGATCGTGCCGTCATCGCCTATAACCGAGCGCAAATAGCTGAGTTAAACGGGGTGGCCTACTCGCCGATTGTCAGCCTTTACCATGAGATGGCTCACGCCTGGAACGGTGCCAATGGCACGTTTATTCCCGGTTTTACGCTGGAGTTCCCTCGTGGACGCTCAGCAATGATCCCCAACAGTGAGCGGTAGGCGATGGGGCTCGAAAACACGGGACGCCCCTTTGATTTTGATGGTGACCCTTCGACCGAACCTACGACCAGCAACCCCAAGCCATTGACTGAAAATACGCTGAACGAAGAAATGGGTGTCCCGTTGCGCATGACCTATTCCTGAGCCTGAAAGTGTATGCCTGGCTGCTGCTCAGCAACGGCCTTGTTTCTGCTCTTTGGCGCAATGTCAGCAACAGCGGGACCGTAAGGGGCGGCCCATTTCTTCGTGCAAGGCAGGCAGCGTGCAGGTTCTACAACAGGGTTAATGGATAGCTGACAATCAATCGATTCTCATCGAACTCATTGTTGCTGTAGTCCCGGCGCATGCTGGAATTGCGCCAGCGCAGGGTCAGGTTTTTCAGGCTGCCGCTTTGCACGGTGTAGCCCACTTCGCTTTCCCGACCCCATTCCTTGCCGTCACTGACGGTGGCAGTGTGCACGTTGCTGCCGCTGATGTAGCGGTTCATCAGGGTCAGGCCCGGTACGCCTAGCGCGGCGAAGTTGTAGTCGTGGCGCAGTTGCCAGGATTTTTCCTCGGCGTTGTCATAGCTGGCGTTGTAGCTGTCGTTGGCCAGGGTGCCGCCACTGGTGCCGTTGACCCGCATCCAGGCGCTGTTGCCGGTGAGTTTTTGCAGGCCGACGTAGAAGGTGTGGCCGCCGTATTTGGCTGAGAACAGGCCGGACCAGGTCTTGTTGTCCAGGTTGCCTGCGCGGGCGCTGCCGTCGTCCTTGCCGTAGAAAAAGCCCAGGTTGGCGCCCAGGGTCCAGTCGCCAATCGGCTGGCTGTGGATCAGGTTGAGGTACTGCTGGCGGTAGATGTCCTTGAGCTGGGCATTCCATACACCGACTTGGGTGCGCTTGTCGTTGAACGCATATTCGGCGCCCTGGAAGTTGAAGCGATCCGAGGTGAAGGCGGTTTTACCGAACATCGACAGGTCCGTCATGCTGCTGTCGTCACGTGGGCTGTTGGCGCGGAACTGGCCGCCATACAGGGTCAGGCCGTCGATCTCTTTGGAGGTGATCTGCCCGCCGCGCAAGGTTTGCGGCAGGGAGCGGCCGTCGTCCGAGCGCAGGATCGGCAATACCGGCATCCATTCCCCGACTTTCAATTCGGTCTTGGAGAGCCGCGCCTTGAACGCGACACCCAGGCGCCCGAAATTGTCGGCCGGCTTGCCATCATAGTCCAGCGGTAGCAACTGAGTGCCGCCGGAACCGCCGCCGCCATCGAGTTTCTGCGAGTACATGCCCAGTACATCCAGGCCAAAACCGACGGTGCCCTGGGTGAAGCCGGACTTGGCATCGAGAATGAAACTCTGCGTCCACTCCTGCGCGCCGCCCTGGGCCTTGGTCGGGTTGGTGAAGTTGCGGTTGATGAAGAAGTTGCGCAGGTTGAGGCTGGCGCTGGCGTCTTCGAGAAAGCCGTGTTCTTGGGCGATGGCTGGCAAGGCAAGGCTGGCAACAGCGGTAGCCAGCAATAGCCGGCAAGGATGAAAAGTGCTCATGGCGTGGGACCTGTTGTTATTGGGGTTATGCAGGTGCGGGCCATGGTGCGGGGCGTTGCGGGGGCGGTTCAATCGGGGGAGGGCGGGTTCTGGGCGGTGATCGAACGGAACTGTATGCCCATGAAAAAGCCCACCAAAAGGTGGGCTTCCTGTGTCGCTACGCCGATCAGAACAACTTGAGCTTCGGCGCTTCTTCTTTCAGCGGTTCATTCTTCGCCGTTTGCTCATTCCAACCGCCGCCAAGGGCCTTGTACAAGGTCACTTCGCTGGTCAGTTGGGCCAGGCGGTCGGTGATCAGCGTTTGCTGGGCACTGAACAACTGGCGCTGGGCATCGAGGAAGGTCAGGTTGCTGTCGACCCCGATACGGTAGCGACGCTCGGCCAGGCGGTAGTAGTCCTGGTTGGCCGCGACGAAATCACGTTGGGCCTGCAACTGTTGGTTGTAGGTCGCACGTGCTGCCAGGCCGTCGGAGACTTCCTGGAATGCCGTCTGGATCGACTTCTCGTAGGTCGCGACGTTGATCTCTTTCTGGATCTTCGAGTAGTCCAGGCTTGCGCGCAGGCTACCGGCGTTGAAGATCGGGATGTTGATCTGCGGGGCGAACGACCAGGTGCCCGAACCACCCTTGAACAGACCACCGAGGTCCGGGCTCAGGGTGCCGGCATTGGCTGTCAGGCTGATGCTCGGGAAGAACGCAGCCCGTGCCGCGCCGATGTTGGCGTTGGCAGCCTTGAGGTTGTACTCGGCCTGCAGGATGTCGGGACGGCGTTGCAGCAGGTCAGATGGCAGGCCTGGTGGAACTTCGCTCAACAGGTCATCGGACAGCGGCTGGGTGGCGAGATTCGCCGGCAGGCCGGTGCCCAGCAGCAGGGTCAGGTTGTTCTCGTCCTGGGCCACCTGGCGGGTGTAGCGGGCCAGTTGGACGCGGGCGCTTTCAACCGAGGTCCGCGCCTGGCTCAAGTCCAGGGCCGAGGCCACGCCGACTTCGTTGCTGCGCGAGGTGAGCTTGAAGCTCTGCTCGTAGGCCGCCAGGGTGTCCTGGGTCAGCTTGAGCAGCTCTTTGTCGGCCTGCCAGGTCAGGTAGGCATTGGCCACGCTGGCCACCAGGCTGATCTGTGTGCTGCGGCGTGCTTCTTCGGTCGCGAAGTACTTTTGCAGCGCTTCTTCACTCAGGCTGCGCACCCGGCCGAACAGGTCCAGCTCATACGAGCTGACCCCGAGGGTGGCCGAGTAGGAGCTGGAAATGTTCGATTCGCCGGTTTGCGAAGCCCGTGCCGGAGTGCGCTGGCGGCTGCCGCTGCCATTGGCCGAGACGGCCGGGAACAGGTCGGCGCGCTGGATGCGGTACTGCGCGGCAAAGGCGTCGATGTTCAGCGCCGCGACACGCAGGTCGCGGTTGTTCTCCAGTGCAACCTGGATCAGCTGTTGCAGGGCCGGGTCGTGGAAAAACTGCTTCCAGCCTTGCTCGGCAGCGGCCTGGCTCGGCGCCTGGGCCGCCGAATACGCCGGCCCCTGTGGGAACTGGGCGGCAACCGGCGCTTCAGGCTGCTGATAATCAGGAATCAGCGAGCAGCCACTGAGCACGAATGCCGTGACTGCCAGGGAAAGTAGCGACTTGCGCATTAGCCAGCCTCTTTAGATGTGTGCGGTGTATCGGACTTGTCAGTTTTTTTGCGGCTGCCAATGGCAGACACGGTCACAAAGAACAGTGGCACCCAGAAGATCGCCAGGACGGTGGCGGTGATCATACCGCCAATTACCCCGGTACCGATTGCGTGCTGGCTGCCTGAACCTGCGCCCGAGGAGATCGCCAGCGGCAGTACGCCGAGGATGAACGCCATGGACGTCATGATGATCGGTCGCAGACGCATGCGGGAGGCCTCCACGGCCGCCTCGACGAGGCCCTTGCCCTGTTCATGCAGTTCTTTGGCGAACTCCACGATCAGGATCGCGTTCTTCGAGGCCAGGCCCACGGTCACCAACAAGCCCACCTGGAAGAACACGTCGTTGGACAAACCTCGCAGGCTGGTAGCCATCAATGCCCCGATGACACCCAGCGGTACAACCAGTACCACCGCAATCGGGATCGACCAGCTTTCGTACAGTGCTGCCAGGCAGAGGAACACGACCAGCAACGACAGGGCATACAGCGCAGGTGCCTGGGAGCCGGACAAGCGTTCTTCATATGACAGGCCGGTCCAGGCATAGCCCACACCTGCAGGCAGTTGCTTGGCGATGCGCTCGACTTCCGCCATCGCATCACCGGTGCTGTAGCCCGGCGCCGGCGTACCGAGGATTTCCATCGCCGGTACACCGTTGTACCGCGACAGTTTCGGCGAGCCGTAGATCCAGTTACCAGAGGCAATTGCTGATAGTGGCACCATTTTTCCGTCGTCGGCGCGCACGAACCATTTGTTCAGGTCTTCAGGGGACATACGGCTTGAGGCGTCGCCCTGGATATAGACCTTCTTCACCCGACCACGGTCGATGAAGTCGTTGATGTAGCTACCCCCCAGGGCAATTGCCAGGGTCTGGTTGATGCTCGACAGGCTGATGCCCTGGGCACTGGCCTTCTCGTCATCGATGGTCAGTTCGTACTGCGGCTCGTCGTTCACGCCGTTGGGACGAACGCCAGCCAGGATCTTGCTTTGCGCGGCCATACCGAGGAACTGGTTACGTGCGTTCATCAACGCTTCGTGACCTACACCGCCCTGGTCCTGCAGGAACACGTCGAAGCCGGTGGCGTTACCCAGCTCCAGTACCGAAGGCGGCACGATGGCAAATACCATGGCGTCCTTGAAGGTCTGGAAGAAGTAACCCTGGGCGCGCTTGGCCACCTCGAATACCGACGTCGAGGCATCGCGCTCATCCCATGGCTTGAGCATGACGAACGCCAGGCCCGAGCTTTGGCCACGACCGGCGAAGTTGAAGCCGTTCACGGTAAATACCGACTTCACAGCCTTGCCTTCGCCTGGCTCGCCTTCCTTGTCGTTCAACAGGAACGCGCGCATGTCGTCGATGACCACCTGGGTGCGTTCTGCCGAAGAACCGACCGGCGTCTGCACCTGGGCGAAGATCACACCCTGGTCTTCCTCGGGCAGGAATGCACTTGGAATACGGGTGAACAGCCAGATCATGCCGGCGAAGATGATCAGGTACACCAGGAACGAAGGCGCCTTGTGCTTGATCATGTTGCCCACGCCGCGCTCGTAGCTCAGTACGCCACGGTCGAAGGTGCGGTTGAACCAGCCGAAGAAACCACGCTTGGGTTGGCCGTGCTTCTCAGGGTCGATCGGCTTGAGCATGGTGGCGCACAAGGCCGGGGTGAAGATCAGGGCAACCAGTACCGAGAGGGCCATCGCTGACACAATGGTGATGGAGAACTGTTTATAGATCACCCCCGTGGAGCCGCCGAAGAATGCCATTGGCAGCAGTACCGCCGACAGAACCAGGGCAATACCTACCAGGGCGCCCTGGATCTGGTCCATGGACTTGATCGTCGCCTCTTTGGGCGACAGGTGCTCCTCGGCCATCACCCGTTCGACGTTCTCCACCACCACGATCGCATCGTCCACCAGCAAGCCGATGGCCAGGATCATGCCGAACATGGTCAGGGTGTTGATGGTGAAACCGAAGGCCGCAAGAATGCCGAACGTACCCAGCAATACCACCGGTACGGTCATGGTGGTGATGATGGTGGCGCGGAAGTTCTGCAAGAACAGGTACATCACCAGGAACACCAGGATGATCGCCTCGACGAGGGTATCGACTACCCCGGAAATCGATTCGGTCACCACCGGGGTGGTGTCATACGGAACCACGGCTTTCATGCCAGGCGGGAAGAACGGCTCCAGGGACGCGACCGTGGCGCGAATCGCCTTGGCAGTGTCCAGGGCGTTGGCGCCCGATGCCAGCTTGATCGCCATGCCGGAAGCCGGCTTGCCGTTGAACTGCGCGCTGATGCTGTAGTTCTGGCCGCCCAACTCGACACGGGCGACATCGCCCAGGCGCACCTGGGAGCCGTCGGTGTTCACGCGCAGCAGGATATTTTCAAACTGCTCGGCGGTTTGCAGACGGGTCTTGCCGATGATCGTGGCGTTCAGCTGAGTGCCGGGCAGGGCTGGCAGGCCACCCAGTTGGCCAGTGGCCACTTGGACGTTCTGAGCCTGCACGGCGGTGCTGACATCCACCGGGGTCATTTTGAAGTTGTTCAACTTGGCCGGGTCCAGCCAGATACGCATAGCGTACTGGGAACCGAAGACCTGGAAGTCGCCCACGCCAGCCGTCCGCGAGATCGGGTCCTGGATGTTGGAGGCGATGTAGTTGGACAGGTCATCCTTGGTCATGGTGCCGTCTTCGGACACCAGGCCGATCACCATCAGGAAGTTCTTCACCGACTTGGTCACACGGATCCCTTGTTGCTGCACTTCTTGCGGCAGCAATGGGGTCGCCAGGTTCAGCTTGTTCTGCACCTGCACCTGGGCGATGTCCGGGTTGGTACCCTGGTTGAACGTCGCGGTGATGGTCATGCTGCCGTCGGAGTTACTGTCCGAGGCGGTATAACGCAGGTTGTCGATACCGTTGAGCTGTTGCTCGATGACCTGCACCACGGTGTCCTGCACGGTTTGTGCGGACGCGCCTGGGTAGGTCACCTGGATATCAATGGCGGTGGGTGCGATCGCCGGGTATTGGTTGATGGGCAACTTCAGGATCGACAAGGCCCCGACCAGCATGATCACCAGGGCAATTACCCAGGCGAAAATGGGGCGGTTGATAAAAAACTTCGACATGAATTACTCCCCTTTGCCAGCGGCGGCAGGAGCAGTACCGGCAGGCTTGGCGTTGCTGGCCTCAACCGCTTTGACCTCAATGCCCGGCTTGATGAACTGCAAGCCTTCGGTGATCACGCGGTCACCGGCATTCAGACCCTTTTCCACCAGCCAGTAGGCGCCGGCGGTACGGTTGGCGACCAGCACGCGCTGTTCGACCTTGTTATCGGCGGTGACAACCAGCGCAGTCGGGATGCCCTTGATGTCGCGGGTCACGCCTTGCTGAGGTGCGAGGATCGCCTTGCTGTTCACACCGGCCTGCAATTGGGCGTGGACAAACATGCCTGGCAGCAGGGTGTGATCAGGGTTGGGGAACACGGCGCGCAGGGTGACCGAACCGGTGGTCTGGTCGACCGACACTTCGGAGAACTCCAGGCGGCCTTGCTGGGTGTACTCGCTGCCGTCTTCCAGGGTCAGCTTGACCATGGCTGCGTTTTCGCCGGCTTTCTGCAGTTGGCCGCTTTCCAGGTCGCGACGCAGTTTCAGCATCTCGGCGGAGGATTGCGTAACGTCGACGTAGATCGGGTCCAGTTGCTGGATCACCGCCATGGCGTCGGTCTGGCCGTTGCTGACCAGTGCGCCTTCGGTGACCGAAGAACGACCGATACGCCCGGAGATCGGCGCGAACACCTTGGTGTAGCGCACGTTGATCTGGGCGGTCTGCAGGTTGGCTTCCGAGGTCATGCGGTTGGAGACGGCGGTGTCGTATTCCTGGCGGCTGACCGCCTGCTCGTTGACCAACTGCTTGTAGCGGTCGGCAATCGACTTGGTCTGTTGCAGGTTGGCCTGGGCGCTTTTCAGGGTGGCGTCATAGACCGACGGGTCGATCTGGTAGAGCTGCTGGCCTTCCTTGACGTCGCCGCCTTCCTTGAACAGGCGCTTGAGAATGATGCCATTGACCTGGGGACGTACTTCCGCGATGCGGAATGCAGTGGTGCGGCCCGGCAAGTCGGAGGTCAGGGTATAGGCTTGGGGTTGAAGGGTGACCACGCCGACCTGAGGGGTTTGAGCGGGCGGCGCCGCTTCTTCCTTTTTACATCCGCTGAGCAGCGATGCCAGGGCGACGGCAGTGACCAGAGCGGTAACAGCTGGCTTAAGTTGCATGAAGATCCTCGGGTCAGGCGCGCTCAATGCGCACAAGAAGTGTGGAAGGGTAAAAAACAGGCATTGAGTAGATAAGTAGCTTGCTAGGCAATATACTTACGTTCATGGTTGTTTGTAAACTCTTGACAGGCTTCGCGGATTCCTTACAAAGCAACGCTGTAAGCCTCGATTCTAGTACGTTCGATGCCCATGAAGGCGTCGTCCCATAATTATTCAGATGGTGGTTATCAACCACCGCTCGTGTCCTGATTGAGGTGTTACTGCCATGGTTCGTCGTACCAAAGAGGAAGCTCAGGAGACGCGTAGCCAGATCCTTGAAGCTGCCGAGCAAGCCTTTTATGAGCGCGGCGTTGCGCGCACTACGCTGGCGGATATCGCGGCGCGGGCGGGTGTGACGCGGGGCGCGATCTATTGGCACTTCAGCAACAAATCGGACCTGTTGCAGGCACTGCTCGACACGCTGCACGAACCCCTGGACGAATTGGCCAGGGCCAGTGAAAGCGAGGATGAGGTAGATCCGCTGGGCTGCATGCGCAAGCTGCTGATCCATCTTTTTCATCAGGTGGCCCTGGACCCGAAAACTCGGCGCATCAATGAGATCCTGTTTCATAAGTGCGAATTTACTGACGAAATGTGCGACATGCGCCGTCAGCGCCAGACCCACAGCCTTGAGTGCAACCTGCGTATCGGCCTGACACTGCGCAATGCAGTCCACCGCGGGCAACTCCCGGAAAACCTCGACACCGCGCGCGGGGCGGTGTGCATTCATGCCTACATCAACGGGCTTGTTGGCCAGTGGCTACTGGTGCCTGACAGCTTTGAGCTGTATCAGCAGGCCGAGCGTCTGGTTGATATAGGGCTGGACATGCTGCGTTTGAGCCCCAGCCTGCGCAATTGATACAAAATGCGTAATTGTGCCCGCTTGTGTCAACAGTAAAGCCCAATGACGGTCAATCGTCCTTGCGGCTTATTTGTGGGGTGACTTTATATACGCGCTGGCGCTGGGTTGAAAGGTAGCCGGCTAAGTATTTTGTAGCAATATTGTTGCATTGCTGTGAAGGAATGTTTCCCACAGGACCGCACGCATAAAAAAGCCCCGGCTCTCGCGAGCCGGGGCTTTTGCTTTTCTGCTTTTCTGCTTTTCTGCTTTTCTGCTTTTCTGTAGGAGCGAGCTTGCTCGCGAAGAACCTGAGAGCGCCGCAATTAACCAGATGCACGGCGTTATCGTTTACGTTCTTCGCGAGCAAGCTCGCTCCTACAGGGGCTGGGTCAGAGCGCCAGGGTCGGGTAGTCGATGTAACCGACCGGGCCTTTACCGTAGAACGTCTGCGGGTTGGCTTCATTCAGCGGCGCATCGGCCTTCAGGCGCGCCGGCAAGTCCGGGTTGGCGATAAACGGCACGCCAAAGGCCACTGCATCGGCCTTGCCCGAGGCCAGCCAGGTATTGGCGCTGTCCTTGGTGAAGCGTTCGTTGGCGATGTACGGTCCACCGAACGCGGCTTTCAATTGCGGGCCAAGGCTGTCACCGGCTTCTTTCTCGCGTGCGCAGATAAACGCGATGCCACGCTTGCCCAGTTCGCTGGCCACGTAGGTGAACGTTTCTGCCAGGTTGTCATCGCCCATGTCATGGGCGTCAGCCCGGGGTGACAAGTGCACACCGACACGACCGGCGCCCCAGACTTCGATCGCGGCGTCAGTCACTTCCAGCAACAGTCGTGCACGGTTTTCCAGGGAACCGCCGTACTGGTCGGTGCGCTGGTTGGTGCTGCTTTGCAGGAACTGGTCGAGCAGGTAGCCGTTGGCACCATGCACTTCCACGCCGTCAAAACCGGCAGCCTTGGCGTTCTCGGCGCCCACGCGGTAGGCGTCGACGATATCGGCGATTTCCGCCGTTTCCAGGGCGCGCGGGGTCGGGTATTCGGCCAACGGACGCACCAGGCTGACATGGCCTGCCGGCTGGATGGCGCTCGGTGCCACCGGGCTCTCGCCATCGAGGTAGGACGTGTGGGAGACACGCCCCACATGCCACAGTTGCAGGAAAATCTTGCCGCCTGCGCCATGCACGGCCTTGGTGATGTTGGCCCAGCCGCGCACCTGGTCGTTGGACCAGATGCCCGGTGTGTCCGGGTAACCCACGCCCATCGGCGTCACCGAGGTGGCTTCGCTGAGGATCAGCCCGGCTGACGCCCGCTGCACATAGTATTCAGCCATCAGCGCATTGGGCACGCGGCCGGCGTCGGCACGGCAGCGGGTCAGCGGGGCCATGATGATGCGGTTCGACAGCTGCACATCACCCAGTTTGATCGGATCGAAAATAGTCGTCATCGCAAACACTCGTCTGTTCTAAGTGATTAGTTAGTGGCCGGGGCCAGGTCGGCATCGCCGCTCTGGCGGAACGTGATCAGCGTGACCACCAGCGCCAGGATCGCCAGGGCCGCAGCCGCCAACGGCACGCTGGTCAGGCCGAAGCCGTGGGCAATCACGCTGCCGCCGACCCAGGCGCCCAGGGCATTGCCGATGTTGAAAGCGCCGATATTCAGGGTCGACACCAGGTTGGGCGCGGCCTTGCCGAAGGTCACCACGTTGATCTGCAATGCCGGGACGGCAGCAAACGAAGCGGTGGCCCAGAGGAACAGGGTGATTTCGGTGGGGATAATGGCGACGCTGGTCCAGGTCAAGGCAGTGGACACCACGGCCATGCTGATGAATACGCCGATCAGGGTGGCCGCCAGGCGTTTGTCCGCCAGCTTGCCGCCGATGATGTTGCCCACGGTCAGGCCCAGGCCGATCAGCAGCAGGGTCCAGGTCACGCCTTTGGGCGAGATGCCGGTGACATCGCCCAGCAGCGGCGCGACGTAGGTGAAGAGGGTGAACATCGACGCGGCAAACAGTGCGGTCATGCTCAACGACAACCAGATCCCGGCACCCTTGAGGGCCGCCAGTTCGGCGCGCATGTCGAGTTTTTCTTCATCGCGCTTGGCCGGCAGGAAGCGGATCAGGCCGATCAACGCAATCACGCCAATCACCGTCACGGCCCAGAAGGTCGAACGCCAACCGGCTTCCTGGCCCAGTGCGGTGCCCAAGGGCACACCGAGCACATTGGCCAGGGTCAATCCGGTAAACATCAGAGCCACCGCCGAGGCGCGCTTGTTGGCCGGCACCAGGTTGGCGGCCACCACCGAACCGATCCCGAAGAACGCACCGTGGCACAACGCGGTGACTACCCGGGCAAACATCAGCACGTTGTAGTCACTGGCCAGGGCGCAGAGCAGGTTGCCGATGATGAAAATGCCCATCAACGCTACCAGGGCCGCCTTGCGCGGCAGCTTGGCGGTGGCCAGTGCCATGAAGGGGGCACCAATGGCCACGCCCAGGGCGTAGCCGGTCACCAGCCAGCCAGCGCCAGGGATCGACACACCGAGGTCGGCCGCCACATCGGGCAACAGGCCCATGATGACGAATTCGGTGGTGCCGATGGCGAAGGCGCTTAAGGCCAGTATGAGTAGCGAGAGAGGCATTGTGGGATCCTTTACTGCGGTGGGCTGAGTTCTTGGGTGATGGCTTGGATAACGTCGTGGATCACATCTTCATTGCGCCGGAAAAAGTGCCACTGGCCAACTTTCTGGCTGCTGATCAATCCCGCCCGTTGCAGGGTGGCCAGGTGCGCCGACACGGTGGACTGCGACAGGCCGCAGCGCTGGTCGATCTGGCCGGCGCAGATGCCGTACTCGTGGTTGTGGACTTGCTCGGGGAACTGCACTTTCGGGTCTTTCAGCCAGTTGAGAATGTCTCGCCGTACTGGGTGTGCCAGGGCTTTTATTATTTCGTCGAGGTCAATGGACATGGCAGGGCTCGGTGTGGGTAAAACGTTATATCGCGATGAGGCGAACTTTAAATCGCTATATCCCGATATACCAATACGATTTTGATCTTGTTACCAGATAAATCGGTATATCGGGTTATAACGATACGATGTGGGCAGTGCTAGACTGCGCACTATGAATTATCTCGCACATCTGCACCTCGGCGGCCAACTTCCTGCACAACTGCTGGGTAGCCTCTATGGCGATTTCGTCAAAGGCCGCCTGCAGGGCCAGTACCGCCCGCAAATCGAGGCGGCCATTCAACTGCATCGCTCAATCGACCGATTTACCGACAGCCATCCACGGGTCGGGCAGGCGTTGTCGCGCTTTAGCCTGACGCGGCGGCGTTACGCGGGGATCGTTCTCGACGTGTTTTTTGACCATTGCCTGGCGCGGGATTGGGCGCTGTATGCCGATCAACCGCTGGAGCGCTTTACTTCCCAGGTTTATCAGGTACTGGCGGCCGAACCGCAGCTGCCGGGGCGCCTGGCGCAGATTGCGCCGTACATGGCGGCTGATGACTGGCTGGGCTCCTACCGCGAGTTTGCGGTGATGGAGCAAGTGCTGCGGGGGATTTCCCGGCGCCTGAGCCAACCCGAGGAACTGGGCCAGGCGATGCAGGAATTGCGGGTGCTGTATGAGCCGTTGAGCGAGGATTTCCGGGTGTTCTACCCCCAGTTGCAGGTATTTGCCGCCCAACACACTGCCTCTATGTAGGAGCGAGCTTGGCTCCGGGCGGCGTTCCGACGAAGAACGTCAACGATAACGCAGCACATCTGGTTTATCGCGGCGCTCTCAGGTTCTTCGTCGGAACGCCGCCCGGAGCCAAGCTCGCTCCTACAGGGAGGCTCATGCAGCTGCCAATGTTCCTATTTGCCTTGGTTCTGCTGGCAGGGCCACCTCGCCGAACAACGCCTTCTGCACCGCCTGCTGCGCCTGATACGCCAGCGCCGCACGCTCCTGCCCGGCGCAGGCAATCGGCTTGAGCAGGTGAATCTCCACATCGCCCTGATCATTGGCAAACAGGCGCATCAGGTGCGAGAGCAAATCATCGTCGCCAATAAACGGCGCCAGCGGGTCAACCTGCCCAGCGCGCAAATAACGGATAGCCACCGGTTGCAGGGCTACGTCGGCATCTATCGCACTGGCCAGCAGCCGGCCATGGAAAGTACGCAGGCTGCGGCCATCCGTGGTGGTGCCTTCCGGGAACATCAGCAGCGGATGTTTTTGCAGCAGGTGACGGGTCATCTGCTTGCGGATCAATTGGCTGTCACCCGAGCCGCGACGGATAAACAGGCTACCGGCCTTGGCCGCCAGCCAACCGGCCACCGGCCAGGTGCGCACTTCGGCCTTGGACAGGAAGGACAGCGGCGCGACCATACCCAGCAACGGGATATCGGTCCACGACACATGGTTGCTGACCCACAGCATCGGCTGTTGCGGCAGTTCACCGTGCACCGTGACGCGAAAGGGCAGGGCATTGCCAAGGCGCGCCATGAAAAACCGCGACCAGCGCTGGCGCCGCACCATGGAATTGGCCACGCCCAGGCGTTCGAACAGGCCAAACACACCGGCCATGCTCAAGCCCAGGCCGACCACCAGCAGCACGCGGGCGATCCGCCCGTAGACCCGCAGGCGGCCCATCACATGGCCGCCTTGAAGTGGCGGGCATAACGCGGGCACAACTCGTCGCGCTTGAGCAGGATGAACACGTCGGCCACCTGGAAGTCCTCGTCCCAGCATGGCTCGCCGCAGATCTTCGCGCCCAGGCGCATATAAGCCTTGAGCAGCGGCGGCATTTCGGCGATGACGTTGGACGGCAGGTCCAGGTACGGCAGGGGTTTTTTCGGCTCGGCACGCAAGTGTTCGTTGCACAGATAGCGTTCGCGCAGGCGCTGCATGATCGCGTGGGCCTGGATGCCACCGTCGTGCATCGGGATGCTCGCGCAGCCCATCAGGTAGCTGTAGCCACCCTGATTGAGGACTTCAGCCAACTCGCCCCACAACACGGCGATGGTGCCGCCGTTGCGGTAGGCCGGGTCGACGCAGGTACGGCCAATCTCCAGGATCGGCCCCTGCAGGTGCAGCAGGCCATGCAGGCTGAACTCTTCTTCGCTATAGAACCGGCCCAAGGTGCTGGCCGCCTGGTGATCCAGCAGCCGGGTGGTGGCAACCAGTCGCCCAGTGTTCAAGTCCCGTACGCCAATGTGGCTGCAGTGAACATCATAGTCATCCATGTCCAGGCCCAGCTCCGCACCTTTCAGCTTGGCATTGAACTCGCCACTGAAAACGGTGAAACGCAGGGCCTGGGCTTCCTGCAAGGCCTGGGCGCCGATCAGGCGTTCGGCTTGCAGACGGCGTTCATTGCCGGTGTCACTGATGCGGGCGATCTGAGTCATGGCGAGTCTCCAGGTGCCGGCCAGGGTTGCGGCCAGTCGACTTTGTTGTGCAAAGTCAGGCTATGTACCCCCGGTGTCATCTCCATGAATCTACGGTGACGCTTAGATGACAGCCCCCAAGGAGCCTTCCATGCCCTGGCACGCTTTGCTCGATCGACCTGCCCGACTGCCCGTCCACGCCAACCTGGCCGAGGGCTACAGCGTTTTATTACAGCGTCTGGGGCCGGTGGCGCCCTTTGAGCTGGCAACACAGGGCGCGCGCCTGATGGCCACGCCTGGCCTGGCGTTTCTGGTGGGCTATCAAGCCGCTTTGCGCGCGTTATGGCCCAGCGCGCCCCACAGCCTGGGTGCTTTATGTGCGACCGAACAGCGCAGCCTGCGCCCGCTGGACATGCAGACACGCCTGGACGACCTGCGCCTGAGTGGGCGCAAGGACTTCGTCACCGCCGGCGATGCGGCCGACTGGCTGCTGATCGCCGCGCGCTGCGAGGCCGCTGGTGAAAAACCGCGCCTGAGCCTGGCGGTGGTCCTGGCCGGTGAGCCCGGCGTACGTGTGGAGCCCTTGCCTGCGATCCCGTTGATGCCCGACATCAGTCACGGGCGCGTCCACCTCGACCATGCCGCCTGCGAGCGTTTGCCGGGGGATGGTTGGGACGATTACGTCAAACCCTTCCGCACGCTGGAGGACACCTATGTATTGAGCGCGATGACCGCCTGGCTGCATGGCATCGGCCAGGAGTGTGATTGGCCCCAGGCCCTGCGCTTGCAACTGTTGGCGTTGCTGGCCAGCTGCGCCGAGGTCATTCGCCAGCCCACGGCCTCGGCGGCGGGGCATGTGTTGCTGGGGGGCTTGTTTGCACAGTTCGAGGCGCTGAAGCCGCAGGTTAATGACGCGATGGCTGCTGGGCAGTGGGCCGCTATGTGGCAGCGCGACCAGGCCGTGCTGGACCTCGCCGCCAGCGCCCGGGCCAAACGCCTGGAAAAAGCCCTGAACCCACCCCCCCCGCTGACTGTGGGATGAGCGTGTGTGGGAGCGGGCTTGTCGCCAAACCGTCATTTATCTGCATTAGGCTCGCCGGTTTGAATGCCCCCGAGTGCTTGCCCATGGTCAAAGGCCTGCTGTGCGTCGCCTTACTGCTGTTCACTGCTAACGCACATGCCCAGGCCTGGCCGGCGAAGGATTGGCCCCAGGGCGCGCAATTGGCCGGCCCTGCCGTCAAGGCGCTGGAGGACTATGCGTTCCCGGCACGCAATGACATCACCCGCGCAGGCATCCGCACCGACGCGCTGTTGGTGATTCGGGACGGCGAAGTCATTTATGAACACTACGCCGCCCCCACTACCGCCACCACGCCGCACTTGACCTGGTCCATCAGCAAAAGCCTGATGGCCACGGTGTTGGGCGTTGCCTACGGCGAGAACCGCTTCAAACTGAGCGACCCTGCCGCGCGTTTTTATCCGCCGATGAAACAGCACCCGAACATCACCCTGGCACACCTGCTGAACTGGACCTCAGGCCTGGACTGGCAGGAAGACTACGAATACGCACCGCTGAAATCCTCGGTAGTGGCCATGCTCTACACCCGTGGCCGCGCCGATATGGCGCAGTTTGCCGCTGATACCACCCCCTTCGCCGCGCCGGGCCAGGCGTTTCGCTACTCCAGCGGTGACAGCAACCTGCTGTCCGCCGCCCTCAAGGGCATGCTCGGGCACAAGGCCTATGTCGATTACCCGTGGACCGCGCTGTTCACGCCCCTGGGGATTCGCAGTGCGACCTGGGAAAGTGACGCCAATGAAACCTTTGTCGCCTCGTCCTATGCCTATATGACCGCCCGCGACTTGGCGCGGATTGGCTTGTTGATGGCACGGGATGGGCGGTGGGGCGAGCGGCAGTTGCTGCCCAAGGACTGGGTCGCGTTCAACCGGCAACCTGTCGCGCAATACCAGGCCGGGCAGGACAGTGCTGTGCCGGGTGGCCATTGGTGGCTCAACCGCGAGGCACAAGGCACCCCACGGCCCTGGCCAGATGCGCCCGACGATACCTTCGCGGCGCTGGGGCATTGGGGCCAGGCGTTATATGTGTTGCCCGAGGCAAAGCTGGTGATCGTGCGCTACGGCGATGACCGTGACGGCAGCTATCGCCACAACGAACTGCTCAAGCGCGTGCTCGCGGCGGTGCAACCATGATCCGTCGGCGTCCGTTTATCAGCCTGTTTCTCTTGCTGTTGCTCGCCTTGCTGGGGTGGATCTGGCATGAGCGCGTCAACCTGCAAGCCTTCCCCGACATCATCGCTGCCTACACCGCCAAGGAGTATTGCTCCTGCCGTTACGTGGCGGGCAACCCGGCGGACTATTGCCTGGGCTACGTGAAGCAATATGTCCCCACCAGCGCCTTTGCCGATCATCCGGATTCGCGCCTGGTCACCGCCAGCGGACTGGGCCGCACCCACAGCGCCCAATGGCTGGGCGAACGCCAGGGCTGTCGCCTGTTGCCCTGAGGTTCCACAGGGTGGAACCACCTTTGATTGTCCTCGCACGCCCATCGCGGTTATCTGTGGCAATGCCACAAAAAAGAACGGGAATACCCGCCTGCGAGGAGAATCACCATGAGCCCACACCAGCACATCCTGGATTGGCTGAGCGATGTCGCCAGCGACCTGCACGCCGTGCGCCAGGATATCCACGCCCACCCCGAACTGGGGTTTGAAGAAAACCGCACCTCGGCCCTGGTCGCCCAATCCCTGCGCAGTTGGGGTTATGAAGTGCATACCGGCATCGGCCACACCGGCGTGGTCGGCGTGCTGCGCAATGGCAGCAGCTCGCGCACCTTGGGGATTCGGGCCGACATGGACGCCTTGCCGATCATCGAAAACACCGGCGTCGCCTACAGCAGCCAACACGCCGGCTGCATGCATGCCTGCGGTCACGACGGTCACACCACCATGTTGCTGGGCGCCGCGCGTTACCTGGCGGCGACGCGTCAGTTCGACGGCACCCTCAACCTGATTTTCCAGCCGGCCGAAGAAGGCCAGGGTGGCGCCGAAGCGATGCTCGCCGATGGCTTACTGGAGCGCTTCCCCTGTGACGCGCTGTTCGGCATGCACAACATGCCCGGCTTGCCCGCCGGCCACCTGGGCCTGCGGACCGGGCCGATGATGGCTTCCCAGGACCTGCTCACCGTAACCCTCGAAGGCGTCGGTGGCCATGGCTCCATGCCGCACCTGACCGTCGACCCGCTGGTAGCCGCCGCCAGTACGGTGATGGCCTTGCAGACGGTGGTGGCGCGCAACATCAATGCCCAGGAAGCGGCGGTGGTCACTGTCGGCGCCCTGCAAGCGGGGCAAGCGGCCAACGTGATCCCCCAGCAAGCGGTGTTGCGCCTGAGCCTGCGCGCCCTCAACGCACCGGTGCGCGAGCAGATGCTGGAGCGGGTCAAGGCGATCATCCTGACCCAGGCCGAGAGCTTTGGCTGTAGCGCGCAGATCGAACATCGCCCGGCCTATCCGGTGCTGGTCAACCATGCCGCAGAAACCGAGTTCGCCCGTCAGGTCGGCATTGCCTTGCTCGGCGAAGCGGCGGTCGACGCCAATACGCCCAAGTTGATGGGCAGCGAAGACTTCGCCTGGATGCTCCAGCGCTGCCCCGGTAGCTACCTGTTTATCGGCAACGGTGTTTCGCGGCCGATGGTCCACAACCCCGCCTATGACTTCAACGACGACATCCTGCTGACCGGTGCCGCCTACTGGGGCGCCATGACCGAGAGCTGGCTCAAACCGGCCTGACTCCCTGCCTTTTTCCTGCCGCTGGACCTTTCCTCAACAGGTTGAATGGAGTGTTCTCATGCAGACTTCAATAAAAGGTGTGTCCCGCACCCGGCAAGTGGTTGCGGCGGTGGTGGGTAACGCGTTGGAGTGGTACGACTTCATCGTCTACGGTTTTCTGGCCAGCATCATCGCCCGGCAGTTTTTCCCTTCGGACGATGAGTATTCGTCGCTGCTGATGGCCCTGGCCACCTTCGGCGTCGGCTTCTTCATGCGCCCGGTGGGCGGCATTCTGCTCGGCATGTACGCCGACCGCAAAGGCCGCAAGGCGGCGATGCAGTTGATTATTCGCTTGATGACCGTGTCCATCGCGCTGATCGTGTTTGCCCCCAACTACGCCGCCATCGGCATGGGCGCGCCGCTGTTGATCGTGGTGGCGCGCATGCTCCAAGGCTTTGCCACGGGCGGTGAATATGCCAGCGCCACGGCCTTCCTGGTAGAAAGCGCACCGGCCCACCGCAAGGGTTTGTACGGCTCCTGGCAATTGGTCGGGCAGTGCCTGGCAGTGTTTGGCGGCGCGGCGATGGTGGCATTGGTCACGCACTTCTTTACCCCCGAAACCCTCGACCTGTGGGGCTGGCGCCTGCCGTTTGTGTTCGGCCTGTTGATCGGCCCGGTGGGCTTGTGGATTCGCCGGCACATGGAAGACCCGGAGGAGTTTATCGAAGCGCGCAAACAGGCCACCGGCCCGGCGCCAAGCCTGATGGATGTATTGCGCAACCATCGGCGCAGCATCCTGGTGAGCATGGGCCTGGCCTGCGGGGCGACGGTGTCGTTCTACGTGGTGCTGGTGAATATGCCGACCTTCGCCCACAAGAACCTCGGCCTGCCCCTGGACCAGGTATTGATGGTGCAGATGTTCGCCGTGGCGCTGATGACCGTGGTGATTCCGCTGTCTGGCCTGTTGTCCGACCGCCTGGGACGGCGGCCGGTGTTGATGGGTTTCACCCTGGCGTTTTTCGTGATGGTTTACCCGTTGTACGTGTGGGTCGCGGCGGCGCCGTCCATCGAGCGGCTGCTGGTGATGCAAGTGATGTTGTGCATCGCCATCGGCGGCTTCTTTGGCCCGGCGCCGACGGCCCTGGCCGAGCAGTTTCCCATCGAGGTGCGCTCCACCGGGGTGTCGGTGGCCTACAACGTGGCGGTGATGGTGTTCGGCGGCTTTGCCCCGCTGATCGTCACCTGGCTGAGCAAGGAGCTGGGTACACCAGTGGCTCCGGCGTTTTATGTGCTGTTCGCTTGCGTCCTGACGCTGCTGGGCACTTACTGCATGCATGAAGCGCCGAGGGCTGCAGCGCCGGCGCGCTTTACCAAGGGAGTGAAGCCTTGAAGATTGTTGAGCTCGATGCAATTGCGTTGTCCCAGGCGATCCACGCCCGGCAGGTGTCCTGCCATGAGGTGATGCAGGCCTATCTGGCGCAGATCGCGCGTTTCAACCCGTCGGTCAATGCCCTGGTGTCATTGCGCGACGAAGAGCACGTGCTGGCCGAGGCCCGGGCCTGTGACCGGGAGCTGGATCAGGGCCGCTCTCGTGGCTGGATGCATGGCATGCCCCAGGCGATCAAGGATCTGGCGGCGACCAAGGGGTTGCGCACGACCATGGGCTCGCCGCTGTTCGCCGAACAGATTCCCGCTGAAGACGCCATCGCCGTGGCGCGGGTGCGGACCAGTGGCGCGATTATCATCGGCAAGAGCAACGTGCCCGAATTCGGCCTGGGCTCGCAGACCTACAACAGCGTGTTCGGCACCACTGGCAATGCCTATGATCCGGCCTTGGTGGCCGGCGGCAGCAGCGGCGGGGCGGCGGTGGCGCTGGCGTTGCGCATGCTGCCGGTGGCCGATGGCAGCGATATGATGGGTTCGCTGCGCAACCCGGCGGCGTTCAACAACGTGTTCGGCCTGCGCCCGTCCCAGGGCCGCGTGCCCCATGGGCCGGCGCCGGAGGTGTTTGTCCAGCAACTGGCCACCGAAGGCCCGATGGGCCGCAGCGTAGCGGATGTGGCGCGGTTATTGAGCATCCAGGCGGGCTTTGACGCACGGGTGCCGTTGTCGCTCAAGGATGATCCCAGCGTATTCGGCGCGCCGTTGGCCCGTGACTTCAAGGGCGCGCGCCTGGGGTGGCTGGGAGACTACAACGGCTATCTGCCAATGGACGACGGCGTGCTGGGCCTGTGTGAATCAGCCCTCGGCGATTTCAGCGCGTTGGGCTGCGCAGTGGAAAGCTGCCAGCCGGACTTTTCCATGGCGCGCCTGTGGCACACCTGGCTGGTGCATCGCCATTGGCTGGTGCAGGGCGCGCTGGGGGCGGCGTATGCCGACCCGCAAAAACGTGGGTTGCTCAAGCCTGAAGCGCAGTGGGAAGTGGAGGGCGGCCTGGACCTGAGTGCGGCGGATGTGTATCAAGCCTCCTTGGCGCGCAGCGATTGGTACCGCGCCTTGGCCAAGTTGTTCGAACGTTACGATTTTCTGCTATTGCCCAGTGCCCAAGTGTTCCCTTTCGATGCACAGCAGCCCTGGCCGCGCGTCGTTGGAGGGCAAACCATGGACACCTATCACCGCTGGATGGAGGTGGTCATCGGCCCGACATTGGCGGGGCTGCCGAGCATGAGTGTGCCGGTGGGCTTCAACCCCCGGGGACTGCCCATGGGCCTGCAAATCATTGGCCCGGTCCAGGCCGATCGCGCCGTGCTGCAACTGGCGTATGCCCATGAACAACTGACGCACTGGGTGCAGCGCCGGCCTCCAGAATGCTTGAAGGCGAACGCCTGAGCGGGCACGGCCTGTATCTTGCTGTGAAATTCGATCATCCATCAGCCACCGGGAGATCAAGCCATGGGCAGCAACGCCGACACAGGGACTGTACGTTCAGTGGAGCGGGCACTGGCGATCATCGAGCTGCTGGGTGAACACCAGGCGCTGGGGCTGGAGGAGCTGCATTACCTGACCTGCCTGCCCAAGGCCACGGTGTCGCGGATGTTGCTGACCTTGCAGGAGCAGGGCTGGATCTATCGCGGCCTGAGTGACCGGCGTTATCGCATCAGCGCCCAGCGCTTGTTCGGCGATACCCAGCAACGCTTCAAGCGCCGCCTGGTGGAATGCGCGGCGCCCTGGTTGCTGGAACTCAGCGAGCGCACGGGGCTAGTGGCGGACTTGTCGAACTTCGACGGCGAGCGCCTGGAAGTCATGGAAAGTGCAATCCCCACGGTGCTGCGCAAGCTGTACCCGAACAACTGCCAGATCGTCGGCCAGCACGCCAGCCTGTTCCACTCGGCCATGGGCAAGGCGTGCCTGGCCGAGCTGGCGCCCGACGAAGTGCAGCGCCTGGCCAGTCGCGAGCACGTGGCGGCCGACGATCAGTACCGTGCTTGCGAACAATCCCAGCACCAGGGGTTTGGCCAGCGTACCGAAGGGTATTGGGAGTATCCGGTGCGCTTGCCGTTCCTGATCCGCGCGGTGGCGCTGCCGATACGGGCCAATGGACGATTGGTGGGGAGCATGGCGTTGCATTGGCCGATGCACCAGGCGCCGGTGGAGCGGGTGTTGAATTTGCACCTGGCGAGCCTGGAGGCGACCGTGCAAGGCGTGCAGCATGCACTGGCCTGAAGCGGCACCCTCCTTGTAGGAGCGAGCGTGCTCGCGAAAAACCTGAGCACACCGCGAGCATCCAGGATGCACGCGTTAGCGTTGACGATTTTCGCGAGCACGCTCGCTCCTACAAAGGGTCTTTGCTACTGTTCGAGCAGGTTTTTCTCCGCGCGAGTGTTTAATGTTCAACGTATCCGTCTTCAAACCCCTGGCCTTCCTGCTACTGGCCGCCATCGCCGTGCCTGCGCAGGCCGCCTGGTACCTGGATAACGAATCCTCACGGCTGTCGTTCGTCACCACTAAAAACACCGACCTGTCCGAAGTCCATCGCTTCCTGGTGCTGCACGGCAAGGTCGATGACAAAGGCGCGGCGCAATTGGAAGTCGAGCTGGAGTCGGTCAACAGCGGCATCCCGCTGCGCGATGAACGCATGCGCAACGACCTGTTCCAGATCAAGACCCATCCCGATGCGCTGATCAACGCGCAAATCAACCTGCAACCAATCAATGACCTGGCCACCGGCGCACAGCTGGAGTTGCGCCTGCCGCTGTCGGTCACCCTGCACGGCAAGACCCAGGTCTACAACGCCGAATTGCTCGCCACGCGCCTGGATGACCGACGTTTCCAGGTGGTGACCCTGGAGCCGCTGGTGCTGCATGCCAAGGATTTTGATTTGCTTGCCGGTGTGGAAACCCTGCGCAAAGTCGCCGGCCTTGACGCGATCAGCCTGTCGGTGCCGGTGGGTGCGGTGCTGATTTTCACGGCGCGCTGACATGGGCGGCGCGGTGTTCCCCTGGCGCAGCGCGAACCGCTTCGAATTACTCATCGACGGGCCGAACTTCTTCCCGCAGATGCTGGTGGGCATTGCCCGCGCCGAACAGCAGGTGGAACTTGAGCTGTATCTGGTGGAGGCGGGCGCCTGTGCCGAGGCGATGGTCCAGGCGCTGGTGCAAGCGGCCGAGCGCGGGGTCCGGGTGCGTTGCCTGTTCGATGACTACGGCAGCCTGGCCTTTACCCTGGGCCTGCGCCGACGCTTGACCGATGCCGGCGTCGAGTTGCGTTTCTACAATCGCCTGCGCTGGCGGCGCTGGATGCGCAACCTCTACCGTGACCACCGCAAGTTGCTGTTGATCGATCAGAACGTTGCCGTTGTCGGTGGCACCGGTGTCACCGATGAGTTCTGGACCCCAGGCCAGGACACCTGCGATTGGCACGAGGTCATGGTGCAAATCAGCGGCCCGCTGGTGCAGGACTGGCAAGCCCTGTTCGACCGCCAATGGCTGGTCAACGATCACCGCCGCGCCTGGAAACCGGCCCGGCACTTTGGCCTGCCGCGCCTGCCCAAAGTGCCGGCGACCGGGCCGGGCCTGGGCCGGGTGGCCTATGCCGACGCCGGCCAGCACCGCGATATCTTGCAGTCACTGATCCGCGCCTTGAACAACAGCCAGCAACGTATCTGGCTGGCCACGCCGTATTTCCTGCCGACCTGGGGCGTGCGCCGAGCCCTGCGCCGGGCGGCCGGGCGCGGTGTGGATGTGCGCCTGCTACTGACCGGGCCGCGCACCGACCATCCTTCGGTGCGCTATGCCGGGCATCGTTACTACCCGCGCCTGCTCAAGTCCGGGGTGCAGATCTTCGAATACCAGCCGTGCTTCCTGCACCTGAAGATGGTACTGGTGGACGATTGGGTCAGCGTCGGCTCGTGCAATTTCGATCACTGGAACCTGCGCTTCAACCTGGAGGCCAACCTGGAAGCTTTGGACCCTGAGTTGACGCTGGCGGTGGCGGGCAGTTTCGAGCGCGATTTTGCCCAGAGCCAGGCGGTCAGCCTGCAGGCATGGAAGGCTCGGCCATTGTGGCGTCGGGTGAAGCAGCGGGTGTGGGGCTGGATTGATCGGTTGGTAGTTAACCTGCTGGATCGAAGAGGTTAGGGAGCACACCACCAATCCAATGTGGGAGCTGGCTTGCCCGCGCTTGCAGCACCTCGGTGTAACTGATAGACCGAGGTGTCTGCATCGCAGGCAAGCCAACTCCTACATACAGCTTCGAATCAGAGCAGTTCAAAGCTCTGCTGCTGCACATCCTGGGAATCCAACCCGATCTGCACATTGAACTCACCCGGTTCGGCGGCGAACTTGAGCTGGGTGTTGTAGAACTTCAAGTCATCCTCGCTAATGCTGAAGTGCACCACCTTTGATTCGCCGGCCTTGAGCAGGATCTTCTGGAAGTTCTTCAACTCCTTGATCGGGCGGATCATCGAGCCGGCCACGTCCTGGATATACAACTGCACCACGGTTTCGCCATCCACCTTGCCGGTGTTTTTCAGGGTGACACTGGCGTCGAGCTTGCCGGTCTTGTTCAGGGTGGTGGACGACAGCGCCATGTCCGACAGGCTGAACGTGGTGTAGCTCAGGCCATAACCGAACGGGTACAGGGGGCCTGTGGTGTCGTCGAAGTACTGCGAGGTGTAGTTGCCCGGTTTGCCCGGCGTGAACGGCCGGCCAATGGTCAGGTGGTTGTAGTAGGTCGGAATCTGCCCCACCGAGCGTGGGAAGGTGATCGGCAGCTTGCCCGACGGGTTGTAGTCACCGAACAGCACGTCGGCAATCGCGTTGCCGCCTTCGGTACCGGAGAACCAGGTTTCGAGGATCGCATCGGCCTGCTGGTTCTCTTCGAGAATCGACAATGGTCGACCGTTCATCAGCACCAGCACCAGCGGCTTGCCCGTGGCCTTGAGGGCCTTGATCAGGTCACGCTGGCTTTGCGGGATGTTCAGGTCGGTACGGCTGGAGGACTCGTGGGACATGCCACGGGACTCGCCTACGGCAGCCACCACCACATCGGCATTTTTCGCGGCCTTGACCGCTTCGTCGATCAGCACCTGGGCTGGACGTGGGTCATCCACCACTTCCGGGGCATCGAAGTTGAGGAAGTTGAGGTAATCGAGCACGGCTTTGTCGCTGGTGATGTTGGCGCCACGGGCATAGATCACTTTGCCTTTTTCGCCGATCACCGCGTTCATGCCATCGAGCAGGGTCACCGATTGCGCGGGTTTGCCGGCGGCGGCCCAACTGCCCATCATGTCGATGGGGGCCTTGGCCAACGGGCCGACCAGGGCGATGGTCGCGGATTTCTTCAGCGGCAGGGTATCGTTCTGGTTCTTCAACAACACCTGGCTGCGCCGCGCGATATCGCGGGCTTCGCTGCGGTGCAGGCGGCTGTCGGCATAGGTGTCGACCGGATCATCCTCGGCCTTGCCGATACGCAGGTACGGGTCGGCGAACAGGCCCATGTCGTACTTGGCGCCGAGCACTTCACGTACGGCGTTGTCGATATCTTTTTGCTCGATCTCGCCGGACTTCAGCAGCCCCGGCAGTTCCTTGTCGTAGAGCTGGTCGTTCATGCTCATGTCGATGCCGGCCTTGATCGCCAGCTTGGCCGCTTCACGCCCGTCCTTGGCCACGCCGTGCTTGATCAGCTCGAAGATCGCGCCGTGGTCGCTCACGGTCAGGCCCTTGAAGCCCCACTCCTTGCGCAGCAGGTCGTTCATCAGCCAGGTGTTGGCGGTGGCCGGTATGCCATTGATCGAGTTCAACGCCACCATCACGCCGCCGGCGCCGGCCTTGATTGCCGCGTGGTACGGTGGCAGGTAGTCCTGGTACATCTTGACCGGGCTCATGTCGACCACGTTGTAGTCGCGGCCGCCTTCCACCGCGCCGTACAGGGCGAAGTGTTTGACGCTGGCCATGATGCTGTCGGCCTGGGCCGGGCTTGGGCCCTGGAAGGCCTTGACCATCACTTCGCTGATCCGTGACACCAGGTAGGTGTCTTCACCGAAACCTTCGGAGGTACGGCCCCAACGGGCATCGCGGGAAATATCGACCATCGGTGCGAAGGTGATGTCGAGGCTGTCTGCCGCCGCTTCCTTGGCGGCAATGCGCCCGGAGCGGCCGATGGCGTCCATGTCCCAGCTAGAGGCCAGGGCGAGGCTGATCGGGAAAATGGTGCGGTGGCCGTGGATCACGTCATAGGCGAAGAACATCGGGATCTTCAGGCGGCTGCGCATGGCCGCGTCCTGCATCGGACGGTTTTCCGGGCGGGTGATGGAGTTGAAGGTACCGCCAATGCGGCCGGCGGCGATTTCCTTGCGGATCATCTCGCGCGGCATTTCCGGGCCGATGCTGATCAGGCGCAACTGGCCGATCTTTTCATCCAGGGTCATCTGCTTGAGCAGGTCGCTGACGAAGGCGTCCTTGTCCTTAAGCGCAGCGGGCTTGGTCTCGGCAACGACAGGGTGACTGGCCAGAGTGGCAACAAGGCCCAGCAAACACAGCTTTTTCATGAATATCCTTTTTCGGCTCACTGCACCGTGTTCAAGGTAAACGCGGTTCGGCCAAAATGTGGGGAACGTCTATTGTTGTTCGGGTGTTGTTCAGATAAATAACGCACACTTCTGAACTCTGATTCGCGTTGGGCATCTTTTTAGCTGATTGATTCGATGCAATCCAGTTACGGTGGCCGATTATGCCCCAAGCGCGTGATGTATAGGGTGAGTCGTCACATTCCATTAAGGTTGGCCAGGAGAAACACCATGCAAGCAGCACAAACTATTCGATGGGGCTGGAAAGCCGCGGCCCTGCTACTGATCAGCAGCGTGCTGAGCGGTTGCGGCATCAACAAGATCCCGACCCTGGACGAACAGGTCAAGGCGGCCTGGGCCCAGGTGCAGAACCAATATCAACGGCGCGCCGACCTGATCCCCAACCTGGTGGAAGTGGTCAAAGGCTACGCGGCCCATGAGCAGGACACCCTCACCGCCGTGATCGAAGCGCGCGCCAAGGCAACCTCGATCCAGGTCGATGCCAGCACCCTCGACAACCCGGAAAAACTCAAGCAGTTCCAGCAGGCCCAGGAAGGCTTGAGTGGTGCCCTCAGCCGCCTGATGGTGGTGTCCGAGCGCTATCCGGACCTGAAGGCCAACCAGAACTTCCTGGCCCTGCAATCGCAGCTGGAAGGCACTGAAAACCGTATCAGCGTGGCCCGTCGCGACTTTATCGCCGCCGTGCAGGCCTTCAACACCGAGATCCGTACCTTCCCAGGCCGCCTGTGGCACAGCGTGATGTACAGCGACTTGCCAATGCGCGCCAACTTCGAGGCCACCAGTGCCGATGCCGATAAAGCGCCGCAAGTGAAGTTCTGATGGGCCAGCGCGTTTGGTGGCTGGCGGCGTGGCTGCTGTCTTTTTGCCTGACGGCCCAGGCAGCACCGGACTTTCCGGCGCTGACCGGGCGGGTGGTCGATAACGCACAAATGATCGACCCGCCGGTGCGTGCGCAACTGAGCCAGCAATTGCAGACGCTGGAGCAGACCACCGGCGCCCAGGTCGTGGTGGTCACCGTGCCCGACCTGCAAGGCCTGCCCATTGAAGACTTCGGTTTTCAACTGGGCCGGCACTGGGGCATCGGGCAAAAGGGCAAGGACAACGGCGCGCTGCTGATCGTCGCCCGGGACGAGCGCCAGTTGCGCATCGAAGTGGGTTATGGCCTGGAAGGCGTGCTCACCGATGCGCAGTCGTGGGTGATCATCAACCAGGTGATTGCGCCGGCGTTCAAGGCCGGCAACTTCACCAAGGGCATCAGCGACGGCGTGGCGGCGATGGTGCAAGTGGTTGGCGGTGAACCGCTGGCGGTGCCGGCCCATGTGGCCGACCCCAACTTTGCCAAGGACAACCCGGCGTTCTCCATCGGTCTGTTTATTTTGCTGCTGGTGGTGTTGTGGCTGTGCAACCGCATGGGGCTGCCGGTAGGCGCCATTCTGCTGGCCATTCTCAGCAGCAGTGGGCGTGGCGGCGGTGGAGGCGGGGGCGGCGGCGGTTTCAGGGGCGGCGGCGGTGGTTTTGGCGGCGGCGGGGCTTCAGGTGGCTGGTAATGACAATAACTAAAGAGCATCTACAACCATGGCTTTACTGACTGAACACGAGCAGCGCCAGGTCGCCGAAGCGATCGCCAGGGTCGAGCAACAGACCGACGCTGAACTGGTGACCGTACTTGCCGCCCGCGCCGATGACTACGCCTACATCCCGCTGTTGTGGGCCAGTGTGGTGGCATTGGTGGTGCCGGGGATCGTGCATTACCTGTCGGGTTGGCTGACCATGCACACCTTGCTGCTGGCGCAGTGGGCGACGTTTGTCGTGCTGTGCCTGGTGTTCCGCCTGCCAAAGATCACCACCCATTTGATCCCGCGTTCGGTGCGGCATTGGCGTGCGTCGAACCTGGCGCGCCGGCAGTTCCTGGAACAGAACCTGCACCACACGCTGGGCAGCACCGGGGTGCTGATTTTTGTCAGCGAAGCCGAGCGTTACGTGGAGATCCTGGTGGATGACGGGATTTCCCAGCGCCTGGATGACAGCAGTTGGGATGCCATCGTCAAGACGTTTACCCAGCAGGTGAAACAGGGGCAGACGTTGGCTGGGTTTATCGCCTGCATCGAGGCCTGTGGCGAGTTGTTGAAAGTGCATGTGCCGGTGACGCACACGCGTAATGAACTGCCCAATCGCCTGATCGTCCTCAAATAGTCCAGCTCACACAGATCCCAATGTGGGAGGGAGCAAGCCCCTTCCCACATTGGGATCTGCGGTGGCCGTCTAATCCTACCGTTGGGCAAATAACTCCGTGCCCTGGCGCCCCATCCCCCCTAAAATGCCCGGCATTCCCTGCCCGAGGCGTTTTTGTTCATGTCTGTCACCGCTAAACCCGCCAGCCCTGCGCCGGATCATCACGCCCAGTTCATCGAACTGTTGGGCGCAAGCCTTGGGCAAAACGCCTTTATCAAGCTGGTGCTGGCCAAGTACGTGGGTGAAGAAGCCGAGTTGCAACGGCTGATCATCAAGCCGGTGACGGTCAAGGAGCAGCCATGCCTGTCCTTCGTCTATCGCTACAAGACCCGTGACATCACCAAGAACTTCTCCGTGGACGACGGGGTGGCGGCGATTGCCGCGCTGCTGCCTGCCTCGTTCAAGAACGCGCACCTGCTGTCGTTGACCGACGAGGCGCAGCTCGAATACAGCAAGAAGAACAAAAGCTCGCTGTTCAAGAGCAAACCCCAGCAACTGCGGGAAGCGCCGTCGGCCGAGCACAACCGCGAGAAGCATCGCTTCCTCGACCTGAATCGGCCGTTCCTCGCCGACCTGGGCGTGACCAACGCCAGGCACGAGCTGATCCCGGCGATGTCGCGTAAGTGGAAGCAGATCAACAAGTTCATCGAAGTGTTCAGCCATGCGCTGACCTCGTCCCCCTTGCAACTGGACCGGCCAGTGCGGGTCGCGGATTTTGGTTCGGGCAAGGGCTACCTGACATTCGCCATCCACGACTACCTGCGCAACACCCTCAAGGCCGAAGGCCAGGTGACGGGTGTCGAGTTGCGCGAAGACATGGTGACCCTGTGCAACAACGCCGCCGCCCGCCTGGAGCATCCGGGGCTGGTGTTCAAGTGCGGTGACGTGCGCAGCGTGGCGCCCAGCGAGCTGGACGTGATGATCGCCCTGCATGCCTGCGACATCGCCACCGACTATGCGATCCACACTGGCATCCGTTCCGGCGCGTCGATCATCATGTGCTCGCCGTGCTGCCACAAACAGATCCGCTTGCAGATCCAGAGCCCGGCGCTGCTCAAGCCGATGCTGCAATACGGCCTGCACCTGGGCCAGCAGGCGGAAATGGTCACCGACAGCTTGCGCGCGTTGTTCCTGGAGGCTTGTGGGTATGAAACCAAGGTGTTCGAGTTCATCTCGCTGGACCACACCAACAAGAACAAGATGATTTTGGCGGTCAAGCGTGCCGAGCCTTCGGATAATGCGCAGTTGCTGGAGAAGATCCGCGAGTTGAAGGCGTTCTACCAGATCAGCGAGCACTGCCTGGAAACCCTGCTGCGCGCCGATAACTACCTGCCCTGAGCCGCACGCAGAACCAAAAATGTGGGAGCGAGCAAGCCCGCTCCCACAATTAGATTGTATGCGGCTTGGGAGCGGGCGCAGGCTGCACGGCCGTCTTGCGCCCCAGCATCACCGTCACAATCACCCCGCAGGCAAACAGCCAGGTAATCGGCTCGATGTGCTCGCCAAAAAACAACGCGGAAAAGGCGATGGTGAAAAAGATCTGCAGCAGTTGGATCTGGCTGACCCGGGCGATCCCACCCATGGCCAACCCGGCGTACCAGGCAAAGAACCCCAGGAACTGCGAGAACAGCGAGACGTAGCCAAACGCCCACCAGGTGCGGGCCGAAATCGCGCCTTCGTGTTGCAGCGCCAGGTACGCCACCGGCCCGATCAACAGTGGCGTCGACAGCACCAGTGCCCAGCAGATCACTTGCCAGCCCCCCATTTCCTTGGCCAGCCGGCCGCCTTCGGCATAGCCCAGGCCACCCACGGCAATCGCTCCGAGCATCAGCAAGTCCCCGGCCTGGATGCTACCGGCGCCGCTGATCAGCGCATAACCAAGCACCAACGCACTGCCCAACGCCGCGCAGGCCCAGAAGGCTTTTGACGGTCGTTCATGGGACAACCACGCCGCATACAGCGCCACGCACAGGGGTTGCAGGCCGTTGACCAGGGCGCCGTGGGAGGCGGGCAGGGTTTGCATGGCCCAGGCCGACAGCACCGGGAAACCGAGGATCACTCCGGCAATCACCAGGCTCAGGCCGCGTACCTGGCGCCAGGTCGGCCAGGCTTCGCGACGCCACAGCAACAGCAAGGCTGCCGGCACCGCCGCGAACAACGCGCGGCCCAGGCCATTGAGCAACGGATGGATTTCCTGCACCACGATGCGGGTGAAGGGCAGGGTCAGGCTGAAGATAATCACGCCGAGCAGGCCGAGGGCCATGCCGGTGTTTTCGCGCGAATTCATGGGAGAACCGGATCGAATGGGCTGGAAGAGATTGCCCATCTAGCCACAAAGCCCGCAGGACGCGGGCTTACAGCTGGGTGCAGATTGAACCGTACAGTTTCTGAAGGTGTGGGTGGGTTAGAAGAAGCGGGTCACGCTGATCTTGGCATTGCGTCCGACGCTGGTGGCGCTGTCGCCACTCAAGGCCGGCATGTAGCTGCGGTTGAACAGGTTGTCGACGGTGAAGTTGACTTCGGTGCCCTTGAGGTACGCCTGTTGCGGGGTCCATTTGGCAAACAGGCCCTGGGTGTCGTAGCTGTCGTTGGCGTACTGGTCATAAAAACTGTCGCCAAAACCGCTGTTCAGGCCACTTGAATATTTGTCGCTGGGCAGGCGGTCGGTCTTGCGCACGAACTGGCCTTGCCAGCCCACTTGTGCGTCCCAGGCAGGAATCTTGGTGCCCAGCATCGCGACCCATTTGGCCGGTGGAATGTCACGGGCCCAGACGTGGATGTCGGTCGCCCATGGGTTGGTGTAAGGGTTTTCGCGTTTGCCGGTGGCCCACGAGTAGCTTAGGGAGCCGAACAGGTAGGTCGAGTCGTAGTAGCCTTCGAGTTCGAAGCCCTTGATGGTCATGCTGCCGATGTTGCGGTAGTTGGTCTTCGACGCCATGTCGGTGCAGACCTTGGCGATGGAGCCTTCCATGTAGTTCTGTTGCTGGCAGCCGAGGCCAGTGGCCTTGAAAATCTCGTCTTCGATCGTGTTGTGGAACAGCGTCGTGCGCAGTTGCAGGCTGTCGCCGCTGGCAATCACGTTGGCGAAGCTGGTGACATTACCCACGGTAATGGCGGTGATGCGCTCCGGATCGAGGTTGCGGCTGGTGGAGGTGCGGCTGCCCAGGCCCTGGACTTCGTACTGTTCGTCGATCACCGGCGCGCGCCAGGTGCGGCTCCAGTTGGCAAACAGCGCCACGTCCGGGGTGACCTTCCAGAACGCCGCCAGGCGCGGCGACCAGCCGGCATAGGTGCGGTCGCCGTAATCGTGGCCGTAGGCCGGGTCGGGGTTGCTGTAGTACGGCGCGTCGTTGGCTTTGCCACGGTTGACCACATGGTCATAACGCAGGGACGGGGTGATGGTCACGTCGCCCAGGGTTACCGCGTCCTGGATGTAGAACGCGTTGGTGTCGACCTTGCCGTGGGGCATGAACGCCGGCTGGAAATGCCCGTAGTTGTACTCAGGCGTGTCGTACTTTGCGCCGGGCATCCAGCTTTCGGTGTCGCGGATGTGCTTGCGGATCTGCACGCCTGTGGTCAGGGCATGGTCCAGCGGTCCGGTGTTGAAGCGGCTGATGTTGCGCAGCTCAAGAATCTTGTCGGTGTAGGCGGTGTCCATCTTGCGCCCGCCGGTGGACAAACCGATGACGGCAGTGGCGTCGCGTTCGTCGGTCTGGTCGGTGTTGGACTCCGAGTAGCTGAGCTTCATGTCGATCAGCGGGTTGTCCAGGGGTTGGTATTGGTACTTGCCCGACCACGTGGTATCGACGGTGTGGCGATTGGCCAGGAACCGTCTGACGGCCGCATCGTAGCCATAGCGGTCGATATCGCTCTTGCGCGGTGGCGATGGATAGCTTCTGGCCGAGAAGGGCGTCCAACGTTCGCTGTTGGCCCGGGAGTAAGAGAAACCGAGGCTGTGCTCATCGGTGAGGTACATGTTCAGTTTGAACAGCTGACCGTCCACATCCTGGGCGCTGTTGGGCAGGCGCTGCGGGTTGATCGGGTAGTCCTTGCTGTCGTAGTCGCGCTTGTCGGCCAGCTTCATGTCGCCGCCGTCGCGCTTGGTCAGGTAGGCCAGGGCGTCGATGCGGCCGTCGTCGGTGCGGCCATACACGGCACCGCTGTAGACCTGCTCGTGGTCATTGCTGGAGTAGCCGTACTTGAGCATCGCACCGCTGTTGCGTCCGTCCTTGAGCAGGTCCGGTGCATCCTTGGTGACCATGTTGACCGTACCACCGAACCCACCGTTACCGGTGAAAGCCGAGTGCGGGCCTTTTTCCACCTCGACGCTCTTGATCATCTCGGGCTCGATAAACACGGTGCCCTGTTGATAACGCTCGAAACCGCTTTTGGTCGCGCCATCGACAGTCATCGGCACGTCTTCAGCTTCGCCCATCCCGCGAATGTTGATGATCTGCCCACCCGGTTTCATCGAGCCGCCCATGGTCACGCCCGGCAGCGTCTGTACCAGGCTGGCGATGTTGTTGGGCTGCAGGCGGTCGATATCGGCCTGGGACAGGGTCGAGCGGCCGACGGTGCTGGCATCGACTTGGTTGCCGGTGCCGATCACGCTCAAGGCGTCCAACTGGACGCTGGCGCTGTTGGTGGTGCGGCTTTCTTCGGGGCGCACGACATAGGTGCTGCCCACTTTGATCAGGGTGAATTCGCCGGTCTTGAGCAGGGTGCGGATCGCCACTTCGGGGGTGAAATCGCCGTTGATCGCTGGCGCCTGGATATTCTTCAGCAGGTCCTCATCGAACAGCAGCTGGATTTTTGCCTGTTGCGCCACCTGGCTCAGGGACGTGGCCAACGGTTGGGCCGGCAGTTGCAGTTTGAGCGACTCGGCCTGGGCGGTCAGGCTGACGGTCAGGCAGGCGGCGATCAGGGTCGGTCGAAGAAACAGGTGCTGGGCAAGGCAAGGCGCGCGAAACATGAAATCCCCCAAGGCGGCTAAATAGCCAAAAAAGGCATGCGTATCAAACGCAGACCGGAGGAAGACGCGGCAGGAAAAAAAATCCTCACATGCGAATGCAAAATATTCTCATATGGTGTTACTTGCGGGCCTCGATACGGATATTGCCGTCACCCAGGGCCACGGTTTTCACCGGCAACAGAGCCGGCAGGGCATTGAGCAGCGCATCCGGGTCATTCACGTCGAGATTGCCGGAAACTTTCAGGTGCGCCACCGGGCCATCGGCCAAGACCACGGCCTTGGGCCGGTACAGGCTCAACTCATCGAGCAGGCTGGCCAGTTCGCGGTTGCGAAAGGACAAGTGGCCACTGCGCCAGTCGGCGACTTCGCCAGCGGCCAGGTTTTGTTGCTGCACGGAGCCCTTGGCATAGCTGTAGGTCGCCCGTTGCTGGGCGCCGAGCATCACGGCGCTGGCTTTCGGGTCGGGGGCGAAGGCGACCATTCCGTGGGCCACGCTGACCACCAGTTGCTGCTGGCTGCGGCGCACATCAAAAGCGGTGCCTACCACCCGCACGTCGGCTTCGCCGGCACGTACGAACAGTGGTCGTTCCTTGTCGGGCGCCACCTCCAGGTACAACTGGCCCTGGTCCAGGTGGATCACGCGGCGCTGGGCATCGAAGTCCACCCGCAATCGTGTGCTGGCGTTGACGTACAAGGTGCTGCCATCCGGCAGGTCCAGGGTGCGCATGCCTTTGTCCTGCGCCGCGACCTCGGTGTGATAGAGCCCGCGCGGGGCGCCGAGGTTGCTCGCGAGCAAGGCGCAGACCAGCGCGGCAGCCACGGCCAGCGCCGGGCGCCAAGGCGCTGGTTTGCGTGTGGGCAAGGGCACGGGTTTGTTCAGTTGCTGCAGCTCGCCAAGGTCGGCCCACAGTTGTTCGAATTCGGCGTAGGCACGCGCATGGGCCGGCACGGCCTGCCAGGCGACGAAGGCCTTGCGATCGAGGCTGCCGCCTTCGTTGCGATTGCGCGCAAACCAACTGGCAGCCTGTGCATCGATGTTGTCGTGCTCATCAATTGCGTGGCCGTCGCGGTTGCTCAAGCGGGTCATTCTGGCTGCTCCTTGCCCGGATCTTTTTGAAGTCGCTGCTTGCAGTGCAGCAGGGCAAAGGCGATGTGCTTTTCCACCATGCTGATCGAAATACCCATGCGCTCGGCGATCTGCGCCTGGCTCAAGCCTTCGAAGCGGTGCAGCATAAGGGCTTCTCGCCTGCGGGGCGAGAGTTCGGCGAGGACTTCTTTCAACTGTTCCAGGCGTTGGGTGCGTTGAGCGGCAGCCATGGGGTCGTTTTGCTCGTCGGTGACAGGCTCGGCATCCCATTCGGCCTGCTCGTTGTGGACGATGTGCCGCACCTTCTGTTTGCGCCAGTGATCACGCAACAGATTGCGTGCCATCTGAAACAGAAAGGCCCGTGGCTGCTCGACCTTGGCCCGGTCGCGGTAGTCCAGCCATTGGGTAAAGACATCCTGGGTCATGTCCGCCGCGTCGCTGGCGTTGTCCGTGCGTTTGCGCAGGTAATGCAGGATATCTGCATAAAACCCGCGAAAGGCGTCGGCCGACAACGGGTCGGGCTTGAAACGAGACATGGATATCCTTCTTGACGCAGCACGCTGCAGAAAAGTCGCGAATGATATCGAGAATTATTGCTATTTGTCTCCGTAAATTTAAAGGACCATGCGATCCAATGTGGGAGCGGGCTTGCCCGCGATTGCGGTGTGTCTGACCCACCGCTATCGCGGGCAAGCCCGCTCCCACAGGGTTGTGTTTTAGCTCAACGAGGTCAGCAGCTTCTGCAACTGCGCCTGGCCCGCCATGTCCAGCGGGAACACCGGCAATCGTGGATCACCGACTTCCAGCCCGGTCATGCGCAAGCCAGCCTTGATCGTCGCCGGCAAGCCACCCTTGAGGATGAAGTCGAGCAACGGCAACTGTCGATAGAACAGTGCGCGTGCCTGGTTCAGGTCGTTGGCCAATACGGCCTGGTACAGGTCCAGGTTGAGTTGCGGGATCAGGTTCGCCGCAGCGGTGCACCAACCCTTGGCTCCGGCGGCGAAGGCTTCCAGGGCCAGTGGGTTGCAGCCGTTGTAGAACGGCACCTGGCCTTCGCTTTGGCGGTACAACTGGTGCATGCGCTGGATATCGCCGGTGCTCTCCTTGACCATCGTCACGTTATCGACGCTGTTGACGATGCGCAGGATCAACTCCACCGACATGTCCGTGCCGCTGGTGGCCGGGTTGTTGTAGAGCATGATCGGCACGCCGACGCTGTCGCCGATGGCCGCGTAGTGCGCAAGGATCTGCGCCTCGCTGAGCTTCCAGTAGGAGGTCGGCAGCACCATCACCACATCGGCGCCCTCGGCTTCGGCAAAGCGCGCGCGGCGCACGGCCTTGGCGGTGGTCAGGTCGGACACGCTGACGATGGTCGGGACGCGTTTGGCGACTTTTCGGATGCTGTAGGCGCTGACTTCATCCCACTCTGCATCGCTCAGGTACGCGCCTTCACCGGTGCTGCCCAACGGCGAGATGGCGTGGACGCCGCTGTCGATCAAGCGGTCGATGGACTGGCCCAGGGCGTCGAGGTCTAGGCGGCTGCCGTCGGCGCTGAACGGGGTGATGGTGTAGCCGATGATGCCGTGAATAGTAGGGCTGGACATGGAATATCTCCGGTCGAAAAAGGCTTCAGTTCAGGCAATCGGCGTGTTGGCGCAGGTTCTGCCGAGCGTAGTAGTTGAACGCGGCGCCGTGGCGCTTGGGCTTGGAGATCCAGTCATGGGCCTCGCGTCCCAGGGCCGGCAGAATCGGCTTGACGGTACCGGCACTCATGGCCAGCAGTTGCAGTTTGGCCGCCCGTTCGATCAATTGCGCGATCACGCAGGCTTCTTCGATGGTGCCGCCAGTGGACAGCTGACCGTGGTGGGACAGCAGGATTGCGCGCTTGTCGCCCAGGGCCTGGGTGATGATTTCGCCTTCTTCGTTACCCACTGGCACACCCGGCCAGGCTTCGAGGAATGCACAGTCTTCATACAGCGGGCACAGGTCCATGTGTGACACCTCCAACGGCACTTCCAGCATCGACAGGGCGGCGATGTGCGTCGGGTGGGTGTGGATGATGCAGTTCACATCCGGCCGGCCACGATAGACCCAGCTGTGAAAGCGGTTGGCCGGGTTGGGCATGCCGTGACCTTCCAACACTTCCAGGTCTTCGTTGACCAGCAGCAGGTTGCTGGCGGTGATTTCATCGAAACCCAGGCCCAGTTGCTGGGTGTAGTAGGTGCCAGGCGTCGGGCCACGGGCAGTGATCTGCCCGGCCAGGCCGGAGTCGTGGCCGTTCTCGAACAGAATCCGGCAGGTCAGGGCCAGCTTTTGCCGGTCGGTCCACGTATTATCTGCCAGGCTGCTTTGCATCTGGGTCAGCGCTTGCTTGACCAGTTGGTCTTTGGGGAGTGCTAATGTCTTGGCCATATCGGTGTCCTTTGGGTGGTTCAATGGACGTCGATTTGCTGGTTCCCGCAGCTCGCAAGGTCGTTGGGTTCTGCAAATGACACTAAAGAGGCTATATGACACAATGTGTCATTGGCAAGTAAAAATCATCATCCTCTGGCTGGATTAATCGCTGCGCATGTCTATCCGTTTGAAATTATTGAGAAAAAAACTCGGTGTTACCTTGGAGGCACTGGCCGAGAAATCCGGGATGACCAAGAGTTATCTGTCGAAAGTCGAGCGCGGGCTGAACACGCCGTCGATTGCCGCCGCGCTGAAACTGGCCAAGGCGTTGAACGTCAAGGTCGAAGAACTGTTCAGCGAAGACAACGTCAGCCTCGACAGCTACAGCCTGGTGCGCAGCCATGAGCGGCCCGACACGTCGCCGGGTTATGCGGTGCTGGCCCATCAGGTCAGCGAGCGCAGCCTGCTGCCGTTCATCATCTATCCGCCAGCGGAGTTCAGCGACAAGACCTTCAAGGAGCACTTGGGGGAGGAGTTTCTGTTTGTGCATGAAGGCCGGGTGGAAGTGGACTTCATGAACGAACGAGTGCTGCTGGAGCGCGGCGACGCATTGCACTTCAATGCGCAAAAACCGCACCGCATTCGTTCGGTGGGAGAAGTGCAGGCGCAGTTACTGGTGGTGGTACACAGCGCCGAAGAATGACAGAGATCTAATGTGGGAGCGGGCTTGTGTGGGAGCAAGCCCGGGTCTCCAGTGAGGCTGGGATCAGTGCTCGACCGGCACCGACAGTGCCGCTTTGCCCAGGGCATGGCTGCGTGCCGCAAAGAACCGCAGCTCCACCTCCATCCCTTCAAACAGCCCCGCATACCGCCGCTTCTGCTGCTGGATAAATCCTTCGCTGCGGCCAAATACCGAAATCGCCAGGGTCTTGATCTTCGAGCGGCGAATCGCCTCCACCAAGTGTTGATCCTGCTCGCCCAGGTGATGGCCGAAGATACACAGCGCACCTTCCTGGCCCAGCAACTGTTCATAGCAGAACGACAGATAATCCGAACTGCGGATGGTCTTGAGCTTTTCGCCGGTGGGCCCTTCGTTGATGAACAGCGGCACATCGTCGAGGGTCTTGATGGTGTTGTTGATCGCAAAACTGCTGAGTAACGTACTGTCGGTGGACGGCAATTTACGCGCCGAGCCATCCAGGTTACGCACCAGGTGCAGGCCGCCGTGCAGGTACAGAATGCGCGTCGCGGCGGTGGCGGTATCGCGCAGGTCAAAGCGTGATTCGGCACCGCGAAACAGGTCGTCAATGCCTGGCGTGTGCAGGATCGACCAGTAGTTGAGCAGGTCGTAATTGCTGGTGAACACCGTCTTGTAGCTCGCCAGTTCCTGATTGATCGTCACTAGCGTCGAAGGCTGCACCAGGCGCCAGGGGATGTGCACGGCGTGGATGGTGTTGATCAGCGCTTCCTTGATCGCGTAGTAGCGATTGCGCGGCGCAGCGGAGCTGACGGCCAGGGCCTTGTTGACGCGGCTGGTGGTTTTCAGGGCACCCAGCACTTGTTCGAAACTGCGGGTCTGCATCGCATCAAACACGCTCAGTTCGGAAGCGCTCAAGGGCTTTTCTTCCACGGTGCGTGCGTTTTCAAACAGTGAGTCGTAGGCAAAGTCTTCCCACACCGCGCGACTGGCACCGTTGCCGATCAGGATCGCGGCGAAGGCGGTGCTGCTGCGCAGTGCGCTCCAGTCTTCAAGGGCGGCGTCGATATCCTGGAAATCCTTCATTGCGGCGGGTCTACTCAAAAACGGCTGGGTGGTGACTTTATCACGGGCGGGCGTTGATCTTGGTCAAGATGCCGCAGCCCGCTGCGGTCGATGCTGTAGGCATCAACGTATCCCCGAGGGTTCACCATGAGCAGCACGTTCTTCATTCCCGCCGTCAACATCATGGGCATCGACTGCCTCGACGAAGCCATGAGCGCGATCCGCAACTACGGTTTTCGCAAGGCGCTGATTGTCACCGACGCCGGCCTGGCCAAGGCGGGCGTGGCCAGCATGATTGCCGAGAAACTGGCGATGCAGGACATCGACTCGGTGCTCTACGATGGCGCCAAACCCAACCCCAACGTGGAGAATGTCGAGAACGGCCTGGCGTTGCTTCAGGCCAGTGGCTGCGATTTTGTGGTGTCGCTGGGCGGTGGTTCGCCCCATGACTGCGCCAAGGGTATCGCCCTGTGTGCCACCAATGGCGGGCATATCGGCGACTACGAAGGGGTCGACCAATCGAGCAAGCCGCAGTTGCCGCTGGTGGCGATCAACACCACCGCCGGTACCGCCAGCGAAATGACGCGTTTTTGCATCATCACCGACGAAACCCGTCACGTGAAAATGGCCATCGTCGACCGCAACGTCACACCGTTGCTGTCGGTCAACGACCCGGCGCTGATGGTCGCCATGCCCAAGGGCCTGACCGCCGCCACCGGCATGGACGCACTGACCCACGCTATCGAAGCCTATGTTTCCACCGCCGCCAACCCGATCACCGATGCATGCGCGATCAAGGCGATCGAACTGATCAGCGCCAACCTGCGCCTGGCCGTGCGCGACGGCAGCGATATGGCGGCCCGGGAAAACATGGCCTATGCGCAATTTCTTGCGGGCATGGCCTTCAACAACGCCTCCCTGGGTTTTGTCCACGCCATGGCCCACCAGTTGGGCGGCCTCTACGACTTGCCCCACGGCGTGTGCAACGCGGTGCTGCTGCCCCACGTGCAAAGCTTCAACGCCAGCGTCAGCGCCGCGCGCCTGAGCGACGTCGGCCGCGCCCTGGGCGTGACCGATAAACACCTCAGCCCCGAAGAAGGCGCACAAGCGGCCATCGCGGCGATTCGCTGCCTGTCCCAGGATGTCGACATCCCGGCCGGCCTGCGTGAGTTGGGTGCCAAGCTGCAAGACATCCCGCTGCTGGCAAGCAATGCCCTCAAGGATGCGTGCGGCCTGACCAACCCACGGCGGGCGGATCAGCGGCAGATCGAGGAAATTTTCCGCAGCGCGTTTTAGTCTGTCCTGGCCCGGACGACGCACCACAGTGCGCCGCTCGCCAGCGCTACACATAACGCCGCCAACGGCCAGACCTGCTGACTGACCAGCAAGCTGGCCATGCCACCAATCAGCGCCGCCATCAACTGGTGCAAAAAGCCACTTAGGGCCATGGCGTAGGAGCCGCCTACCGGAGAGTGGTCGTTGGCCAGGGACAGGCTGATGGGGTAACTCATCGACTGCCCGAACACCGCCACGCAATAAGGCAACCACAGCAGCAAGGCCCAATCACTGGCGAACCAGCCAGCGAGCAACATCACCGAACTGCCGCCCACTACCAATGTCACTCCCCATGTCATCATCGACAGGCGCCCGCTGCGGGCAACCCAACGATTGACCGTCAATGCCCCCGCCAGATAGGCCGCGCTGATCGGCCAACCCAGCAGCCCATACTGCGTGGCAGTCCACTCGAAGCGGCCCTGCAGAATCAGCGGAGCGCAGGTATTGAACGCGATGATCACGCCATACCCCAACCCGCCCGCCAACGCTGCCCGTAGAAACGCCGGGTGTTGCAAAATCATGCTGTAGATACGCCATGCAGAAACTTGCCCATCGGCTTTCACCCGTGCCGGGAACGCCACCGCTTGCAGTACGCAAATCAGCCCGATTGCCGCCAATGCCAAGCCGTAGAAGATCGCCTCCCAACCCAACGCTACCTGCAATACCGAGCCAATGAACTGGCCGATACCCAGGGCGATCACGAAGGTCATGCCCAGCCACGACAGGCCTTTGGCCAACAATGCACCGCTGAAACTATCGCGCACCAACACCCGTGCCATCACCGAAACGCCACCAGCCCCCAGGCCCTGGACGAACCGTAGCGAGAGAAACGTCTCGATGTTGTGAGCCATGGGGATGGCCGCGCTGGCCAGGGCATACAGGGCCAATGCCGCCAGCAGCACCGGTTTCCTGCCCAGGCGTTCACCCAGGCTGCCCCATAGCAGCATGGGCAACGCCATGCCCACCAGATACACCGCCAAGGCCAGCGAGGCCTGGGACTCGGCGGCCTGCAGTGCCTGGGAAATGGCCGGCACTGCGGGCAGGTAAATGCTGATGCCGACTTGGGACAGGAAGGCGGTGCAGCAGGCTATGGCAAGGGTTGTGGTGTTTTTCAAAGGGTAAGGATTTTCTTTTTTGGGCGGTGGCGTCGCGTTGGCGAGAGTTGTGTTGTGTCAACGCAGACCATTAAAGCTTTCCGTGCTCCTTTAGCAAGTCTTTGAGATGTTCACAAAAAGAATGGATCAAGGCAGGTGGCATGTCCGCACGAAGTGTAATACGTATGGCTGCTTTGTTTTGCGGTACAACTGGGAAGAACACCGCAGATGTAAAAAAACCAATGTCAGCAAGTCTTCGTGAAATTTGAGTGGCCAGTGTTGCTTCGCCACAAGCTACTAAGCGTATCGCGGAGAATGATCTCTTTTGCTCTGTTTCTACTAAACTATCGAATAATCGAATATTTTTCTGAAGCTTTTCCTGAAGGACAGTTAATTCATCTGAAAGGTGGATTTTGATTGATGCCAAGCCCGCGCCGATGGCAGCTGAATTCAGGCTTTGGGACCAGTTGCTAGGGCCGCCGTAGCGATGCACTAAACTCTTTTGGCGTTCGCTCCCAAACATTACCAAACCACCACCTGCCGCGAATGACTTTCCGAGGGAAGCCACCAGCAGAATTTGGTCGTCTAATGCCGATAAGTGCGGGCGTACAAATCCTGCTCCATTCTTCCCTACTGCGGACAGCGCGTGAGAATCATCCAAGTAGAGAAAAAGTCCGTAGCGTGCCTTCAAATATAATAAGCTTTCTATGTCGGCAATGCCTCCCATGCTGTAAACGCCATCAGCGACATAAGCAACTTTTTTATGTTTTTTGCATAGATCTTCTATAAAGGAAATGTCGTTGTGGGGGGGCTGTGATTACCTCTGTTTCGTCAGCGCACGCAGCTTTCAGATGATTCATTGAATAGTGGGATAACTTGTCGAAGATCATGACGGGAGGCGTGTCATTTGTAAAAGCACCGCTGGCGAGCAAAGGTAATATTCCAGAGCTGGCGGCACTACACGAAAGTGTACTCAGGCAGTTTGCACCGAATAACTCGGATAGCGCGGTTTCAAATTGCTCTAGTAATACCAGTTTGCAGCGGTTTTTTGAATTGGCTATACGCAGTGTTCCCGCATCTTTTAATCCATCAATAGCTCCATTAAGGATGCTGGGGTGGTAGTCGAGGCCTAAATAAGACGTGGTGCAGAAGTGATGGATGTTTCGGTTATACTGATCGGTTAGGAAGTTGTTGCTGTTTACCGTTACATTTAATTCACTGATTCGTCCGGCTTTTGCACTTTGCCAGTCTGGGTCAGCGAGTGCTATGAGCTTTTTGTAGTTTGAATAGTTATTGATGTTGACGTTTGTAGTCATGGTTTACTGTCCTTGTAAAAGTGGTCCTGACTTTCGGAGTCGTAAGCTATCGGAATGAAATCTCTATGAAAAGTCAGCTGTTTCCTATGCCCATGGTTCTAAGTTGAGTTTTTGTCGTGGGTAATCGGCTACAGATTTTTAGTGCAAGGTTTGGGATGAGTTACACTATCCCTGTGTTCGACATTTTCGCCTCTGCGATTCGCTCGTCGCGTCTGATGACAAGCTGTTAATCTGGGCACCTCGTACTGCTCTTAACTTGAAGCTTGCAGCTAAAAGCTTGCCACTGAGGCCCCCCCTTATGAGAGTTCTGCTATTCGGCGCCACCGGCATGGTCGGCCAGGGCGTGTTGCGTGAGTGTCTGCTGGCCGCTGATGTGCAGGAAGTGGTGGCGGTGGGGCGCACGGCGTTGACCCAGGAGCACGGCAAGCTGCATCAGGTGTTGCACGCGGATATGTTCGACTTCCAACCCCTGGAGCATTTGCTGCAAGGGTTTGATGCCTGCTTGTTTTGTCTGGGGGTGTCGTCGGTGGGGATGGATGAGGCGACTTACACCCGTCAGACCTATGACCTGACGCTGGTCGCTGCCAGTACCCTGGCGCGGCTCAACCCGCAGATGACGTTTGTCTATGTGTCCGGCACGGGCACCGACAGTTCCGAGCAGGGCAAGGTGATGTGGGCACGGGTCAAGGGCAAGACCGAGAATGCCTTGCTGCGCCTGCCGTTCAAGGCGGTTTACCTGTTCCGTCCGGGGATCATCCAGCCGCTGCATGGCGTGCGTTCGAAAACCCGGCTCTACCAGGCGTTCTACACCTTGCTCGGCCCATTGCTGTCATTGGTTCGCCGTGTACGGCCGGCCTGGATCGTGAGTACCGAGAGCGTGGGTCGGGCGATGCTGGCGGTGGTCCGGCAAGGCGCCCCGCAAGCGGTGATCGAACCCGCCGACATCCACCGTCTGGCCGCCGAACGTATGTGATAGCAACGGATCAGCCCGCAGCAGCCAATGCCTTGGCTGGCGCGGCACTGAACTGAATCAACGCCACACCGCCGATCAACATCAGTACTCCGAGTAAACGGGGGGCGGTGAGGTGCCGTTCCACCAGGCCGAACAGGCCAAAGTGGTCGAGCAGCAACGAGGCGAGAATCTGTCCAGTCATGGCCAGGGCGATAAATCCCGAAGCCCCCAACTTCGGCAGCAAGATCAGGGCCAAGGCAATAAAGCACACCCCAAATGCGCCACCCGCCCACATCCACATTGGGGCCTGGGTGATAAAGGCCATGCTTGGCAGCGGCAGTCGCAACGCCAGAATGACAGGCAATAACACCAGGATGCTCACCGTTAGCGAAGCCAGGGTCGCCCACAGGGGATGCCCCAGGCCACGCCCGAGGTTGGCGTTAATCGCGCTTTGAAACGGCACCACCGCACCGGCAAACACCGCTAACAGCAACAAGCCCAGCCAATGCCACGTCGTCATATTCGTTCTCCCAAAGGTTTTACTGGACTCTACGGTATTCGTCGCGCAGATTTAAATTCCAAGTTCTTATGCTGAATATGCACGCTATGAATGATTTGCGGCGCATCGACCTCAACCTGCTGGTGATCCTTGACGCACTGCTCAGCGAGCAACACGTCACCCGCGCCGCCGAGCGCCTGCACCTGAGCCAACCGGCGGTGAGCCATGCGCTGGCGCGGTTGCGAGATCTGCTCGGCGACCCGTTGCTGGTGCGCCAGGGCGGGGGGCTGGTCGCTACCGCCCGCGCGCTGGAGTTGGCGGCACCACTGGCCGATGCGCTGGCCCAGGTGCAGTCATTGTTGGCGCCGAACCGTTTCGACCCGGCATCGGCCAGGCGGACCTTTCGCCTGGCCATGTCCGATTACGGCGCGGCGCTGCTGTTGCCTGGGTTGGTGCGGGCACTGCGTGAGCAGGCACCGGGGATTGATCTGGCCATCACCCATGCCAGTCGCGAAGGCATGCAAGAAGGGGTGCTCAGTGGCGAGATCGACCTGGCGGCCGGCGTGTTTCCCGACCTGCCGGGCGAATTGCGCAGCACGCCGTTGTTTGAAGAGCACTACGCTTGCCTGGTCGACCGCGACAGCTTGCCTGCCGGTGGTGCGCTCGACTTGCCCACTTACCTGGCGCGGCCCCATGTGCTACTGGAAATGCGCGGCAGTGGTACCCCGGAAATCGAACGGGCGCTGACCGCGATCCGTGAGCGGCGCCATGTGGCAATCAGCCTGCCGCATTGGGGGATTGCCCCGCAGCTGATCCAGGGCACCGATCTGATTCTTACTGTTTCTTCGCAGGGGTTGCTGAACATCGATCCCCGGCACCTGCTGGTGGTGCCACCGCCGTTTCATATCCCGTCTTTCGGTTTTGTACTGGCCTGGCATAAACGCCGTGGTGGGGATGGCGCCTTGCACTGGCTGATCGCTCAAGTGCAGGACGTGCTGGCCAAACGCGCGGCCTAGCATTGCAGTGCCGAGTGGATTGTGCACAATCGACGCGGCCCTCCTATTTTCTGTCAGAGCGTGTAACCCATGACTTCATCATTGCTGTTTGCCGTCATTGCCTCGGGCTTTATTTATGGCATCACGCCGGGCCCCGGTGTGCTGGCGGTATTTGGCATTGGTGCGGCCCGTGGCCGCCGGGCCGGCGCAGGTTTTCTGTGCGGGCACCTGTTGGGCGATGTGGTGTGGTGCAGCACCGCCCTGGTCGCGATTGTCGGCGCGCGGGAGATCGGCAGCAGCGCATTTGATGTGCTGGGTGTGCTCAGTGCTCTCTACCTGTTTTGGCTGGGCATCCGTGCAATCCGCACCCGCAACCGCAGCAGTGAAGCGCCCCAGGGCGCGGCGCGCCAGCCGTTCTGGCATGGCATCCTGTTTGGCCTGACCAATCCCAAGGCGTATCCGGTGGCTGTGGCCACTTTCACGGCGTTGCTGTCCAGCCGTGCCGAATTGCTGACCTGGGCCATGCTGCCGTGGTTGATTGTCTTGAGCTTTATCGGTGGTCTGGTGGCCTATGCCATCCTGATCGGCATCGTTGGTGCCCGGCAAGTGCGTACGGTGTATCAGCGTCATGAAGTGTTGATCACCAAACTGTGCGGCGTGATGTTTATCGGCTTCGCCATCAATGCCCTGGCGCATGCGTTGCCGGGCTTGATGGGCAGTAAAACGTCATGAGTCTGTGACGACCGTTCGTCGCGCCAACAAGTTTTTTCTAAACCTTTGCCGCCCTGAAAATTCAGATTCAGGGCGGGGTTCTTTCCCCGGCATGTATTTATTACCTGGAGGAACCCATCATGAGCCGCATGGCTAGCCGGTTACGCACCGCCACTTTCGCGATGCTGCTGGGCCTCGGCGCCAGCAATGCCTTGGCCCAAGGGCCTGCCGAGTTTATCGAGCAAGCCTCGGCCAAAGGCATGGCCGATATCGAAACCAGCCGCATGGCCCACGCCAAGACCTCGTCCCAGGAAATCAAGGACTACACCATCGAGGTCATCAACGAACGCACCCTGGCCAATCAACATTTGGCGGCCATTGCGAAAAAACTCGACTTGCCAGTGGCACCTCGCGAGCAGATCGCCGACAAGGCCGAAACCCTGATGCCTGAACTGACTGATGGCGACTCCTTTGACGCCGCCTACACGGCCCAGCAGGTCAAGGCCAACGAAGATGCCATCGCGCTGTTCAAGCAGGAAGGCGCGGCGTCGCAGATTCCCGAAATAAAGGCACTGGTCGACGAAACCCTGCCCAAACTGGAAACCCGTCTGGAAAAAGCCCGGGCGCTGGCTTCGTCCTATGGCAAGAGCCGTAACGGCGACGGTTGATTGCGAGGGCTGTGGTATTGAAACGGTGGTTGGACTACTCCAGCCGCCGTTTTTTTGCGTCGTAATTCCCATCACCCGTGGCAGCTTTCTACTGTCGCTTTCGGAAACAGCCGACAGTGACCCTCAGACGTTGAAGCAAGACTGGCTTTTTTGCCTGGACTTGCCGATGCCTACGACCGTCAATTCGCTTTACCACCGGACCGAAGCCCATTTTTTTTCCGCGACCTGCCCGTTGCACCGCAGCTTCAACGCCTGTGTGAGCGCCTATTTTGCTGACGAAGTCGTCAATGAATGGAACCTGTTGTTTGTCCGGGTCGGCAGTGAGCCGTTGGGTGTTGGGATGGCCGCCTGTGAGCAATTGATCCGCAGCGTGGTTTTGCCCGTACGGATAGTGATTCATCAGGAAAAGGTCGAGGAGTTGGCGCAAAGCCTACAGGCGATGGGCTTTATCTTCGTGCAAAAGACCAGCGCAATGGTCCTTGACCTGAAGAGCTTCACCGCTGCCGTCCGAACACCTGTCAGCGATACCATCAGTTTGACCCAGAGCCTCGACGATTGGGCGGCTCCCCTGGGCAGTGCGTTTGGCCTGACAGCCGAGGGCGTTGCGCGTTATCAGGCCAGGCATCAGGTTGCAATTGATCGCGGCGAAGGCTTTTATCATTTTGCGCTGTCAGTGGAGGGGCGGCCGGTGAGTGCCATAACCTTGTCCATGTGTGACGGGCTGGCGCGGCTCAATGATATGGGCACTCACATTGAGTTTCGCGGTAGAGGCTACGCAACTCGGTTGATCCAGGTCGCGTTGGCGCACGCCGTGAGCCTGGGTGCGCAAACGTGTTTTCTTGAGGCATCGAACGATGGGTTCTTACTTTATCGCTCGTTTGGCTTTCAAGCGCTGTTCGATTATCAGGCATTTGTACGTGGCCCATTGGTGAACGGGCGGTAGCTTCAGCCTGTTGCGCAATAGCCATCAAAACAGCGACCTTGTGGCCTCGCCATCCTCCAATGTCAGCAAGTACTGTTTGGCTACAAGCCCACCGGCAAACCCGGTCAGCCCGCCCGACGCACCAATTACCCGATGGCAGGGTGCGACGATCGAAATGGGATTGCGCCCGTTGGCCGCACCCACCGCCCGTACGGCTTTCGGGTTGCCGATCTGCTGGGCGATCTGGCTATAGCTGCGGGTTTCACCGAAGGGAATGGTCAATAGCGCGCCCCAGACTTTTTTCTGGAACTCGGTGCCATCAAAGTCCAGCTCCAGCTCGAAACGGTCGCGGGTGCCGGCAAAATACTCTTTCAACTGCCGCTCGGCTTCCAGCAGCACCGGGCTGTGGTTGACCTCCACCAACTCGCCCAGGCGCACGCGGTTGGCGCGCTCGGTTTCCCACAGGATCGCGGCGAGCTTGCCGTTGCGGGCTACCAGGGTCAACTGGCCGACGGGAGAGGGCATGAGTTTGTATTCACATGGCATGAGCGGGCTCCTTGTTGAGTGGGTCATTGACCGACAGGCCTGCACTTTAACGCTCATCGCTGATGGCCGAACTACGTTTCTTGCGGTCAAATTCGGTGGTGTTATCGCTCTTGTTGCAGCACCTTCAGCGCTGCCGAAGCGAGAAACCCCGAGCGGCTTTTTTCTTCCGGGTGATGCAGCACGTATTCATCAATACGGTTGAGCAAATAGCCAGGCAGCGTGATGTTGAGTTTCTGCGCCTTGCCCAGGTACTTGGTGACATCGATATCGACCACGGCCCAGGTGCAGCCGGCGTACTGCGGGTTGGCCGCATGCAGGGTGACCTTTTGCGCACTGGGAATCGGTGCTCCGTCTTCTGCCAGCAGCTCAAAATGACCCTCTATGGCTTCCCGTGCCATGGCCATGGCGTCGTCCAGATCATCACCAGCAGAGAAACAGCCAGGGATGTCAGGGACTTCTACACCCCAGGCGTGGTTGTCGTCACCGGTTGAAATTGCAATCGGATACAGCATGTTCGTTGTCCTCCAGGGACGGTTTAACCGAGCAGGGCCTGTTTCAAAATGCTTTTGGCGGTCTTGTCCAGCAGGTCTTTCTTGGGATGGGGAATAGTCACCAGCCCAGGCTTGGTTGGGTGCTTGAAATGATGATGGCTGCCCCTGACGCGCGCCAGGTACCAGCCATCTGCAACGATATGGCCTATTAAATATCGGCTATCCACATCACCTCCTTGTGGTGTGTTGGTGGTGACTATAACCACTAAATAAAAATTATCAACACTCTACCCACCAATAAAAACGGCAGGGGTGCAAGAAGTGTATGGGCGTGGGGCGCGGCTGCAGAACGGAGGTATTACGGAGTTTTACTGGCAAATCCCAGGCATAAAAAAACCGGCCTCATGAGCCTAATGCCGATCAGTTAAGCGAACGCAATGCTCAAAGCAGGGGATCTGCGCTTAACTGATATGAACCTACTCGTAGTCTAGAAAAGGCATTAGATAGGTTTTGTGGTGTGATCAATCAGGTGAAACGACTCTAACGGTGTAATGTTAGAGTCGCAAAGCTATTCAGTTGGATGGGTTATTTTTTGAAAATTTTTCTTTTGGGTGGATGAATTTTTTCATGGAGTTTTTTTGCAATACTTGATCTGGATATTCGCACTAATATACAGAATACGGAGAAAATCGAAGTTGCGATGATCGTCAGAAGAAGCCCTCGTTGCCCCTTGAGCCCATTGTTTACATGCTCGCGGTATTTCTTGTCGTCAAAGAGCGAGCAGATGATGTTGATGTTTTTTTCTGTAAATTTTTTATTGAAAATTTCTTTAAGTGATTCCGGTGACTGGCACTCTTTTTCTGTCAGCGTTGGAGTGGATCTGAAAAAGCTAAATTTAGCATCACCCTCGGATAGGTAAAATGATGGCGCTTCCGGAGCGTCTCTCAATGAAACCATCAGGTATTTTGCGTTCGTAAGTGGTGCTGAGATGCTGATAATTAAGAAGAAAATGAAGAGTAGCCCAAAAAACATATATTGAGCATATTTAGAAAATAGAGCTTCTTTAAATGTGAGGCTGTTAAAGTCTTTCCAGTCTATATATTTTCTTACCCTTGCAACATCTCTATGACAGAAGCCATTTTTCTTGATCCATTCCTCAGCGAGTTTGGTGTCAGCCAAGTTCTGTGCAGGTATGTTGAACTCGAATCGGTAGTATTCAACTTCTCTCAGATTTTTTCGTATGTTTTCGTAGTCTTCGGTTTCAAATTTTGTGGAACCTCCGAAAAAGCGCCACATTAAATCGCGTAGAAATATCAGTGAGCCGGAGCGTGAATAAATGTAAAAAACTAACAAGCAGATAGCGATGCCGCTAACCAAGCTTGCCAGTGTTGCGTAGTTTTCAAATGTCCAGTTTACGATGTTGTCGTTGAAATTTTGCTGTGACACAAAGTCATCCTTGGTTTAATTCTAATGGAGGGTTTTATTGGTTCTTTAGCTTCGTTAGCCATTAAGAAATAGGCATTTTTGACTCATTCTTGACCTGGCGACTATGCAATTCAAGGTGCTGAGCATTATGTGCGAGCAACAAGCTATGCCCACGACATACCTGACAGTGTTGCTATACCGCCTCTTGCGCCTCCTCAAGTTCTTCCTGAGGTTCAAACTCAAGCTGATGCCGCGTCCACTGCTGCGCAATGACCGGGTTTTCTAGAATCTGCTGTTCAAGTCGGATAGTTTCCCGGAACTCATGTGCATCGGCTGCCATGGTCCAATGGGTTTCGACACCCAGGCTTTCCAATTCGGCGCGAATTTCTGTGAGCACCAAGCGGAAAAACTCTTTCCGTGGATTAACCTTGTTCATCTGGCGACGCAGGAAGTGGCGATGTAAGGTCTTTTCAAGGCCTGGAGCATCGTCACTGAAGATCATTGCATGCACGTCAAACTCAAACGGTACGCTGGCATCGCCGAGTTCGCGGATGCGGTCCTTGGGTTCCAAGCGTCGGGTCATGCCAATTTTGAACACCTCCTCACCGAAAGATCCAATATTAGAAATCACATACACATGGCCTGCTCTCGTCTGCTGAGCCATGGATAGCGCACGCTGGTTCTTTTCCTCGGCAACTTGGAGTTTGGCTTCAAGTTCTCGAAGTTTTACCTCGTACTCGGCACGTTGAGCATCGTTGGCGGTAGCGACTTGCTGGAGAACTTTATCCATCGCCTTTTTGATGGTTTCTTCTTCTTTCGCGGCGTCTTTTATTGCGCGTTCAAATTCTCGACGCGCTTTTTCTTCTTCTCGAATTTGTTCGCGCAGCTGTCGTTGTTCTTCTCGTTCCTGGTCTTTCAGTGCTTGTGCAGTGGCTGCCCACTTGAGTTCTTCAAGCCGGGAGGCAAGGTATTCGTCAGTAATTCGAGCGTTTCTGAAGGCTGTACCGTTATGGTTGACCAGCGCGAACGCATCCCGGATTTCCTGTTCCAGTTTGCCGTGGTTGTCAGCTTTGTTTCTTGAGAGGATCGAGTCGACTTTGCCGTTGAAGGCATCGATAACAAAACGGATCGCGGTTCCCTTTCGATTGGCTTCAGCATAATCACAGGTTGCAGCTCTGCCTGATTTGACCATCGAGCGAGTTGCATCGCGGGCAGCTTTAAGCCTTTTCCCGGCGTCAGTAAAGGCGAACTCTTCAGCCAGGTCATCCAGCAGGTTATAGGTCGGTACGATATACGCATCACCATAACCCTCGACGATGTTTTTCATTGCTTTGGCGGTTTCTGCAAACTCCTTGGCACGGTTCATCGCTGCATAGGCTTCGCCTGCAATTTCTTCGGCTCGCTTGTTGGCCAACTCGATAATACGTTCAGCAGCCAACCTAGCTTGCTCCAGCTTTTCTTCGGACTGCTCGATTCTGGTTTTTGCAGAGAGATTGGCGCTTTGGCGTTCCAGGGCGGCGTCTTGTTTGGCTTTTGCCAATTCGAGCTCTGCTTCGGAAATGAGTTTCTTGGCCCATTCTTCGGCATCGATAATAGTTTGATACTTTGACAGGGCTGCGACTCGACTTAGCAGATCGAGGTTTTCCTGCTGCTGCCGGGCGATCACTTCTTCCCGTTGACGCAGGTCTCCTGTCAGCTTGGCAATAATCTTTGCGGCTTTGAATCGAAGAATCAAAAGCGCAAGGATGCAAGCGGCAGCAATGATGAGCAGTAGCTCCATGTGATCCCTCACAGATGGTCTGATTGAATATCGGAGCTGGACGCTATCCTTTAGCCAGTACGGTGTCCACACTCATTCTGATTCGGATTTTTTCTGTGGTGGGATTTGTACCTTCGAGAGATGGGTACGAAATGTAAGGAGAGCGGTTAGCCCGGATGTAGCAACATCCCGACTGACCGCCAAACCCGCAGACTGCCCCATTTCCCATTGGGCTTCTTGTACCGCAGCACCGTATCGGCCAAGGGCAGGCACTTGATATCGGAGCGTTTCATGGCATTTGTATAGCGTGGTTCGATCTAACTCCACTATACAAACCGCTATACAAGAAATTCCAGGCTGAAAAAACAAACGGCGGAATGCGAGGGAACGTGTTGGGTCGCTGAAAGCCCCGTTTTTACTGGGCTGGTCGCTGATGTTGAAACGTGGGGGATGATACGGAAAAACGAGGGAAAAGCAGAAGTGGAGCGGGTAGAGGGAATCGAACCCTCAACTAAAGCTTGGGAAGCTTTCGTTTTGCCACTAAACTATACCCGCTCAAAGCGGCTGACTTTGTACCAGATGTGCGCGGCAATTTGAAGTTTTTCTTTGGAAAATGTGCAAGTTGCGAGCGTCAGCCGAATTTTTCAGGCAACCCTGGGCAGTCTTTGTGCATCGTGCCCACCCAGGGTTCGCTTTCAAATCGCAAGTGCGTGCAGGGTCTGCCCCTGCTGATACCGCAGTCGACTCACTGACTGTTCCGGTTTCAAAAAGCTCATCAATGCCTGCCGACTGTCATTGCACGCGGCCTTGTGCTCCATGTCCAGGAAGTGCCCGGTGGCCTGGATGGTGCCAAAGCTGCTGTTTGCCACATGTTGCCCAAATATCCGGGCATCCTCGGCGCTGGTGTATTCGTCCCACTCGCCATTCAAGAACAGTACTGGAATGGCGATCTGCCGTGCGGCCTTGAGGTAGCACTGGCGGTCGCTATTGAGGACCTGGCTGATGTGGTAGTGCATCTGCCCGTATTCATGTTCGGCCAAAGTGCTGACATGCCGATAGTTGAAGCGCTTGAACAGCGGCGGCAGGTGTTTGCCGATGGTGCTGTTGACCAGATTCCCAACGCTGTGGCGGTCGAGGTTGCCGAGGTAGTCAACACCGCGTTCCAGGTAGTCGCGCATGGGCGTATTGATCACTGGGGAGAATGAGCTGATCACGGCTTTCTCCACGCGCCGCGGCCGCTGGGACAAGGCGACGAGGGTGGCGACGCCGCCCCAGGAAAAGGACAGCACATGCTCGGCGGCGAAGTGGTCGATGAGTTCCAGGAGGATCTGGCCTTCAATGTCCTTCGTCAGCATTTGTTCATGGCGGTTGTGGGCTTTGGAGCGACCGGCGTAGGGCTGGTCGTACAAAACCACATTGAATTGCGGGTACAGGCTTTTCACGGTCTGGGCGAAAGACGCAGTGGTGGCCATGGAGCCGTTGACCAGGATGATGGTCTTTTGAGCAGCGTCCGCGCGATAGAACTCCGTGTAAACCCGATACTGACCCTGTATATCCAGCACAGCGATTTCTGGCCTCATGTCATAAGACTCCTGGCAAGCGGGTGGTGCGCGCAGATCACTCTGCACGAGCTTTGTGACAGGTAGGCATACGCCTGGAAGGGAGGCCCATGTCGGTCCGTTGAAGCTGGCCGACGGGTGTTGTTATGGCGGGCAACTTGCCTGTAAGGCCCACACGTCAAGCAGTGCGGGCAGGCAATGTGTTTCTTGGAAGGTTGGGTGACTCACCAGTCAGATTGCGGCTGGCGTTTTGATTCAAGCAGGAGGCGGGCCAGGTCGCAAGTTTCACCCAAAAGTTTTGCTGGTCATCGGCTGAACGGTCATATCTGACGGATTTCAGCCTCGGTCAGCGGTCGATATTGGCCGGGCGCCAGGTGTTCATCCAGCGCCAGCGGCCCCATGCGTTCGCGATGCAGGCGCGTCACTTTGTTATCGAAGTGCCCGAACATGCGCTTGACCTGGTGATAACGCCCTTCAATGATGCCCAGGCGCGCCGTTCTGGGGCCAAGGACTACCAGCTCTGCCGGTTGCGTGGTGAGGTTTTCGAAAGCGAAATACAGACCTTGCGCAAAAGTTGTCGCGTACTGCGGGCCGATCTCCTGCTCGGTCTCGACATAGTAGACCTTGGGCAGTTTGGTCAGGGGCTGGGTCAGGCGCCGCGACCACTGACCGTCATTGGTGATCAGCAGCAGGCCGGTGGTGTTGAAGTCCAGGCGGCCGGCGATATGCAGGTCGCCCTTGTCCGGTTCATCCAGCAGGTCAAGGACGGTACGGTGCTGCGGGTCCGAGGTGGCGCTGACACAGCCCTGAGGCTTGTGCAGCATAAAGTAGCGTGCCGGTTTCCCTGCTTGCAGGACGTCGTTGTCCACCATGACGTGGCTGAATTCGCGCACCTCATGATGCGGGTCGCTGACCACTTGGCCGTCGACCTTGACCCGCCGTTCCACCAGCAGCAGGCGCACTTGCTGGCGATTGAAGCGGGGCAGGTTGCTGAGGAAGCGGTCGACGCGCATTACGGCTGGGCCCTGCGCAATTGTTCATCGACCTGGGCACAGCGTGGGCACAGGCAAGCCTTGTTGCGCAGTGCCTCGGGCAACGCTTCAAGCACCGCCGGGTCGATACTGACGCTGTAGCACCAGCAGGCCTGGTCGACGGTACGTGGGTCGGCCAGGGTGCAGTCGTTGCGGGCGCCACAGGCCGGGCAAAGTGTGGGAGTGGTCATCGGTCGGTTCAGGCGTCATTCAGTCGAGGTTCCGGTGAAAACCGGTGTTCCTGGCACGATACAGACCTGGGCGATTTATTGCGCCACAGATGTATCAATCTATGTCGGGGTCGCACCAGATTCGGTTTTTGAGGTCTGATCCTTTGTCAGTCAGTGAAAGCTGTCTGGCGCCTCCCAGCGTCGCTGGTGTGTGCTCTTCCGCGGTCCAGGAGGCCGCCATGTATCGTCGATTGCTCATCACAGCTGTGCTCGGCTTGACCCTTTCTGCCTGCGTGCCTTATTACGGTGGAGGCTCCAGCTACTATCGATCCGAAGTCTATACCACGCCCGCGCCGGTCTATTACTACGGTGGCGGCCCGTCTTACCAGTACCGGCGCGGCTATTACGCACCGCCACCACGGTATTACCCGGCGCCGCGTTATTACCAGCCGGCACCCCGTTACTATCAGGCCGGGCCAAGGGCAGGCTACCGGCCATATCCCAATCAGGGCTGGGGTGATCACCGGGGCTATAGGGGACATGGCCGGGGAGACGGCCGGGGTGGCGATCATGGCTCAGGTCGTGGCGGGCACCGTTAAATCAGCTTTTCCTTGAAACGGCGCGTAATGCGCCGTTTTTTTGTGGGAGACCGTCTGTCCAGGCTGTCATATTTAACAGCTATATTAAGTGCCTTTCTAGGACTCTACTGAGTGGCAATTGCTCAGTAGCTCAACGGAATGACACATGATTAGCCGGATGCTTATCGTTTTTATCTTCGGGCTTTTCCCACTCGCTCACGCCAGCGTAGAGTTCGGTTGCCCATACCCCTCGGCGATCAAGCGCAAGGCCGACCATTTTCAAAGTGACAATGGCTATTGGAAAAGCCCCAAGGTCGAGTTTCCAGGCTTTTTGGACACGTTTGTCGGCGCGGTCTTCATCCCTGCCGAGGACGGGGAGCGCAAGCGAGGCCATTTGGAGTACTGCACCTACAAGGCAGCCAACAACCAGTGGGTCAACCTCAGGTTCCAGGCACCCGAGCCCCTGGCCAGCATGTCACTGACCGACTCCACCCATTGGGTGCTGGCCCACGGGCCTTTTGACCAGGAAATCTACGTGTGTACGGACAGCCAGCCCGACAACTGTTCGTTCACCCTCGTCCCCCCAAAATCCTGGCCCGCCGGTTGACTCACGTCTGTCATAAATCAGAGAGATCTGCCAGCGGATGCCGTCCTTCCCAAGCCTTGTGAAAGTGCGCCTCGACCACGGCTTCGGGAATGCGGTTGATATCCGGCCAATGCCAGTGCGGCTGCTGATCCTTGTCGATCAGGCGTGCCCGAACCCCTTCACTGAACTCCGGATGCCGACAGCAATTGAGGCTCAAGGTGTACTCCATCTGGAAAACCTGCGACAGAGACAGGTGCCGTGCCCGTCGGATCTGTTCCCACACCAGGTGCGCGGTCAGCGGGCAGCCCTCGCTCAGGGTCCTGCCAGCCCGGCTGAACAGCGGGTCGCTATGCTCACGCAGTTGGCTCAAGGCGCGCCAGGCGCAGCGCACATCGCCCACATCCAGCCATTCGTCGATTGGCTGGCGTCGCGGTAGCCATTGTGCTTCGGGTTGCTGGCTGGCGGCTTCCTGGGCCAGGGCCTTGAACAGACTGTTGAGCTGCATCGCCGTCTGTTCCTGCCAATTGAGTTGCAGCAGGCCTTCGAGCATTTCGTCCTGTTGTTCATCCAGCAGGAAACGGTCGGCCAGGCCCAGGTCCAGGGCGTCGCGACCATTCATATGGGCGCCGGTAAGGCCGAGGAACAGGCCGAGCTTGCCGGGCAGGCGCGAGAGGAACCAACTGGCGCCGACATCCGGGTACAAGCCGATGCTGATCTCCGGCATGGCCAGGCGGCTGCTCGGTGTGACGATGCGGATGGCGGCGCTCTGCAGCAACCCCATGCCACCGCCCAGCACATAGCCATGACCCCAGCAAATCAGCGGCTTGGGGTAGGTGTGCAGGTGGTAGTCCAGGCGGTACTCGGCGGCAAAAAATTGCGCGGCCAGGGCGGGCACTTCGCCCGGGTGCTCACGGCACGCCTGGGCCAGGCTGCGCACTTCACCGCCGGCGCAAAACGCCTTGGTGCCGTTACCACGCAGCAGCACGCAGACGATTTGCGGATCCCTGGCCCAACTGTCCAGGCGTTCGCTCAGGGCCAGGATCATCGGGAGAGAGAGGGCATTGAGGGACTTTTCCGCGTCCAGGCTGGCGATGCCGATACGGGCGCCGTCTGTGCCAGTGAGCTCTTCGAAGTGCAGATTCATCATGACCTCAATCGGTAAATTGAACGTTGAGTATGATCCCTTCGTGGGAAAGTGCCGGTTATGCGTCAGATCAATTGACAAGTGGGGTGGGCTTTCCTAGGGTTCGCCCATTCTTTTTACATGATGTGTTTCTGATGACTTCCGACGACCGTATCAAACTCGAACCGAGCTGGAAACACGCCCTGCGCGAGGAGTTCGAGCAGCCGTACATGACCGCGCTGCGCGAGTTCCTGCGCCAGGAGCATGCGGCGGGCAAGGAAATCTACCCGCCGGGCCCGTTGATCTTCAATGCGCTCAACTCCACGCCGCTGGACAAGGTCAAGGTGGTGATCCTCGGCCAGGACCCCTACCACGGCCCGGGCCAGGCCCACGGCCTGTGTTTCTCGGTGCAGCCGGGCGTGCCGGCGCCGCCGTCGTTGGTCAACATCTATAAAGAGCTCAAGCGCGACCTCAATATCGACATCCCCAGCCACGGCTGCCTGCAAAGCTGGGCTGACCAGGGCGTGTTGATGCTCAACACCACCATGACTGTGGAGCGCGCCAATGCCAATGCCCATGCGGGCAAGGGCTGGCAGTTCTTCACTGACCGGGTGATCGAGGTGGTCAGCGAGCATCAGCCACACCTGGTGTTCCTGCTGTGGGGCGCCCATGCCCAGGGCAAGCAGAAGCTGATCGATGCGACCAAGCACCTGGTGCTGACCTCGGTGCATCCGTCGCCATTGTCGGCGTATCGCGGGTTTTTGGGCTGCGGGCACTTCAGCCGGACCAATAAGTTTCTTGAGCAGAATGGCGAGACGCCGATCGAGTGGCGGTTGCCGCCCATCTAAGGCCCAACACAAAAAATGTGGGAGCAAGCCCGCTCCCACATTAGAGTTGTGCCAGGTTTTAGACGGTGTCCGGCTGGCGGTTCCAGTGGCGAAACAACGGCTCCGCCAGGAACAACACAAACAGCAACCGCATCACCTGCATCGCCGTCACCAACGGCACCGACAGTTGCAGGGTCTCCGCCGTCAAACTCATCTCGGCAATCCCTCCGGGCATCATGCCCAGCGTCAGCGAACGCAGATCCAACTGCGTCAACGCACTCAAGCCCACCGCCGCCAGGGTGGCGATCAACATGGTCAGCACTGTGCCGATCAAGGTGCGGGCCATGAAGGCTGGCGCCCGGCGGAAGAACTGCCGGTTGAAGTGGCAACCCAGGCCACTGCCGATCAGCCACTGGCCAATCTGGCTGCCGCCGTCAGGTAAACCGATGTGCAAGTCCCAGGTGATGCTGGCAATGGCACTGACCAGCAGCGGCCCGAACAGCCAGGGGTTGGGTTGACGCAGGCGCTGCCAGCCCCAGGCGACTAGCGCACCGACGGGAAACAACAAGGCCAGCCAGGCCCAATTGACGGGTGCCGGATGAAACTGCGGTGCGCCACCACCCAGCAAGTACTTGAAGATCGCTGGCACGCACAGCACCACCAGCAACACCCGCAGACTCTGACCCGCCGCCACGCGGCTGAGCACCGCGCCATTGCGCGCGCCCAGGTTGACCATCTCCCCGGACCCGCCCGGCATGCTTGAGAAAAACGCGGTGGCGCGGTCTTCACCGCTGCGGCGCATCAACCACACACCGACAATGCTCGACAGGCTGGTCACCAGCGCGCCGAAGAAGATCAGGCCAAAGTGGCTCATCACCTGCTCGATCACCACTGGGGTGAAGTGCAGGCCAATGCCGATGCCCACTACCCACTGGCCGCATTTGCGCCCGCCGGGAATCTCAGCCAACTGCCAAGGCGTTAGACAGCGCACCAGGATGATCGCCAGCAACGAGCCGACCATATACGGCAAAGGCCAGCCGACGAGGCTGGCCAGGTAACCGCCGGCCAGGCCGACCAGCGGTGTTGCCCACCAATGTCTAAGGGTGACCTCAGACATCGGCTACGGCACGACGCTGCAGGGAGCGCTTGCGCCAGATGCGCAGCAATGGCACGAGCAGCATGATGGCGGTCAGTACCCAGACGCCGAAGGTGATCGGGCTGGACCACAGGATTTCCAGTGCACCATTGGAAATCGACAACGCACGACGCAGGTTCTGCTCCATCAAGCCACCGAGGATAAAGCCCAGCAGCAGTGGCGACAGCGGGAAGTCCAACTTGCGCAGGATGTAGCCGAAGATGCCGATGGCGATCATCAGGAACAGATCGAAGGTGGTGGCGTGTACGGCGTAGACGCCAATCGCAGTGATGATTGCGATCACCGGCACCAGTGCCCAGTTCGGCACCGCGAGGATGCGGGTGAAGATGCGGATCATCGGGATGTTGAGGATCACCAGCATGATGTTGGCGATAAACAACGAAGCGATCAGGCCCCAGACGATGTCCGGTTGCTGTTGGAACAGCAGCGGGCCTGGCGTGATGTTGTACAGCGACAGTGCGCCGATCATCACCGCCGTGGTGCCCGAACCTGGAACGCCGAGGGTCAGCATCGGCACCATGGCGCCGCAGACGGAAGCGCCGATGGCGGTTTCCGGGGCGGCCAGGCCGCGCATGTCACCCTGGCCGAATTTGCCGCTGGCGCCTGCGATACGTTTTTCGGTCATGTAGGCCACGGCCGAGGCCATGGTCGCACCGGCACCTGGCAGTACGCCGATGATGAAGCCCGACACACCGCACCGCAGGTTCACGGTCAACACCGACAGGGCTTCCTTGACGTTGAACATCATGCGCCCGGTGGCTTTCACTGCTTCCTGGCCACGGTGGGTTTTTTCCAGGAGCAGGAGGATCTCACTGATGGAGAACAGGCCCAGCACCAGGACCACGAACTGGATGCCGTCGGTCAGGTGAATATTGTCGCCGGTAAAACGGTATACACCGCTGTTGGCATCGATGCCCACGCAGGCAAGGAACAGGCCGATCAACGCCGAGACAAAGGTTTTCAGCGGCTTGTCACCGGCCATGCCGCCCAGGCAGACAATCGCAAACACCATCAGTACGAAATATTCCGCCGGGCCGAAGGCAATTGCCCATTTGGCCAGCAGTGGAGCGAACAGCACCATGCCGCAGGTGGCGATAAACGCACCGATGAACGAGCTCCAGGCAGACAGCGACAACGCCACGCCGGCCATGCCTTTGCGGGCCATCGGGTAGCCGTCGAGGGTGGTCATCACGGTGGAGGCTTCGCCCGGGATGTTCAGCAGGATCGAGCTGATCCGGCCGCCGTATTCGCAGCCCAGGTACACGGCTGCCAGCAGGATCAGCGCCGATTCCGGCGGCAGGCCCAGGGCAAATGCAATGGGGATCAACAGGGCCACGCCGTTGATCGGGCCCAGGCCCGGCAACAGGCCGACCACGGTGCCGATCAGGGTGCCGCACAGTGCGGTCACCAGGTTATAGGGGCTCAGCGCGACGCCGAAACCCTGGCCCAAATAGCCAAAAGTATCCATATCAGTTCTCCAGAACGTCGAGCAGACCGAGGGGCAGTGGCACGTCCATGGTTTTATCGAACAGCAGATAAAGACCGATGCTCATCAAGGTGATGATCACCGCGCTGGGCAACCAGCGGCCGCCATACAGCCGAGCCATCGGTATACCAATCAGAATGCTGCTGAGAATGAAGCCCAGGGGTTCGAAAGTGCCGGCAAACACCAGCAGCAGGGCCACGCAGATCCCGATCTTGATCAGGGTCGGGCGGTCCAGCGCCGGCTCATCGTCGGTGTGTTTGGTCGGTTGTGGGCGAATCAGCATGTAGAGCAGTGCCAGCCCCATCAGCCCGATCAACAACAGCGGGAAGGCCCGAGGCCCTACGGGCTCGTAGGAAAAGGCCGCCTGATACGGCCAGGCCATCAGCGCCAGGCCGATACAGGCCAGTAACATCACGGCAGCGAAAATGCGTTGTAAGAGCATGGAAAACTCCAGGGCCACCTTTGTAGGAGCGAGCTTGCTCGCGAAAAACGTCAACGAAAACGCGGCTCATCTGGTTTGACGCGGCGCTCTCACGTTCTTTGCGAGCAAGCTCGCTCCTACAGCGGCATTACATGACAGGGGGCGATTACTGGATCAGGCCGAACTCTTTGGCCAGCACTTTGTAGTCAGCCACCTGTTTTTTCACGTAGGTGTCCAGCTCCTGGCCGGTCATGGCAAACGGGAACAGCTCGCGCTGGTCACGCAGCTTGGCGAACTCTTCGGAGGCCAGCAGTTTGTCGAAGGCAGCTTTCCACCAGGCGTAGTCTTCATCGCTGACTTTTGGCCCGAGGTAGAAACCGCGCACCACTGGCCACACGATGTCGTAGCCTTGTTCCTTGGCGGTCGGAATGTCTTTCATTTCCGGTTCGTCGAGGCGGTTTTCCGCGAACACGGCCAGCAGGCGCATATCGCCGCTCTGGATGTGCGGCATGGAGTCGGAGATGTCGGTACTGCCCACCTGGATGTGGCCGCCGAGCAGCGCCGTGGCGATTTCGCCGCCACCTTCGAGCGCCACATAACGCAGGTCACGCGGGTTGATCCCGGCGGCCTTGGCGATCAGCGCGGTTTGCATCCAGTCCTGGCTGCCGACGGTGCCGCCGGAACCAATCACGACCTTGCTCGGATCTTTCTTCAGTGCCTGGACCAGATCGTCGAGGGTCTTGTAGGGCGAATCGGTTTTCACCGCGATGGCGCCATAGCTGGTGCCAACCGCCGCCAGCCAGCGCACGTTGGTTTCATCGAAACGACCAAATTTGCCTTGGGCCAGGTTCAGCAGCGAGCCACTGGACCAGGCCACCAACGTACCGGCATCCGCCGGGCGCTGGGCCACCACTGCGTTGTAGGCCACCGCGCCCACGCCGCCCGGCATGTAGGTCACACGCATGGGCTTGGTCAAAAGCTTTTCGTTGACCAGCGCGCTTTGCGCCAGCTTGCAAGTCAGGTCAAAACCGCCGCCAGGGGAGGCGGGGGCAATGCATTCCGGGCGCTTGGGTTCGCCGGCGGCCAGCAATTGGCCGGCAAACAGCATGCAGCCGGCGGCCAGGGCAAATTTACGCAGTGATGAGGACATGGGGTACTCCGTCATTGTTGTTATTGGGGGAAGTGACGTTCAGGTTTACCAAAGTGCGACGCTGTAGCTGACCAGTACGCGCATTTCATCTGCGTCCCGGGCCGAGTAATTGGAGCGGTAGGTGGCGTTACGCAGGCGCACGGCCACGTCCTTGAACGTACCGCTTTGCACTACGTACTTGATTTCAGTGTTGCGTTCCCACTCTTTGCCGGTGTCGCCGTTCTTGAGTTTGATATTGTCGCCGGACAGGTAGCGGCTCATGAAACTCAGGCCGGGAATCCCCAGTTTGGCGAAGTCGTAATCGTAGCGGGCCTGCCAGGAGCGTTCTTCGGCGCCGGCAAAGTCATTGATCTGTACGAAGTTGACCAGGTACGGGTCGCTGCCATCCACATACGGGAACGCGCTGTCGCCGGACATGTGCTGGTAGCCGGCGCTCAGTTTATGGCCGTTGAGGGCGTAGCTGAAAATGCCGTTGAGGGATTTGTTATCAATGCTGCCACCGCGCGCGCTACCGGTGTCATCGCTGATCGCCAGGCGCAGGTCGGTGGCGAAGGTGCCAGGGCCCATCGGGCGGGAGGCGACCAGGCCAAGGAAGTGCTGGCGATACACATCATCGAGCTGGGCGAAGTGGTAGCTGCCAGTGATCTTGTCGGCAAACTTGTAGTCCACACCACCGAAGTTGAAGTGCTTGCCGGTGGCCCCGCCGACGAAGCGACCATTTTTGTTGTTGAGGGCGATGTCCTCGTAGTTGCTGTCGTCGCGGTCCTTGGCCTGGTCCAGGCGACCGCCGGTGAACGTCAGGTTCTTGAACTCACTGGAGGTCAGCAGGCCACCGTTGAAAGTCTGCGGCAGGATGCGCCCGTCGTTGGCCTTGAGGATTGGCAACTCAGGGATCAGCGAACCGATTTTCAACTCGGTGGCAGAGATTTTCACTTTGCCGGTCAGGCCCAGCTTGGAGTACTCGTCGGCGGCGCGCCCGTCATCGTGGGTTGGCAGCAGGCCGCTGCCGGTGCGGTCTGGGCTGGAGTCGAGCTTGACCCCGAGCATACCCAGCGCGTCAACGCCAAAGCCGACGGTGCCGTCGGTATAACCCGATTGCAGATTGAGCATGAAGCCCTGGGCCCATTCGTCGCGCTTGGATTGCTGGGCGCTGGTGCCGTCGCGAAAGTCGCGGTTGAAGTACATGTTGCGGGTTTCCAGGGTCGCGCTACTGTCTTCAAAGAAGGCAGCCTGGCTAAGCGGCGAAAAGCCGGCAAGGGCTGCGGCACTGGCGAGGGCGGTCTGGGTCAGGCGGGAAAAACGAACAGGCGGGCAAGCGTGGGGCTGTGTCGACAGCATCGTGGTGCACTCCGTTATTGTTCTTATTTGGCGAAAACGCATCGAGGCGTTTTTCGGGCGCTATCGGTGAAATAGCTCGGAGGGTGTAACCATCCGTTTCTGGATGCTAATCGGCGAACCTTTCACTAACCTTTCAGCGCCCTTTCAATGTTTTCGGGCTTCACAGCACAGGCAGCGGCTGTAAACTGCGCCGCGAGTTGGTAAACACAGGGCGGTATCGACCACCCCTTAACGAGGTACAAAACCATGCGTGTCCTGCTCGTCGAAGACCATCTGCAACTGGCCGAAAGTGTTGCCCAGGCGCTCAAGAGCACCGGGTTGACGGTCGATGTGTTGCACGATGGCGTGGCTGCGGACCTGGCCTTGAGCAGCGAGGAGTACGCCGTGGCGATCCTCGATGTGGGCTTGCCGCGCATGGATGGCTTCGAGGTGCTGGCGCGCTTGCGGGCCCGTGGGAAAAATCTTCCGGTGTTGATGCTCACTGCCCGCAGTGATGTAAAGGATCGGGTGCATGGCCTGAACCTGGGCGCCGATGACTACCTGGCCAAACCCTTTGAATTGACCGAGCTGGAGGCCAGGGTCAAGGCCCTGCTGCGGCGCAGCGTGCTGGGCGGTGAGCGCCAGCAGACTTGTGGTGTGCTGGTGTATGACGTGGAAACCCGGCGCTTCACCCTCGGCGGTGAACTGCTGACGTTGACCTCTCGCGAACAGGCGGTGCTCGAAGCACTGATCGCCCGGCCTGGCCGGGTCATGAGCAAGGAGCAACTGGCGTCCCAGGTGTTTGGCCTGGATGAAGAAGCCAGCCCCGATGCCATCGAAATCTATGTGCACCGCTTGCGTAAGAAACTCGACGGCCAGCCGGTCGCCATCGTTACCTTCCGCGGCCTTGGCTACCTGCTGGAAGCCCGCGATGCGTAAGCACAGCAGCCTGCGTTGGCGCCTGCTGTGGAACCTGGCGCTGCTGTTGGTGGTGCTGATGCTGGCCAGCGGCCTGAGCGCGTACTGGAATGGTCGCGAGGCGGCAGACACCGCCTACGATCGCACCTTGTTGGCTTCGGCGCGGACCATCGCCGCCGGGCTGTCCCAGCGCGACGGCACCTTGAGCGCCGATGTGCCCTACGTGGCCTTGGACACATTCGCCTATGACAGCGCCGGGCGGATCTACTATCAGGTCAATGATATTCACCAGAAGCTGATTTCTGGCTACGAACACCTGCCAGGCCCGCCGCCGGGCACGCCGCGCACCGACGATTACCCGGCCCTGGCGCGTTTTTATAACGCCAAGTACCAGGGGCAGAATGTGCGGGTGGTGAGCTTGCTCAAGGCGGTGTCGGAGCCGAACATGAATGGCATGGCAGAAATCCGCGTCGCAGAGACCGACGAGGCCCGTGTCAGCATGGCTCGCAGCCTGATGGCCGACACCCTGTTGCGTCTGGGCATGCTGGCCATCGGCGCCTTGCTGCTGGTGTGGTTTGCGGTGAGCGCGGCGCTGCGTCCGCTGGAACGTTTGCGCACGGCGGTGGAAGAACGCCAGCCGGACGATTTGCGGCCGCTGCCGCTGGTTGAAGTGCAGCACGAACTCGGGCCGTTGGTACGGGCGTTGAACCACTTTACCGAACGCCTGCGCGGGCAGTTCGAGCGCCAGGCCCAGTTTATTGCCGATGCATCCCACGAGTTGCGCACCCCGCTGGCGGCGCTCAAGGCCCGCCTGGAACTGGGCCTGCGCGCCGAAGAACCGGCCATCTGGCGCAGCACCCTGGAAACGGCGGCGCAAGGTACGGATCGCCTGACCCACCTGGCCAATCAGTTGCTGTCCCTGGCACGTATCGAAAACGGCGCGCGGGCGATTGCCGAGGGTGGCGCGCAGTTGCTCGACCTCAGTCAATTGGCCCGTGAACTGGGCATGGCCATGGCGCCCCTGGCGCATGCGCGGGGTGTGGCGCTGGCGTTGGAGGCGGATCAGCCGGTGTGGTTGCGCGGTGAGCCGACCCTGCTGAACGAGCTGTTGAGCAACCTGGTGGATAATGCCCTGGCGCACACGCCATCAGGTGGCAATGTGATTTTGCGGGTCACGGCGCCGGCGGTATTGGAAGTGGAAGATGATGGCCCGGGCATCCCGCTGGACGAGCGCGACCGGGTGTTCGAGCGCTTCTATCGGCGTAACCAGCAGGGCGCGGGTTCGGGGCTGGGGTTGGCGATTGTCGGGGAAATCTGCCGTGCGCACCTGGCCCAGATCAGCCTGCATGATGGTGCGCTGAAAGGGCTCAAGGTGCGGGTAAGCTTTATTGCCGGTTAACAGCGTTGGCGCTGGGTCAGTAGAACATCGAACGTGCTTCGTCCAGCTCGCTGCGCACCGCTTCATTGAGCGGGTCGATACGCAGCTTCTTGAGCGCCGGTAGGTTCGACAGGGCAGCGTTGGCCAGCGGGTGATCAGTGTTTTTGTGGCAATACAGCACGGCCACCTGTACCAGGTCGATATAGTCCAGGCTGGCCGAGTCGCGCTCCAGGTCCTGATAATGGCCGGGCACATTCACCAGCATTTCCGGAAAGTCCCAACCCCGCAGCAGCTTGTCCCCCAGCAACGGGTGAATGTTATCAATCACATGATTGAGGCTGACCGGGTCGGACAGCAACTCGTAGTGGTCTTCGGCGTAGGTCAGGATCGGCAGCACGCCGATCTGATGCACCAGCCCGCCGAGCGCCGCCTGGTCCGGTTTGAGCTGGCTGTGGTTGCGGCACAAGGCATAGCACACGCCCGCGACTTCGAGGCTGCGACGCCAGACGTCGCGCATCTTTTGTTCGACGACGTCGGAGCGGGCATGGAATATCTGTTCCATCACCAGGCCAATCGCCAGGTTGCTGCTGTAGTTGGTGCCCAGGCGGGTGATGGCGGTGTGCAGGTCGGTGACTTCCTGGGATGCGCGCAACAATGGGCTGTTGACTACCTTGATCAGCCGCGCCGTCAGGGCGGTATCGCGGCCGATGACCTTGCTCAGGTGGCTGATGCTGATTTCTGGGTCTTCGGCGGCCTGACGAATTTTCAGGGCCACTTCCGGTAACGTGGGCAGAACCAGGTCATCGTTATCGATGGCCATCACCAACGCCTGTTGGACTTTTTCCGCCAGTTTGTTCATTCATGCTCTCTAGGGTGCTGCAAAAGGGTATGGCGATTAACGCTGGATCTCGCGATCACGGTCCAGTGGGTAGGGCAGGTCGAGCAACTTGAGGCCTGGGCCTTCCAACGCACCTAAATGCACATCGCCACTGTCGGCTGCTTCGGCTTGCAGCACCGCCAGAAGTTCAATCCCTTCGTCGGCCCGGGCGGCAATCACCACCTCGCCGATGGCACTGTTATGGCTGGGGGCAAACAGGGGTGTGCCAGGCTCGGGCAGTTCGGTGCCTTCCAGGCTCAGGCGGTACAGGCGCCGCTTGAGTTTGCCCAGGTATTGCATGCGGGCGACGATTTCCTGGCCGGTGTAGCAGCCTTTCTTGAAGCTCACGCCACCGACCGCTTGCAGGTTGAGCATCTGCGGGATGAACATCTCGCGGGTCTGGGCCATGACTTGGCCGATGCCGGCGCGGACCTGCCCCAGCAGCCAGGCATTGAGATCGCCTGCGGCCATTTGTGCGGCCAGTTGGCTGCGCAGGGTGTCGGCTTGTGCCGCAGGTGCCCAGAGTTCGGCGCGGCCAGGGGACACGCGAATGGCGATCAGATCATCTGTACGGGCCACGCTGTCGGTGTCGGCTGGCAGTTCCAGGCCCAGGCCGATGAGTGCCTGATCGGCGTTCACCAGGCCAAAGCGTGCCCAGGCAGCGCTTTCGTCAGTCAGCTTGGACTTGGAAAACACCGCGTACTTCTTCAGGTCTGCCAGTTGTGCTTCCAGCAGTTCGCTGGCCATGGCCAGCAGCACGCCGTCACCTTGCAGCACGATACGGAAGCTCGACTGCATGCGTCCCTTTTGGGTGCAACGCGCGCCGAGGCTGGCATGGGTGTCGTTGAGGTAGTTGAGGTTGCAGGTCAGTTGCCCCTGGAGGAACTTGGCCGCGTCAGCGCCGCGAACGGCCAGGACGCCTTCGTGGGACAGGGGGCAGAAGAAAGCAGAGTCAGCCATGGGTCATCGCAGTTGGAAAGTCATGGGTGCATCATAGAGGGGCGCCCGGCAAATGGGTAGTTTCATCAGCCCGACCAAAGCCGACTGTTCCGAGGGGCGTGGGCCTGTATACTTGCGCCCTATTTGAGGAGCGCTCCATGGTCGAAGATGTAGAAATCAATCGCCTGTACTGGCACAGCCGTCGCGGCATGCTGGAGTTGGATGTGTTGTTGGTGCCGTTCACCAAAGAGGTGTACGCGACCCTCGATAAGGTAGACCGCGACCTCTACGTCAGGCTGCTGACCTGCGAAGACCAGGACATGTTCGGTTGGTTCATGGAACGTGCCGAGTCAGAAGACCCGGAGCTGCAACGCATGGTCCGGATGATCCTGGATCGTGTCCAGCCCAAGTAATGCCTTCGAATGCCGCTGGCAGGCCTCGGGGCTGTTGCTGGCGGCGTATCTCTTTGCCCTGTGCCTTGCGCTGCTTGCGCTGTGCTTTCTCGATGTACCTCTGCTGATTGCCGTCCTCGGTGCCGTGGCGTGCCTGGCTCATGCCGTGTGGACGCTGCCGCGCTCTATTCGCCTGACTCACCCTTCGTCGGTTCGTGGCCTGCGCCGTACTGCTGATGGCTGGCAGTTGTGGAGCGTGGCACGGGGCTGGCACCGTGTGCAGTTGCGTCCCGACAGCCTGGCATTGCCGTTGATCGTGGTGCTGCGCTACCGGTTGCCGGGTGATTGGCGAGTGCGCTCGATCTGTGTGCCGCGCGATTCGCAGGTCGCCGATGTGCATCGGCGCCTGCGGGTGCGCTTGAAGTTCAGTCGCCGTAGGTGGTTGGCACCAGGATAGTGTCGAGGGCCTCTGGCAGCATCTGCGGATAGTCGAGGGTGTAATGCAGGCCCCGGCTTTCCTTGCGCGCCATGGCCGAGCGGATCATCAGCTCGGCGACCTGGGCCAGGTTGCGCAACTCGATCAGGTCGCGACTGACCTTGTAGTTACTGTAGAACTCATCGATCTCATCGAGCAGCAACCGCACCCGATGCTGTGCCCGCGCCAAGCGCTTGTTGGTGCGCACGATCCCCACGTAGTCCCACATGAAGCGCCGCAGCTCGTCCCAGTTGTGGGCGATGATCACGTCCTCGTCCGAGTCGGTGACCTGGCTGGCGTCCCAGCGGGGCAGGGCGGCCGGCACCGGGATGCGCGGCAGTTGTTCGAGGATATCGGCAGCAGCGGAGCGGGCGTAGACGAAGCATTCGAGCAGCGAGTTGCTGGCCATGCGGTTGGCGCCGTGCAGGCCGGTGAAGCTGGTTTCGCCAATCGCATACAGGCCGGGGACGTCGGTGCGGCCTTGCTGGTCGACCATCACCCCGCCACAGGTGTAGTGCGCCGCCGGGACCACCGGGATCGGCCCTTTGGTGATATCGATATTGAAGGTCAGGCAGCGTTCGTAGACCGTCGGGAAGTGGGTCTTGATGAAGTCGGCGGGCTTGTGGCTGATGTCCAGGTAGACGCAGTCGATGCCCAGGCGCTTCATTTCGTGGTCGATGGCGCGGGCCACGATATCCCGGGGTGCCAGCTCGGCCCGCGGGTCGAAGCGCTGCATGAAGCGCTCGCCATTGGGCAGCTTCAAGTGCGCGCCTTCACCCCGCAGGGCTTCGGTGATCAGGAAACTCTTGGCCTGGGGGTGATACAGGCAGGTGGGGTGAAACTGGTTGAATTCCAGGTTCGCCACCCGGCAGCCGGAGCGCCAGGCCATGGCGATGCCATCCCCGCAGGCGCCATCGGGGTTGCTGGTATAGAGGTAGACTTTGGCGGCGCCACCTGACGCGAGGATGGTGAAACGCGCGCCGTAGGTATCGACTTCACCACTGGCGCGATTGAGGACGTAGGCGCCCAGGCAGCGCTCGCCGGCCAGACCCAGGCGTTTTTCGGTGATCAGGTCGACCGCAACCCGTTGCTCCAGCAGTTCGATATTCGGCCGCAGCCGAGCCTGGGCGAGCAGGGTCTTGAAGATCGCGGCGCCGGTCGCATCGGCGGCATGAATGATGCGTCGATGGCTGTGGCCGCCTTCGCGGGTCAGGTGGAACTCGAAACCTCCGTCATCACTGCCGGCATGCTCGTCGCGGGTAAACGGCACACCCTGGTCGATCAGCCACTGGATGGCTTCGCGGCTGTGCTCGACGGTGAAACGCACCGCGTCTTCATTGCACAGGCCGCCGCCGGCGTTGAGGGTGTCTTCAACGTGGGATTGCACCGTGTCGGTGTCATCCAGCACGGCGGCAACCCCGCCCTGCGCCCAGAACGTCGAGCCGTTGGCCAGGTCGCCCTTGCTCAGTACGGCTATGCGCAGATGGCTCGGCAGGGTCAGCGCAAGGCTCAGGCCTGCGGCGCCGCTGCCAATCACCAGGACATCGTGTTGAAACTGTTGGCTCATTTATGGGATTCCGCAAAAAGCGATCCGAAGGGTTGGCGCAAACAGGACGCCTGGATCGGCGAATCAAAGGGTCACACGGCCCACTAGTATATAGAGGGGGGGATCGGCACAATAGTCGGGCATTCGTGGCATTGTGAGACTACGGTGAACGAACTGCACGGCTTTTGATGAGGCGTTCTGGTATCGAAACGGGAACTTTTACACTCGTTCCGACTCTATAACAGGATGCCCGAAAGCTGGGAATGCGTTGGTTTTATTGAGCGGCCTGGAGCATGAGGCGTGTCAGCAAACCGGCGACAAGATTATTCACGCAGCCGGCTATGCCCGCGCTGCGTTTTTCGTGTGTGCCAAAACAGAGCCCACCGGAAACTTGCTTGAAGGGGGAGAACTTTTGCGAAAAGTCCTAGTCTATGTTTGCAAGCCTGATCGTTTAGTGATGCAAGCCTCCTTCAAGTTCAACGAGGAGTGTTCATGCTAACCCAGGAAGAGGATCAGCAGCTGGTCGAGCGCGTTCAGCGCGGCGACAAGCGCGCATTTGATCTGCTAGTGCTGAAATACCAGCACAAAATTCTCGGGTTGATCGTGCGGTTTGTGCACGACACCCATGAAGCGCAGGACGTTGCACAGGAGGCCTTTATCAAGGCTTACCGTGCACTCGGTAATTTTCGCGGTGACAGTGCGTTCTACACGTGGCTGTACCGCATCGCCATCAACACGGCGAAGAACTATCTGGTGTCTCGCGGACGCCGCCCGCCAGATAGTGATGTGAGTTCGGAAGATGCAGAATTTTACGATGGTGATCACGGCCTCAAGGATTTGGAGTCGCCGGAGCGTGCATTGCTGCGCGACGAGATTGAAGGCACCGTCCATCGCACTATTCAGCAACTGCCAGAAGATTTGCGTACGGCGTTAACTTTACGTGAATTCGATGGTCTGAGTTACGAGGACATTGCGAGCGTCATGCAATGTCCGGTGGGGACCGTACGCTCCCGGATTTTCCGGGCTCGGGAAGCCATCGATAAAGCCCTGCAACCGTTGTTGCAGGAAAACTAAAGACAGCGGCGACAGCCAAGAGAGGAACCGCCATGAGTCGTGATGCCCTGCAGGAATCGCTGTCCGCAGTGATGGATAACGAAGCGGATGAATTGGAACTTCGTCGAGTGCTCAACGCATTTGATGACGCCGAAACCCGTGATACCTGGTCTCGTTACCAAGTCGCTCGGGCGGTGATGCACAAGGATCTACTAATCCCTCGTCTGGATATTGCTGCGGCCGTTTCTGCTGCGCTGGCCGATGAAGCCGTTCCGGCAAAAGTTGCGCGTGGTCCTTGGCGTAGCCTGGGTCGCCTGGCAGTCGCTGCTTCGGTAACTGTGGCCGTACTGGCCGGTGTGCGCCTGTACAACCAGGACGAGATCGCCGGTGCAGAACTGGCCCAGCAAACCCAGCAGCCGGTCATGGCCGGTCCGCAGGTCAAAGGCCCAGCCGTACTGGCCGGCTACAAGGAAAGCGCTGAAACACCTGGCCCGATGGCCAATGGCGTGCTTCAGGGGCAATCCGGCTGGCAGGACCAGCGTCTGCCAGGTTACCTGCGTCAGCACGCTCAGGAGTCGGCAGTAAAAGGCACTGAAAGCGCATTGCCTTACGCTCGCGCTGCAAACCTGGAAAACCGCTAGACCGCTAAGGAGCCTTATGCGTGCCATACCGCTCCTTGCGCTTTTGCTCAGTGGCTGGTTTGCAGCTCCTGCCCAAGCGGATGAAGGCCAGGATTGGCTGAAACGCCTTGGGCGGGCAGGGCAGCAAAACTACCAGGGCACGTTCATCTACGAGCGTAACGGTAGTTTTTCTACCCATGAGATCTGGCATCGCGTCCAGAATGGCCAGGTTCATGAGCGCTTGTTGCAGCTCGATGGATCGGCTCAGGAACTTGTCCGTATCGATGGACGCATCCAATGCGTTACCGGCAGCTTGGTGGCCGGCGTCGATAACTCCCCGGGCGCTCCCGCCCACGTATTCGATCCACAAAAGCTCAATACGTTTTACGAGATTGCCGTCAGCGGAAAATCGCTTGTGGCCGGGCGTAAAGCGGTGATCGTATCGTTGACCCCGCGTGACCAGTACCGCTATGGGTTTGAGCTGCACCTGGACCGTGAAACCGCACTGCCTCTCAAGTCGCTGTTGATTAACGACAAGGGGCAATTGCTGGAGCGGTTCCAGTTCACTCAACTTGAGACAACACTCCCTGATGAGCGTGATCTGCAGCCTGGCAGCGACTGCAAGCCATTGACGTCGTCCAGCAGCAAGACTTCAGCGGTGACGGGCCAGCCCCAGGCTTGGCATACGCAATGGTTGCCGCCAGGGTTCGAGTTGACCCGCAGTGACGCGCGCAAGGATCCCAAGACCCAGGTAGTTGTAAGCAGTCTGATGTATGAGGATGGGCTCGCGCGATTTTCACTGTTTCTTGAACCTGTAACGGGCGAGGTCGCCCCCGAAAGTCGTGTTCAGCTTGGGCCTACGGTTGCCGTATCCCGCCGCATGAGTACGCCTCAAGGCGAGATTGTCGCGACGGTTGTCGGTGAAATCCCGATGGGCACCGCTGAACGGATTGCCCTCTCTGTTCGCAGCGGTCCGGCGCCCGAAAAGCCGTGAACCGTTAATCCTGTGCTCATCCAGATCGTTCACAGTGCGGCAGGAGACAGGCGATGGCTGCCTTGCTCTTGTGCCGAGAACATGAAATGTCTGGAGAGTATTTTCACTTGCAAAATCTCCTTATGTTTTTTATAGGTCAACTCCTCGGCTCTGGCCTTGCGTTGTTCACGCAATATTGACGTCGGTAGTAGTAGTCTTCGGCGTTTATTGAACCCTGTCGCCCAACCCTGCTCGTCGTAACGGGAGCTGTATGTCGATACCACGTTTGAAATCTTACCTATCCATAGTCGCCACGGTGCTGGTGCTGGGTCAGGCCATTTCCGCGCAAGCGGCGGAGTTGCCTGACTTCACCCAACTGGTGGAGCAGGCTTCGCCTGCCGTGGTGAACATCAGTACCACCCAGAAGCTGCCGGATCGTAAAGTCTCGAACCAGCAGATGCCCGACCTTGAAGGCTTGCCGCCAATGCTGCGCGAATTCTTCGAGCGCGGCATGCCCCAGCCGCGTTCGCCACGCGGCGGCGGCGGTGGTCAGCGTGAGGCCCAATCCCTGGGCTCGGGCTTTATCATTTCGCCAGACGGCTACATCCTGACCAACAATCACGTGATTGCCGACGCTGACGAAATCCTCGTGCGCCTGGCTGACCGCAGTGAACTCAAGGCCAAGCTGGTCGGCACCGATCCGCGTTCGGACGTTGCCTTGCTGAAGATCGAAGGCAAAGACCTGCCGGTGTTGAAGCTGGGCAAATCCCAGGACCTCAAGGCCGGGCAATGGGTGGTGGCCATCGGTTCGCCGTTTGGCTTTGACCATACGGTGACCCAAGGCATCGTCAGTGCCATCGGCCGCAGCCTGCCGAACGAAAACTATGTACCGTTCATCCAGACCGACGTGCCGATCAACCCGGGTAACTCCGGTGGCCCGCTGTTCAACCTGGCGGGCGAAGTGGTGGGGATCAACTCGCAGATCTACACCCGTTCCGGTGGATTCATGGGCGTCTCCTTCGCTATCCCGATTGATGTGGCCCTGGACGTTTCCAACCAACTCAAGGACGGTGGCAAGGTCAGCCGTGGCTGGTTGGGCGTGGTGATCCAGGAAGTGAACAAAGACCTGGCTGAGTCCTTTGGCCTGGACAAGCCGGCCGGTGCCCTGGTCGCGCAGATTCAGGATGATGGCCCGGCTGCCAAAGGCGGCTTGAAGGTTGGCGATGTGATTCTGAGCATGAATGGCCAGCCGATTGTCATGTCCGCTGACCTGCCGCATCTGGTGGGCGCACTCAAGGCGGGTGGCAAGGCCAAGCTTGAAGTGATCCGTGAAGGCAAGCGCCAGAACGTTGAGTTGACTGTCGGAGCCATTCCGGAGGAAGGCCAGGAGCTCGCTCTGGGTGGTAAATCCGGCGCCGAGCGTAGCAGCAACCGCCTGGGTATCGCCGTGGTCGAGTTGACCGATGAGCAGAAGAAAAGCTTCGACCTCAAGAGCGGTGTGGTGATCAAGGAAGTCCAGGACGGCCCAGCCGCCCTGATCGGCCTGCAACCCGGCGACGTGATTACCCACTTGAACAACCAGGCCATCAACTCCACCAAGGAATTCACCGACATCGCCAAGGCGCTGCCGAAGAATCGCTCGGTGTCGATGCGGGTCCTGCGTCAAGGGCGTGCCAGCTTCATCACCTTCAAGCTGGCTGAGTAATCCGCTAGCTGTTGGTCAATAAAAAGCCCCGCTTTCGAGAGTCGAGAGCGGGGCTTTTTTGTGGGCGCCGGCTTTAGCTCATCATGCCTTTGACGATGCGTTCCTGTTCGATCAGTTCACGTTGGCGCGCGTCGATGCGTGACGACAGGGGGAAGTTGCTGCCGGCTCGGCGCTTGGCAAAGTCCAATTGCTGGATCGCCTGCTGGAAGTCGCCGACCAGTGCGAAGTACTCGGCGCGGGCTTGATGCAAGCCGATGATATTGCCTGACAGGCCACGGGTCTCGGCGACCTGATACCACACATCCGGATCGTCGGAGCGTGACTTGAGCAGACCTTCCAGGGCTTTTTCCGCGTCAGCGGTGCGGTTCTGCTTGAGTAGTAGATCCACGCGCACCTGGTTCAACGGGTAGTTGCTGGGATACTGGGCAAGCATGCGGTCGGTGCGTTGCTGTGCGTCGGGCATGCGATTGTTGGTGATATCCAACTCGATCTGCGCCAGGTTGTAGGTGATGTCATTGGGCGCCTTGGCCAGCAGCGGCTTGAGGGTTTCCCGCGCTTCATTGAGCTGGGTGCCCTTGATCTGGGCGATGGCCAGGCCGTAGCGCGCCACATCGCTTTTCGGGTTCTCATCCAGTTGGGCGCGGAAGCGCTTGGCGGCCAGTCCGGGTGTGTCTTCGTAATACAGCTGTACCCGGGCGCGTATCAGTTGATAGCGCAGGCTGTCTTCCGTACCGCCGACCTTGGCCTGTTCGGCGCGGTTGCGGGTGTCGGCAATCCGCGATTCGGTGACCGGGTGCGTCAGCAGGAATTCTGGTGGCTTGGCATCGAAGCGGTACTGACGCATCAAGCGCTCGAACATGGTCGGCATCGAGCGCGGGTCGTAGCCGGCCTTGACCATGTTGAGGATGCCGATGCGGTCGGCTTCCTGTTCATTTTGCCGGGAGAAGCGCCGCTGCTCCTGGATGGCGGCGGCCTGGCTGCCGGCAATCGCGGCAATCCCGGCATCCCCGGCGCCGGCGGCCGCAGCGATAATCCCACCGAGCAGCGCGGCCATCATCGGGATCTGCATCCGTTGCTGGGCCTCCACGCCACGGGCGAAGTGGCGTTGCGACAGGTGCGCCAATTCGTGGGCCATGACCGAGGCGTATTCGCCTTCGGTCTGGGCATTGAGGAACAGGCCGCCGTTGACCCCGACAATCCCGCCCGGCGCGGCAAATGCGTTGAGTTGCGGGCTGTTGATCAGGATGAACTCCAGGCGCCGGTCGTTGACCTGGCTGGTCTCCACCAACTTGTAGACGCTGGTCTCGACGTAATCCTTGAGTTGCGGGTCATTGAGAACCGAGACCTGGCCGCGCAGGAACGCCAGCCAAGCCCGGCCCAGTTGGTGTTCCTGTTGTGGCGAGACAATGGCAGAACTGGCGTCGCCAAGTGACGGCAGATCGTCGGCGAAGCCTGGAGAGGCAAGCAGGCAAGCTAGCGTCAGCAGGGTAGGGCGCAAAAAAGTCATGCACAAAGCCTTTCGACAAAGACCTTACTGTAGCCGGACACTGAGCCTGGGACCAGATATTCTAAGCACCCTCTGAAGCCGCCTGGAGCAAAACCATGACCGATGCTGTAAACCACGACGCCGAGCTTGATGCCAGTGGCCTCAACTGCCCGTTGCCACTGCTCAAGGCCAAGATGGAGCTCAATCGGCTGGCCAGCGGTGCGGTGCTCAAGGTGATCGCCACGGATGCGGGTTCCCAGCGCGACTTCCGCACGTTTGCCAAGCTGGCGGGGCATGCGCTGTTGCACGAAGAGGCCGATAACGGCGTGTATCGTTACTGGTTGCGCAAGGCCTGAGCAGGCTTGGAGGAGGGTGCTGTTTGCTTTGATTGTGGGTGTTGCCAAGGGCCCCGTCGCGAGCAACCCCGGCTCCCACATTGACCGGGTTGTCGTGCCGAGCACCGATCCAATGTGGGAGCTGGCTTGCCTGCGATAGCTATTTAGGCCTTGTCCAGCGCCTGCGCCGCCGCCAAAACAGCATCCACATGCCCCGGCACCTTCACGCCGCGCCATTCCTGGCGCAGCACGCCATTTTTGTCGATCAGGAAGGTGCTGCGATCCACCCCCATGTATTCCTTGCCGTACAGTTTCTTCAGCTTGATCACATCAAACAGCTGGCAAACTGCTTCATCCTTGTCGCTGATCAGCTCGAAGGGGAAGGCCTGCTTGGCCTTGAAGTTCTCATGGGACTTCACGCCGTCCCGAGACACGCCAAACACTTCGGTGTTGGCCGCCTGGAAGGCTGCGTACTGGTCACGAAAACCCTGGCCTTCAGTGGTGCAGCCTGGCGTGCTGTCTTTCGGGTAGAAATACAGCACCACTTGCTTGCCCTTGAGCCCGGCGAGGCTGAACGTCTGCCCGCTGGTCGCCTGGGCTTCGAAGTCGGCGACCGGTGTGTCGATGGCTACAGCCATGAAAACTTCCTTACATTGGGTTCTGTGGGCGCCACGGTTCAATCAGTGCGTCCAGGTTCAGCGCATCGGCGAAATCCAGGAACTGGTCACGCAACCAACTGATCTGCACACCGGCCGGCAACGTCACGGTAAAGGTGGCATTGAGCATGGTGCCGCCGGTCTGTGGCGCCTGGTAGGTATCGCAGGTCAGGTTTTCCAGCTCCACGTTATGGTCGATAAAGAACTGGCACAGTTCATTGACGATGTCCGAACGGTAGGCCGAACTGACATAGGCCACGTACGGCAGCGCCTGGGGACGGTTCTCCAGGGCCGCACTGCGCACCACATTGACGGTGAAGTCGTGCTTCTTGGCCAGGGTCGGCAAGCCGGCTTCCAGGCGTGCCAGGGCGTCCCAGCTTCCGGAAATCTGCAGGACCAGCGCACTGCACTCGCCATGGCGAGTCAGGCGTGAGGTCACGACGGCGCAGCGATTCTCATGGCTGGCGCGGCACAGGACGTTAGTCAGCTCCATGGGGTTGGCGCCAAGGGCACTGATAACAAGGAATTGTTCGCGGACTGTGGGGGTGGACATGCAGCATTCCTAAAGCGATGAGCGGTCGATACGAACGTGCGGTACCGATCAAAGGATCAAGGGTAGCGAAAAGTGCCGCCAAGGGCTAGGACGTGGCGTTTTCATTGCATATTCAGTGGCCGTTGGCCGTGCTTTGGCCCAATGATGGCATTGCCGGCAACTAAGTTGATCCAGAACGCATCCTCAGAGGGTACTTCGCTTGTGCAAGCATCTTGGCGCCAGTACCATTACGGCTCTCTTTTTCCGGCAGGAGCGGTTGCATGATTGCGGGCAGTATGGTGGCACTGGTCACACCCATGGATGCACAAGGTAATCTCGACTGGGACAGCCTGGGCAAACTGGTGGACTTTCACCTGCAAGAAGGCACCAACGCCATTGTGGCCGTCGGCACCACGGGTGAATCGGCCACGCTTGATGTGGAAGAACACATCGAGGTGATCGAGTTTGTGGTCAAGCGCGTTGCAGGGCGTATCGCGGTTATTGCCGGTACGGGCGCCAACTCGACGCGCGAAGCGATCGAGCTGACCAAGAACGCCAAGAAAGCCGGTGCCGATGCCTGCCTGCTGGTGACGCCGTACTACAACAAGCCGACCCAGGAAGGCTTGTACCAGCACTTCAAGACCATCGCCGAAGCCGTCGACATCCCGCAGATCCTCTACAACGTGCCAGGTCGCACAGCGTGCGACATGCAAGCTGCGACCGTGATCCGCCTGTCGACCGTGCCGAACATCATCGGTATCAAGGAAGCCACGGGCGACCTGCAGCGCGCCAAGGACATCCTGGCCGGCGTGAGCAGCGACTTCCTGCTGTACTCCGGCGACGACGCCACGGCGGTGGAGCTGATCCTGCTGGGTGGCAAGGGCAATATCTCGGTGACCGCCAACGTTGCCCCGCGTGCCATGAGCGAGCTGTGCGCCGCCGCCATCGCCGGTGACGCCGTGACCGCTCGCGCGATTCACGAGAAGCTGATGCCGCTCAACAAGACACTGTTTATCGAATCCAACCCTATTCCCGTGAAATGGGCGCTGCATGAAATGGGCCTGATGCCGGACGGTATCCGTCTGCCGCTCACCCAACTCAGCCCAGCCTGTCACGAACCGCTGCGACAGGCCCTGCGCCAGTCCGGCGTCCTGGTTTAATTGAGGAAGCATTACGCATGAAGCGATTGGCCGGACTTTCCGCACTTGCCTTGATTATCTCCAGCACCAGTGGCTGCGGTTGGATCTGGGGCCCGGAAGGCTACTTCCGTGACCGCGGCAGCGATTACCTGGAAGCACAACAAACCGCACCGATGCAATTACCGCCGGACGTCAACGTCGCCAAGCGCCTTGACCCGTTGCTGCCGATCCCGCGCAACGTGGCCGACGACACCGTCAAGGGCGAGTACGAAGTGCCGCGTCCACAGCCGATTTCGGCCCTGGCCGATGCCAGCGACTACAGCCTGCAGAAAAGCGGCGATTCACGCTGGATCATGGCCCAGCGCCCACCAGCCGAAGTCTGGCCGGTGGCGGTGCAGTTTTTCCAGGACAATGGCTTCCGTATTGACGAGCAACGTCCGCAGACCGGTGAGTTCACCACTGCGTGGCAGCAGCCGAACGAATTGTCGGCCAACATGGCCAAGCGCTTGCAGTCCGGTGGTGTCGCCGCCGGTAGCGAAAGCCGCATCCGTGTGCGCATCGAGCCAGGCGTGCAGCGCAATACCAGTGAAGTCTACGTGGTCAGCGCCGAGCGTCCTGCCGGCAGCACCGCCAACGTCGAGTTCACCAATCGCTCGGTCAACAGCGGTGTTGATGCTGCGCTGGTCGACGAGATGCTTGCCAGCATGAGCCGCATCTCCGAGAAGGGTGGTTCCGTTTCCCTGCTCGCCGCCCGTGACTACGACACCCCTAGCCGTGTCAGCCTCACCGAAGACGGCAGCGGCAACGTTGTGCTCAACCTGGGTGAAGACCTGGACCGTGCCTGGGCCAGCGTCGGTCGTGCCCTGGAGCAAGGGCCATGGCGTGTCGAAGACATCAACCGCAGCCTGGGCCTGTACTACATCAACGTGGCTGAAAAGGCCGAGAAGAAAGACGACGAGCGTGGTTTCTTCAGCAAGTTGTTCGGCAGCGAGCCGACCAAGGAAGAGATCGAGACCCGCGCCGAGCGCTATCAAGTACGCTTGAGCAAGGTCGGCGACAACGTGCAAGTCACCGTCGAGAAAAACATCAACACCGTGGCACCAGCAGAAACGGCGCGCAAAGTGTTGGGCGTGATTCAGGACAACCTGGGCTGATCCGATGCGTTTTGCTGTTCTCGGCAGCGGTAGCCAAGGGAACGGCACGCTTGTAGCCCATGACGATACGTACGTCCTGGTGGATTGTGGTTTCTCCCTGCGGGAAACCGAGCGACGCCTGCTGCGCCTGGGGGTTCACCCCGCGCAGCTGAGCGCGATTCTAGTGACCCACGAACATGCCGACCACGTGCATGGCGTGGGTTTGCTGTCTCGGCGCTACAATCTTCCGGTGTACCTGAGTCGCGGCACCTTGCGCGGGATGCGCAAACCCATTGAGCCCGCAGGTTTCCTGGCCGGTGGCGAGCAACTGCAGATCGGAGCCTTGAGCATCGACGTGATTGCCGTGGCGCATGATGCCCACGAGCCCACGCAATATGTATTCAGTGATGGCGAGCGCCGCTTTGGCCTGCTTACCGACCTGGGTTCCTACTGCGCCAAGGTGCTGGAAGGCTATCGTGACCTCGATGCGTTGATGATCGAGTCCAACCATTGCCGTGACCTGCTGGCGCGCGGTCACTACCCGTACTTTCTCAAGCAGCGGGTCGGTGGCGAACTGGGACATTTGAACAACCACCAGGCGGCGTACCTGGTGTATGAGTTGGGCTGGCAAGACCTGCAACACCTGGTCCTGGCCCACCTGAGCAGCAAGAACAACCTGCCGCAGCTTGCCCGGCAATGTTTTGTCGACACCCTCGGGTGCGACCCGGACTGGCTGCAACTGGCCGATCAAGATTCAGGGCTCGACTGGCGACATATCGCCTAGCCCACCTACTTACCAAGCGGAGCCCATCATGGAAAAACGTGAAGAACTCTACCGCGGCAAAGCCAAGTCGGTGTACAAGACCGACGACGCCAACCGCTTGATCCTGCTGTTTCGCAACGACACCTCGGCGTTCGACGGCAAGCGCATCGAACAGCTCGACCGCAAGGGCATGGTGAACAACAAGTTCAACGCCTTCATCATGCAGAAACTCGAAGCGGCCGGCATCCCGACCCAATTCGACAAACTGCTGGGCGACAACGAATGCCTGGTGAAAAAACTCGACATGATCCCGGTCGAGTGCGTCGTGCGTAACTACGCCGCCGGCAGCCTGGTCAAGCGCCTGGGCGTGGAAGAGGGCCTCAAGCTCAACCCTTACACGTTCGAACTGTTCCTCAAGGACGACGCCAAGGGCGACCCGTTCATCAACGAATCCCACGTCGTGGCATTCGGCTGGGGCACCGCTGAGCAACTGGCGCGAATGAAAGAACTGTCGCTCAAGGTCAACGACGTCCTGAGCAAACTGTTCGACGACGCCGGCCTGCTGCTGGTGGACTTCAAACTGGAATTCGGCGTATTCCACGACGGCTCCATCGTCCTGGGCGACGAATTCAGCCCGGACGGCTGCCGCCTGTGGGACAAAGACACCCGCAAGAAGATGGACAAAGACCGCTTCCGCCAGGGCCTCGGTGACGTTATCGAAGCCTACGAAGAAGTCGCCAACCGTCTCGGCGTACCGCTGTAATCGACGCAAGCATCTGATAGCACGGAAAAAAATTGCTTCGGCGCTTTGCTTCCACGAAACAGGCTGTTATGATGCGCGCCGTTGGAGAGATGCCAGAGTGGCCGAATGGGACGGATTCGAAATCCGTTGTACCTTCACCGGTACCTAGGGTTCGAATCCCTATCTCTCCGCCATTATTGAACAAGACAAAGCCCCCGTAATTGTTATTGATTACGGGGGCTTTTTCGTTTCTGGCGTTCAAGTTAGGGCATTTTTAGGGCAAGCGCCGATTAAATACTCCCTGCACTTCGATCAAACACCTGTTCGCTCTCAACGTTCTGATCATCCAAAATGCATGCGCCTGTGACAGTTCGGACAGAGGGCAATTGCGTTCTCTACCGAGTCATCGCCGTTATCTGCCAAGCGAATTAAATGATGCACCTCAAGGTATGCGGTGCCATTTGATCGCCGGTGAAAGGGCGCTGGCTCACCGCAGTCTTCACAAACACCTTGAGCTCGGTCAAGAACCTCTACGACGACGTCAGCGTTGCGATAGTAGTCGTGGACGATACGTACGGAACGTTTTGGTTTTTTTGTGGCGAGCGCCAACCGCTGGCGTCGAAGTGCGGGATCATCCAAAGACGATGCACGTACTCGACTCTCAAGATCAAGTTCGGACTGAAGAACTTGAGCCGTATGTGCGAGCTGCAACTGGAACTCTTGGAGTAGGGCTTGTAGAGCGATAAGTGTTTTGCCACGACCAGCAAAGTATTCCAAGTGACCTTTTACGGACTGAAGGGCAGTGAGCAAATCATTTGCTCCACCAGTAGCGATAGTTTCGAGCATCACTCGGACAGCGTTCACAGATACCGTTGCTTTCCAAGGTGTACCGCGACGTAGGTGTGGGTAGCAATTCAAGTAAGCGTTGGCGGTGTGTGGTGCGAACTGGTACGTAGTCGTTAGGAGATTGAATGCAGCAGCGCGTCGTAAGTGACCGCTTTCTACGCGTAGCGCAAGGTCCAGCGCAATCGCAGCATCTGCTTCTGAAACAAAGTTGCGAGACATGAAATACTCTTTGGGAATGGGGGCGTATCGTCATGTAAAGAAACAGGGTCGTTGCTCTCATGAAATGACGAATTAGAGAGATTGTGACTGCACGGCGAAGTCTAGTTTCGAAATCCCAACATGTTCGACATGATCCCCGCCATGATCTTCGTATCATTGGGGGCCACCGTCCATAGTGCTTTCTCACCATCGTCGTATCGTCATGGCCAAGTTGTCTGGCGACCTATTCAATGGGGACATAGTTTGAAAGCATCAGCTATACAGGCTGTGAATCAGAGGTAAGGCGTCCTGTGAGCTCTGCGAATGTGCCCACAGGATTATCTCGCGACGTTACTGCGAAGCTGCCAGCTCGCATTTTTGCAGGTGTGCTTGACCTACAGCTTCAGGGACGACAGTGAGGCTGGCACCACCTACGAACACCCCCATCTTTATTGACTGACGTATGTAGTAGTTCTTTCCACCTACAGCGACTAGGTTGATCAGGTTATCGCTGAACTCTGATTCTGTACCAATCGTATGGCTACCAGCGTTTACAAGTCGGTAGAAGTAAACGCGGTTAGCTGTCTCTCCAATCGCCTTGCCATCCACAGTCACAGTCTTCTTCAAGCCCTGTCCTGCGAAGCTATCCCGATAAATGTACAGTCCGGCTTGGTCCTGTGGGGGGGCTGAGAAGGTCTTGAGCTTGGCGTCCGCATCAGGGGCGCCCATTGGCACGGATGCGCAGCCGGTGAGGAAAGCGAAGCCAATACTACCTACAAACATCTTAATGCGAGAGTGCATCGTAAGTCCTTTATCGGTCTGGGCTTTATCAGGTTTCAGGCGACTCCAAGTCGCCATAGATATCATTATGCCATGATCGAGTGGCCGCATCAGATACTAAAGAGGTTCAGGAGCGGGTTGCCTGTCTGCTGGGTATCGACGACGCCCTGAAATGTACAGCGGTAAGCCAGCGGTCACCTTACCCAGCCTGCTGAAACGCCCGTTCGATGTCGTAGAACCCAACAAAGTTTGGGGCACCGACATCATCCAACGTCGAAACCTGACCATCAATCAAAGCACGATCTCCACTTGACGCTTAGAAAGACGTCGGCAGCAGCCGCCATCTTCTAAAGCCTTCTTTCCAGGTTTGGCTGCCGTGTTCTGATGATTTGCGGTGGGTGTTTTGCCTGGCGAAATGCTCGATCAAATGACGACCAGGCTTTTATTAAAAATAATAAATATAAAACAATCACTTACCCATTAAGCGATTTTGTTTTCCTGGCAGCACTTTACTTAAATTTCGCGAAATGCTTATATTTTGTCGTTAATTCAAAATACGATTTCGCACAGCGAAACTTATTGGATTATAAAAGCTGTAGCGCGCCTTTGCCCCTGGCAAGGCGCCGCAGGAGCTTCACACATAACAACAAAAATAGGGCTGCATCATGGAGCGCCATTCCCGCGTTATTGCCACGTGTCTGCTGTTTTCCATTGGGCAAATTGGCCTGTCAGCATCGGCGCAGGCTGGTTTTTTCGAGGACAGCAAGGCCAGCGTCGAGCTGCGCAATTTCTACATCAATCGCGACTACAGCCAGGCCAGCACCACTCAATCCAAGCAGGAAGAGTGGGCCCAGGGCTTTTTGCTGCGCTACGCATCAGGGTTCACTGCAGGCTCTGTCGGCTTTGGGCTGGATGCGATCGGTTTGGCCGGTTTGAAGCTCGACTCCAGCCATGATCGCGCCGGTTCCGGTTTGTTGCCTCGTCAACGAGATGGCCGTTCAGTCGATGAAAGTGGCGCCCTTGGCCTGACTGCCAAGGTGCGGGCGTCCAAGAGCCTGCTCAGGATCGGTACGCTGCATCCGCGTTTGCCGGTGGTGCAATTCAATGACACGCGTTTGTTGCCGCAAACGTTCGAGGGGGTGCATTTGAATTCCCAGGAGTTCGCCAATGTGACCGTCGATGCGGGCCAGATCCGCCAGGTGACCCAGCGCGATTCGACCAACCGGGAAGACCTGACGCCGTCAGTGGCCAACGCCAAGGGCATTCGTGTGACCAAGGGCGCGACCACCGATGAGTTCAACTTTGCCGGTGTCGGTTACAAGTGGAGCAACCAGTTAAGCGGCAATTACTTCTACGGTGAGCTCGACAGTTTTTATCGCCAGCACAATTTCAGCCTGTTGCATCTATTGCCACTGGGCGAAGGGCAGTCGCTCAAGAGTGACGTGCGCTACGCAAGGTCGACTAACCAGGGCAACAGCAATATCGACAACACGGCCCTGGCGGCGATGCTCACCTACACCCTGGGCGGTCATGCCTTTGGCCTGGCCTATCAGAAAATGAGTGGCGACACCGGCTACGCCTATATCCATGGCGCCGATGCCTTCCTGCCCAACTTTGTTTCCAATAACGACTTTGCCAATCGGGACGAGCAGTCCTGGCAGGCCCGCTACGACTTCAACTTCACCGCTATCGGTATCCCGGGCCTGACCTTCATGACCCGCTACCTCTATGGCAGCGGGATTGAGCTGGGTGCTGGCAAGCCGACCGGTTCGGAATGGGAGCGCGATACCGATATCGCCTACGTATTCCAGAGCGGCACGTTGAAAAACCTGGGGGTTAAGTGGCGTAACTCGTCCCTGCGCATGAATCACTTTGGCAGTGACCTGGACGATAACCGCCTGATCGTCAGTTACACCTTGCCACTCCTGTAGTCGAGTCGATGACAGCCTTCCGGGCGGGTCCATAACAACAATGAGGTCGTAGCGGCTATGAAGAACACACTTTATCCATCACGTGTACGCGCCTGGTTCACCGTCAGTGTGCTGATGCTGGCCTACGTTTTATCGTTCGTGGACCGGCAGATTCTCAACCTGCTGGTGGGGCCCATTCGTCAAGACATGGACATCAGCGACACCCAGATGAGCCTGCTGATGGGCCTGTCGTTTGCGATCTTCTATACCTTCTGTGGCATTCCCCTGGGGCGGATTGCCGACAGCAAGAGCCGGCGCAATCTGCTGATGTGCGGGATTTTGGTGTGGAGTGGCATGACCGCCGCGTGCGGGATGGCCAAGGGTTACTGGCAGTTTCTCTTTTGCCGCATCGGTGTGGCGGCGGGCGAGGCATCGTTGGCGCCTTGTGCCTACTCGATGATTTCCGACAGCTTCACCCCTGAGCGTCGCGGCACGGCCTTCAGCGTGTACTCGACGGCGATTTATCTGGGGTCGGGCGTGGCGCTGTTGCTCGGCGGCGTCGCGGTGCATTTCGCAACCAGCCAGGGCGATATGACGTTGCCGCTGATTGGCATCGTGCGCCCGTGGCAGATGGTGTTTTTGATTCTTGGCGCCATTGGCGTGGTCTTCTCATTGTGCCTGCTGTTGCTGCGCGAGCCGGTGCGCCAAGGGGTCGGTGCGGGGCTGCAATTGCCGTTCTCGGAGTTTGTCGACTACCTGCGTAAAAACCGTCGGACCATGCTCTGCCACAACCTCGGGTTTGCCTGCCTGACCTTCACGGCCTACGGCAGCAGTGCCTGGATCCCGACTTTCTTTGTGCGTTCGTTCGATATGAGCGTGCCGCAAGTCGGGGTGATTTACGGCAGCATGCTGGCGATCTGCGGCTCCCTTGGCCTGCTGCTGGGTGGACGCCTGTGTGACTGGCTGGTCAAGCGCGGTCATCGGGACGCCCCCCTGCGCATCGCGATCCTTGCCGCAGTGCTGACTTTGCCGTCGAACCTGGGCTACTTGGTTGACGACAAGAACCTGGCCTTGGTGCTGATGGCGTTTCACGTGTTTACCGTGAGCATGCCGTTCGGTGTTGGCCCCCTGGCGGTCCAGGAAGTCGTGCCCAGCCCGATGCGCGGGCAGGCATCGGCGCTCTATCAGTTTGCCGTGACCCTGATCGGCCTGGGTATCGGCCCGACCGCCGTAGCCTTGGGCACGGATTACGTGTTTGGCAGTGATTCGGCGCTGGGTTACTCGTTGGCCGTGGTTACTGGCATCTCCCTGGTGCTGGCGGTGGTGATTTTGATGGCCGGCCTGCGCTCCTACCGCGAGAGCTTGGAGCGCCTGAAAAGCTGGGCACCCAAGGATCCTGCCGTGGTGGTGCCTGGCCGGCAGGTGCCAGCGGCTGACGCCTGAGCCTTCAAGTTCTCCCGCTGACCAAGCTGACACCCTCCAAGGTGTCAGCTTTTTTTTAATCGGAGATCTTTCCATAAACCGTTTGCCAAAACATGTCTCTTTGATAATATCGATCCGCATGTTCCGCAGCGCGGAATATAATTCCAATAAAAACAATGTGTCGAGGCTCAGATGAATTCCAGCGTCAACTACGAGCGCCAAGGCGAGGTTGCACTGATCACCCTCAACAACCCGCCGGTCAACGCCCTTGGCCAGGCCCAGCGTGAAGGCTTGCTGCGGGCCTTGCACCAGGCCCAGATCGACACGCAGGCCAAGGTGCTGGTGTTGCTGTGCAGCGGCCGCACGTTCATTGCCGGGGCGGATATCAAGGAGTTCGGCAAACCACCTCAGGCGCCGAGCCTGCCGGAAGTGGTCAACGCCTACGAACAAAGCGACAAGCCCTGCGTTGCGGTGATCCATGGCACGGCCCTGGGCGGTGGCCTGGAAATGGCCCTGGGTTGTCACTATCGAATCGCGCGCCGCGATGCCAAGGTTGGGCTGCCGGAGGTCAAGCTTGGGTTGCTGCCGGGGGCGGGTGGCACGCAGCGCTTGCCCCGTTTGGCGGGGGTGGCCAAGGCGCTGGAGATGATTGTCTCAGGCCAGCCCATCAATGCCCTTCAAGCCCGGGAGCATCAGATTGTCGATGAGCTGTTTGACGGAGATCCCTGCGCCGCCGGAATCGCTTTTGCTCAACGGGTATTGGACAGCGGCCTGGGCGTACGGCGTACCGGCGAGCAGGCTGCGGCACTCAAGGGCGTCGACAACGGCGCATTGATCGCCGCCAAGCGCGCTGACGTCGCCAAGCGTTTGCCGGGGTTCTTTTCACCACCCCGTTGTGTCGCCGCCGTAGAAGCGGCGACCTTGTTGCCGCTGGCCGAAGGTTTGCAACGCGAGCGCGCACTGTTCCAGGAATGCCTGGCTTCCGAGCAGCGTGCGGCCCTGGTACATGGTTTTTTTGCCGAGCGCCAATGCGCTCATATCGACGACTTGCCCAAGGACACACCCGTGCGTGCCATTGAACGCGTCGGGGTGATCGGTGGCGGCACCATGGGCGTGGGCATCGCCTTGAGTTTTGTCAGCGCCGGTATTGCCGTGATGTTGATGGAAGTCGACGAGCCCGCCCTGCAGCGGGCATTACAACGCGCCCGAGAAACCTGCGAAGCCAGCGTCGCCCGTGGCAGCTTGAGCCCTGCCGTGATGGAGCAGCGCCTGGCACTGCTGCATGGAGGGGTGGACTACAGCGAACTGGCCACTGCCGACCTGGTGATCGAGGCGGTGTTTGAGAGCCTGGAGGTCAAGCGCCAGGTATTCGAACGCCTGGATCAGGTGTGCAAGCCCGGCGCGATCCTTGCCAGCAACACCTCGTCGCTGGATCTGGATGTTATCGCCCGCTTCACGTCACGGGCTGAAGACGTGGTGGGCCTGCACTTTTTCAGCCCGGCCAACGTCATGCGTCTGCTTGAAGTCGTGCGCGGTCGGCACACCGGTCTTGAGGTGTTGGCCACGGTCATGCAACTGAGTAAGAGGCTGAACAAGATTGCCGTGGTGGTGGGCGTCTGTGATGGCTTTGTCGGCAACCGGATGATCTTCCAGTATGGCCGCGAGGCCGAGTTCTTGCTGGAGGAGGGCGCTACCCCGGAGCAGGTTGATGGTGCCTTGCGCAACTTCGGCCTGGCCATGGGCCCGAATGCCATGCGCGATCTGTCCGGGCTGGATATTGGCTGGAGCATTCGCCAACGCCAGCGCGCCACGCTGCCATCGAACTACCCGCTGCCCGATGTCCTCGACACGTTGTACGCGGCCGGCATGCTCGGCCAGAAGACCGGCCAGGGCTTCTACTGCTACGCCCCCGGCTCCCGCCGTCCCGAGCCCAACCCTGAACTGTTGCCATTGCTGGAGGCCGTCTCCCGCGAGAAAGGCATCGAGCGCCGCGCCTTGAGCGATGAGTACATCGTCGAGTGCTGCGTGTTCGCCTTGATCAACGAGGGCGCAAAAATTCTTCAGGAAGGCATCGCCCGGCGCAGCAGCGACATCGATGTGATCTACCTCAACGGCTACGGTTTTGCCGCCTGGCGAGGCGGCCCGATGTTTTATGCCGACAGCCTCGGGCTGGACAAGGTGCTGGCCCGTATTCGCGAGTTCCACCAACGCTTCGGCGCCTGGTGGGAGCCGGCGCCACTGCTGGAACAGCTGGCGGCAGAAGGGCGGCGTTTCGCCGACTGGAAACTGGAGTCATAACGGCCTGCTTCACGGTCTATCAACGGCTTGGAGAAACAACATGGATATTCATTTTACCGCTGAAGAACTGGCGTTTCGCGATCAAGTCAGGGCCTTCTTGAACAACAAACTACCCCAGGACCTGGCCGACAAGGTGCGCCTGGGCAAGCCCTTGTCCAAGGATGACCACCTGCGCTGGCAGGCAATCCAGAACGCGCAGGGTTGGTACGCCACCCATTGGCCAGTAGCCTTTGGCGGCACTGGCTGGGGCGCGGTAGAGAAGCACATTTACGAAGAGGAATGTGCGCTGGTGGGTGCGCCGCGCAGCATTCCGTTTGGGGTCAACATGGTAGCCCCGGTGCTGATCAAGTTCGGCACGCCACAGCAACAAGACCACTACCTGCCGCGCATCCTCAGCGGCGAGGACTGGTGGTGCCAGGGCTACTCGGAGCCCGGCGCCGGTTCTGACCTGGCCTCGCTGAAAACCCGTGCGGTGCGCGAGGGTGACGTTTACATCGTCAATGGCCAGAAGACCTGGACCACCCTGGGCCAGCACGCCAACATGATTTTCTGCCTGGTGCGTACCGACCCGCAGGCGCAGAAGCAGCGGGGTATTTCCTTCCTGCTGATCGATATGACCAGCCCTGGCATCAGCGTGCGGCCGATCATCACCCTGGATGGCGAGCACGAAGTCAACGAGGTGTTCTTCGACAACGTCAAGGTGCCGGTGCAGAACCTGGTTGGCGAAGAAAACCACGGCTGGACGTGTGCCAAATACCTGCTCACCTATGAGCGCACGGGCCTGGCGGGGATCGGCGCGTCAAAGGCCGCGCTGGCCCACCTCAAGCGCATTGCCCGCAAGCAGATGAGCGAAGGCCGGCCGATATTCGACGACCCGCTGTTTCGCGCCCAGGTCGCGGAGGTGGAGATGCAACTCATGGCCACCGAAATGAGCACGCTGCGTACCCTGGCTGCGGCCAAGGACGGCGGGGTGCCGGGGGCAGAAAGTTCGATCCTCAAGGTCAAGGGCACTGAAGTCCGCCAGGCGATCAGCCACTTGCTGCGCAAGGTGATCGGGCCGTACGCGTTGCCGTTTCTGGAAGAAGAGTTGGACCTGGATTACCCAGGCGAACCCCTGCACGCCGACTACAGCGTGGCGTTGGCCAGCCAGTATTTCAACCTGCGCAAGCTGTCGATTTTCGGCGGCTCCAACGAAATTCAGAAAAACATCGTCTCCAAGATGATTCTCGAACTGTAAGGGGCTCTGACCATGGACTTCAAACTGACCGAAGAGCAGCAAATGCTGCAAGACACGGCGACACGCCTGGTACGCGATGCCTACAGCTTCGAGGCGCGAGAGCAGTATGCCCAGAGCGATGCGGGCTTCAGCCTTGCCTTCTGGCAGCAACTGGGTGAGTTGGGGCTGACGGCAGTGCCGTTTCCCGAGGCCCTGGGTGGTTTTGGCGGGGGCGGCGTCGACACGATGCTGTTGATGACTGAGTTCGGCCGAGGCTTGTGCCTGGAACCTTATGTGGAGTCGGTGATTTATGCGGGAGGGTTACTGATGCAACTCGGCAGCCCGGCCCAGCAAGACCTGTTGCAACAAGTGGCCAGCGGACAATTGCTGCTGGCCACGGCCTTTGCCGAACCACAGAGTCACTACCACCTGAACGATGTGCAGACCCGTGCCGAACAGACGGCCGAGGGCTGGACGCTGACCGGTAGGAAAGCCGTGGTGATCGGCGGGCATCAGGCCGGCTTGATGCTGGTCAGCGCACGGGTCAGCGGTGAGAGTCGTGATGAGCAGGGCATTGGCCTGTTCTTGATTGATCCCCAGGCCGTCGGTGTCGAGCGCCGCACTTATCCTACGGTCGATGGTCGCAAAGCCTGCGACCTGTACCTGGACAAGGTGCAGGTCTCTGCTGATCAGGTACTGGGTGAACCAGGCCAGGCCTTGGCAGCGTTGCGTTATCAACAAGGGCGGGCGATTGCCGCACAGTGCGCGGATGCCCTGGGCAGCATGCAGGAAGCTTGTCGCCTGACCCTGGAATACCTGAAGACCCGTCAGCAGTTTGGTGTGGCCATTGGTCAGTTCCAGGTGCTGCAGCACCGTATGGTCGACATGCGCACCGAACTGGAACAGGCCACCAGCATGGCCATCCTGGCCGCGTGCTGCTGCGACGAAGCGCACAGCCTTGAACGCACCCGGACCCTGGCCGCCGCCAAGTTCATCGTCACCCGCGCCGCGCGCAGCATTGCCGAACAGGCAATCCAGCTGCACGGTGGGATCGGCATGACGTGGGAGTATTCCCTGGCGCACCACGCCAAACGTCTGGTGATGCTCAGCCATCAATTCGGTGACGATGACTATCACCTCAAGGCCTATGCCGCCTTGCTTGATGCCGCTTGAATGCCGTTTTTTTCACACTGAGAGATCCATTATGAAAGTCCTCGTCGCAGTCAAACGAGTGGTCGATTACAACGTGAAAGTTCGCGTCAAGGCGGACAATTGCGGCGTCGATCTGGCTAACGTCAAAATGTCGATGAACCCCTTCTGCGAAATCGCTGTGGAAGAAGCCGTACGCCTGAAAGAAAAGGGCATCGCGACTGAAATCGTCGTCATTTGCGTAGGGCCATCCACTGCTCAAGAGCAGCTGCGTACCGCTCTGGCG